>NZ_CP085234.1:2700000-3000000 GCF_044807075.1 Brevundimonas vesicularis
AGCGGCGGCATTCCCATCCCTGATCTTGGATCAAGCGACGATGATCCGATGCTAGCGCGGGAGCGCGGGGCTCTTGCACGTCCGGTGCGCGGATATGAGCCGCGCGCACCTCGCGCGCCTCGGCGGTCGCGGTCGGGCGGGGGTCGCTCATCTGGCCCGTCGCAGGCGGAACTGGCGGCTCAGCGCGAAATACTTTCGCTACAGGGGCAGATTGAAGTTCTGCGTGCCCAAGGCCGCGATCAAGATACTGCGGCCGCGCAACGCAAGCTGACGGCCCTAACGCTGACGCAGCAGTACGAGCGCGCCGGCTTCCAGAACGCCAAGGCGCTGGCGGAAGCGCAAGTCGACGCTGTGGCTCGCGCACAGGCGGCGCAGGCCGGCCTCAACGCCGCTCGCGAAGAAGGAAAGCGCTGGCTCGACATGGCCGTCGACGCTCAGCGGGCCAATGCCAGCGAGGCTCTGGACCGGGTTCGATACGAGGCCGAAATCGCCCGCCTGACAGGCAACCCCAAGTCGATCGAGGCCCGCGAGCGCGAGCTCTACATCGCCGAACGCACTAACGATCTGCTGCGCGACAAGGTGGGCTTGATCACCGCCGCAGACCTCGCCGCCGCTAAGTCGGTCGCCACCAGCGAGGCCGACGAGATTGGCTCCGCTGACCGTGAAGGGCGACTGCGAGAAGAGTTCCGGCGCTCCTTTACTGACGGGCTGCGCGCGGCGATGGATGGGGACATCGGCGGCCTGTTCGAAAGCCTGGCTGACCGCTTCACCAGCCGTATGCTCGACAATCTGTCTGACGACCTGTTCGACATCCTCATGAAGGGCGGCAAGGGCGGCGGCGGCGGCGGCGGCAACATCCTCTCCTCGATCGCCAGCTTGTTCAGCAAAGGCGTCCCCGGCTTCGCCTCGGGCGGCTCGATCACCAAGGGCGGCCTCGCCTACGTCCACCAAGGCGAAGTTCTGGCGAACCTGTCGGCGGGCACGTCTGTGATCCCTGCGCACGCCGTCAGGGCCATGGGTGGGATGGCGGGTGGCATGGGAGGCGCGCCGGCGTCGGGAGGCTCCCAAGTGATCCAAGTTGAACCGTCCCAATACTTCGACGTCAAAGTCAGGGAGGTCACAGCCCCGCAATCGGCCGCCACCTTCTCTGCCGCCCGCAAGGCCGTCCCCTCCGACATGGCGCGGACTGACCGCTACACGCTGGGACGTCGTCGCTGATGGCCGTCCTGGTCCTGCCGACCGATCCGGCGCCCGCCAACATGGGCATCGCCATGATCACGGCGAAGAACATCCTGGCCCCGGCCTTCGGTGACGGAGAGCAGGAGCTTCTGCGCAAGGGCAGTCGCTACGCCTTGACCTTCCAGATGCCGCCGATGCGCTACGTCACGTCGATGGATTGGGACGACCTGATGGCCGAGGGCGACACGGTCGTGATGAAGGTGCATCAGCCCGGCTTCGACACCGGCGCGCCTGGGACGCCTCGGGTGAACGGCGCCGGTCAGTCCGGATCCGCTCTGGTGATCGACGGCCTGACGAACGGCTATGTCATCCGCAAGGGCCAGTTCCTTTCGGTCATCACCCAAGGCCGCCGATTCCTCTATCGCGCGAAGGCCAGCGTGACGGCCTCGGGCGGGGCAGCGACCGTCCTTCTTCGCACGATGCTGCGCTTCCCGCCGGCGGATAACGACGTGGTCGAGATCGCCCAGCCGATGATCGAGGGCTTCGTCCGCGATCTGGGCGAATGGTCAGTCGGCGTCGATCGCTTGGTCGGGCTGCAGTTCACGGTGAGGGAGCGCTGATGGACGCGAACCTGATCGCCGCCTATCAGCAGCCCGCTTTCGTCAAGGCGACTCTGGTGCGGTTCGATATGGCCGGGGGCGCGATCTGCCTGACCGATGGCGGGTTCGTCTTCTTCGACGCCGGCGAGGGCGATGGTCCGGAGGCCTATGTCGGACATCACCCGGTCTATGGCTCGCTCGACACCGTCGGGTCCATCAAGGACGGCTCGGAGGCCCAGACGACACGGATCGACATCGGCATCCTGCCGGTCTCGGACGCCGCCGCCGCCGCCCTCGCCGCTCCGTCGACGCAGGGCACGCGGGTTCAGTGGTGGGAGGGCGCGGTTGACCAGACAACCGGCCTGCTGATCGGTGCGCCCGAGCTGAAGTTTGACGGCGAGATCGACAAGCCCCGGTTTCAGGTCGGCGATAGCTGGCTACTGACGCTGGAGTGCGGCACCCAGGCCGAACGCCAGCTTGAGCCGAACGCGGACTGGCGCCTGAACCACGCGACGCATCAGCGAATCTGGCCCGGCGAAATGGGCCTGTCCTACGTCGACGGCGTCGCCCGCAAGAACGAGTGGCGCAGCCGGCCGGAGAATCCTGGCCTGTTCAAGCGCCTGCTCAACACCTTCGTGCCTTTCTCCAAGTAGGGCGATCCATGCATCCCATGATGAAGCGCCAGGCTGCGACGCAGGCCTGCATGGACCGCTTTGCCTTCAAGGCTGTCGAGCCGGGCAAGCGCGACTGCGGCAAGCTGGCGGCCCACGCGATGGGCAAGATGGGCCGATCGGCGAAGCTGCTGAACGGCACGCGGCACAAGACTTTCGCCGGCGCCCTGAAATACATCCGTCGCCTTGGCTTCAAGGACTTGATCGCCCTGATGGATGCGACCGGGCTGGACCGCGTGCCGCCGGCCGCCGCCTTGCCCGGCGACATCATCGCCATGCCCTCTGAAGACGGAGACGGCTTCGGCTGCTCACTCGCCGTGGCGCTCGATAACGGCCGGGTGCTGGGGCTGAACCCTGGCTCGGGCCTGATCGAGCCGATGATCCCTCACCTGTTCGTTTGCGCCTGGAGGGTCTGAATGCCGTTCCTCCTGCCCGCCGCCGCGTCTGCTGTTGCCGCTGCTGCCCCGGCCGCTGTTGCTGCGGGTGCCAGCGCTGCCGCATCGGCCGGGATTGGCGCGACCCTGACCAGCATCGCGGGCAATGTCCTGATGAACTTCGCCATCTCGGCGGCGATGTCGATCTTCCAGCCCAAGGTCGGCGTGGCGGGTCGGACGTTTGAATGGACGCTAGACCCTGACGGCCCAATCCCGTTCGCCGCCGGGCGCATCGGCGTTCCCGGCTCAGCCGTCTACCGGAAGACCTTCGGCCCCGACCTGATGTACTACGGCATCCCGTCGGTGATCTCAGGCGCCGGGCCGATCGACGGCTTCGAAGGCTTCATGGCCGACGACGAGACCGTAGCCTTCGACGGATCAGGCAAGGCCATCAGCAGCCAGTATGCCGGCGAGCTCTGGTACAAGAACAAGCTGGGCACGCAGCCCGATACCGCCATCACCTCGCCGACGGGGCTCAAGAACGGCGCGACCCTTCCCGGCTGGACCTCGGCGCACAAGCTGTCGGGCAAGGCTTGCTACATGATCGTCATGGGCGAGAACTCGAAGGGGACCGCCTTCCCGACGGGTGAGATCAAGCCTCTGATCACGCTGCGCGGACTGAAGGTCTATGACCCGCGTCTCGACAGCACCTATCCGGGCGGCTCCGGCTCGCATCGCCTGTCTAACCCGGCGACCTGGACCTATTCCGCCAACCCGATCCTGTGGGCGCTGAAGTGGGCGCTGGGTCTCTGGGAAGGCCCGACAGGCAAGGGCGCGCCGCAGATCGATTATCAGGTCGGCGGCATCGGCGCGAAGCTGTCAGGCATCGATGTGCCGGCCTTCGTCGCCGCCGCGAACATCGCCGACATCAACGGTTGGACCTGCGCAGCCTATCCGACCACGGACGACGACAAGCACCAGGTGCTGACCGGCTTCCTGCAAGCGGGCGGCGCCATCTACGCCCAGCGCGCCGGCAAGATCAGCTGCATCCAGCGCGCCGCGCCGCGCACCAGCATCGTCACCATCTCGGCCTATGACACGGCCGGGCCGCTGGAGATCGACACGGCCGCCAGCCGCATCGACCGGATCAACACCCTGCGGCCCCGGTTCTGGAGCGAGCCGCATCGCTGGCAGATGACGGCGCTCGACCAGGAGGTGACCGCCCAGGCCTATCGCGACGAGGACGGCGGCGTTCGCCCGAGCGGGATCGACTATCCCTATGTGACCAGCGCGGTTCAGGCCGCCCAGCTCGCAGCGCTCCAGATCGCCAACACGCGCGAGGGCATCGCGGGCGTGATCCCGCTGAAGCCGCACCTGCAACGCATCCGGCCGGGCGACGCCTTCACCATCACGGAGGCCGGGTTCGTCCTGAACGGGCTGAAGTGCCTGTGCCTGAACACCGACTATGATCCGGCGACGGGCGTGGTTCGGGTGTCTTTCGTTAGCGAGACCGACGCTAAATATCCGTTTGCGCTGGGTCAAAATCCGACGCCGCCAGAGCCGCAGATCATCGCGCCGATTGATCCGCGCTATGTGTCTCCTCCTGATGTCGGAGACTGGACGCTCGCCGCCGAAACCCTTGTCGAGAACGGAAGCTCCATCCCGATCATCGCCTTCACTGGCGCATGTGAAAACGCCACAGCCGAGAGCGTGATCTTCGAGTTCCGGCCCGTCGATGATCCGCCTCGTCTCTGGGCCGGCGCTGGGGTCGAGGGGCCAGCCGTCGAACGCAAAGAGGTCGGCGGCCCGATTACCCAAGGCACCGCCTATGAGGGCGCGGTCAGCTATCGACGCGGAAACAACGTCTCGGATCGGCTGGTGCTGGGGCCGGTGACGGTTGGGTCATACGCCGTGTCACCTGGGCCTGCCGCCAGGCGCCTGGTCAGCCAGAGCATCGACTATCCCTTCTCTAGCGATGCTTCATCTATCACCATCTCCACGGCCTTCACCGGCGTCGTGGAAGGCTCTGGCGCGGCTGTCAGCTTCCCCGCAGGATCCATCACGGGGCTGTCCAACTCGACCCAATATGGCGTCTTCTGGAAGGCTGGCGCTGGCTATGAGGTCGAGGCCTATCCCGCAACCACGCACATGACGACGGGCTCGTGGATCTTCGTCGGTTGGCAGGCCACGTCCGATGGTTCGGGCGGTTTCCCAAGCTCGCCCCCTCCCCCGCCCGGCTGGGGCGGCGGCGGCAACACCCCGATCTACGAACAACAAGTCGCCTAAGAGGGCATCCCAACATGATCACACCAGGACGGCTGGACCTCACGGTTCAGCGATGGACGCCGTTCGTCTATCAGATCGATTTCGAAGGTCTGGATTTCACCGGCGCCACGATGGCCATGCAGGTCCGGCTGTATCGCGACGCGCCGGGCTCTCCGCTGATCGCCCTCGCCAATGCCGCCGCGAACGCAGAGGGCCTGTCGGTGTCCGTGGCCACGATCGACGATACCACGGTCTCGACCGTGCAAATCCGCATCAATGAGACGACCGCTGAAGGCCTGCTGTTGAACGCCGGCAAGCCGGGCGACGACGTTCGGCTCGTCTACGACCTTCACATCACCGGCGGCGGCTTCCCCAAGACCCGCTGGCTGGAAGGCGCATTCATCATCAAGGGCGGAGCAACCCAATAATGGCCGATGCAATCGTCAAGATCGTGAACAATCAACCCGTGGTGAAGGTCGCGGGTTCGGAGCTCCTTACGCCCTTGGTCGCCGCGGCCCAGGCAGCGCGAGATGCGGTGCGCCCGTTGTTCGGTGAAGGTCCGCCTGATGCAACAGCGGGTATCGCGGGCAGCTTCTACCGGGATGTCAGCGATCCTTACGCTCCGCTGGAATGGTTCAAGACGGATGCCGGCTGGCAAGGGCCGCAGGCGCTGAAGGGCGATCCCGGCGGCACGACGGATCTGATCGGCACGCGCCAGCAAGCGCAGTCGATGACCATCGGTCCCGAGTTCGCCGCTGTCCGCACAACGGGCTATGCCGCTCCGGGCGATGGCGGAGGCGGACTCTACAAGCGAGTCGTGAGCGAGCCAGCTCACGCGGGCAAGTTTCAGTCGGCCGGCGGACAGTGGTGGGAAGTCACGCCCGATGGCGTTGGGGTGACACTGCAGCAGTTTGGCGCGAAGGGGCTGCCCGGCGTCGATGACCGGTCCTCCATTCTAGGCGCGATTGCATTTTGCGCTGCAAAGGGTGGAGGTGTGATCGGCTCGGTTCCCGGATCGAAGCACCATTTCACCGGCCGTATCCGCATCCCTCAAGGCGTGGTCCTGGACTTCGGCCGATCAACAATCGCCGCCGAACTCTGGCCGACTAGTGCTGACGGCGGGGTTGAGCTTGAAGCGGGAGGCGGCCTGTTTGCTGAAATCCGTGCCATGCAGCCGGGCCAGACCGGCCCGTTCTTTGAGATCAACGACCAGAAGTCCACCACATTCTTTGGCCGCAACGAACGCAAAACGCGCTTCAGCGTCGGTCTTCGCGGCAATCGTCAACCGGGGTCGAAGGGCATTCTCATCCATTCCAGCGATCTGGCCAAGGGTGTGGCTTGGGTGGAAGGCGAATTCGAGGTAGGAGAGATCGATTATCCGCTCGACCTGATCTCGAACGGCCAAGGCTACGTCAATGAGAATTGGCTCCGGGGAAAAATCTACGACGGCGTGGAAAACTGCCGCCTGCTGGTCAACGGAACGGGCGAGGTTTCGTCCAACCGCCTGACGCTTTCGTTCCAGACCGGCGCGAATGCGCGCTCGGGGATCAACCTGATCTGCGACGGTGGCCTCAACTGGATCGACGTCAAGTGCTGGGACTGGACGACCGCTCGGCTCAATCCCGCCTATGACGGGACGCAGATCAGGCTGACCGACAAGTCTGGCGGGAACCACGTCACTGGGTTCGCTGCGCGCGGTTTGACGGGCTCCGGTTTCGGCAAGCCTGCGGTGATCGACCTTGCGCCGAACAGCCGTCGCAACTTTGTCGATGTGGACGACATGCGGACCAAGGCTCCTTCCGAGCGCAGTCTTGGCCCCGGCAGCGGTTACACGATGCAATGGATGGTCGGCGATCAAGACGACGAACTCGCATTCGCGGCGAACGGTCGATATGCCGTGACGCAAAGCGGCGCACAAAGCTTCGCACCCGTGGAAGCCATGTTCAGCCCGAACGGCGCAGGCGCAATAGCGGCCATGGCGACACAGGCTGTGCTTACAGTCGATCTCGGCGCGGTCGTTATACTTGGCGACTTCTTCGCAGCAGGCGTTTACTTCCAGAGCGATGCAAGCAAGCCCGACAAGGCTAAAGTAGAGTTCAGCAGCGACGGCTCCGCATGGACGACGGTGTTGACGGCGGGCTACGACGGCGGCCCCGTGCCGCTGCGGCTGGTGCGCTTTGAGAGCTCTCTGACCGCCGTCCGATATATCCGCCTGACCTGTGAAAACAACACGGCGCGCAACATCAACGTCAACCGTTTGTTCGCTGCCTCGACTGCGGTGAATAGGAAGGGCGGGGCGTTTGTCCATCGTTGGGGCGGAGAGTTTTACGGTCCGCCGAATGTGCTGATGACGGGACATCAGGGTGGCTATTGGGTTGGCGGACAGCGAGTGATCCGCGAGCGTCTATCCGCTGTTCCAAATGCGGTGACTGGGACTGAGGTGGCGACTATCAACGCACTTCTGGATCGCCTCCGTTTGCACGGACTGATCGCCTCATAGCCTGCTTCGCCGCCGTGCTGATCAACTTCCGCCGGGACTGACCGGCCCCTGTAATCCCCGGCGTGGAGTATCGCCTTATGCCTGAAGAGATCGCGGCGCCGTTGACGTCGCCGGGTGGGATCGCCGCCATCATCACGGCCATGGGCCTTGGGGGCGTACTGACCGCGCTGATCAACCGCCCGTCTCGCCGGTCTGTAGCGGCAGCTGCTGCAAAGGACGAAGCGACCGGGGAAGCCGCCGTGATCGCTTCCATGGCCACGGCGTTCACCGGCACGACCGGCGCCCTGCGCGAAGAGATCGAGCGCATGCAAGACATGCTCAACGATCTTCGCCAGCGGGTGGCCGAGGCTGAGGCTGAGCTACGGGCGGCGGCGGGCCGGGAAGCGGTGCTGGAGCGGACGATCTCCGATCAGCGCGCCCAGCTGGAAACGGCTCACAATGACGTGGTCCGGCTCCGTAGCGAACGCGATGCCGCCATCGACAAGACGATCCAACAAGAGGGCGAGATCCGGCAGCTCAAGGCCGTGATCGAAGCCCAGAGCCGCGTCGGAGGATAAGATGAAGATGCCGACCATTCACGCCCGCACCATTCTGGCCGTCATCGCGCTGGGCGGGTTCGTCCTGTCTCTCGGAACTCTCGCCTTCTTCCCCGTGCCCGAGGCCAACAAGGAACTGTTCAGCGCGGCCATGGGCGGCCTGAACATCCTGCTGGGGGGCATCGCCGGCTACTATTGGCCCCGCGACCCGAACCCACCTGGGAGATGAAGGAGCGGCCCGGCTGTCGGGATAGGGGGCGCTAAAGCCGGGCCGCTTGCACTCGGAGAGATGTGCTCCCTCGAAATGCGCTCACGTTCTGCGGGTTCCTTAGATCCGCAGCTGCATGCCCTTGCGCACATGCGCGGTGAACTCGCGACATAGCCAGCTCGAGATCGCAGTGATCATGCAGCCCACCGTAACAACTCGGCAGAACTAACAGCTCCGGTTCCGATCGGTTCCGAGGTGCGGCTCGCCCTGTGCGTTGGGGGGAACAAGGCGAGCCGCTTGCAGCACCAGCTGATCAGGGGCTGCACCGGCACTTATGCCACACGGTGGAGCTTTCCGACTAGGCCGAAATGGCGGCCGACCGCTGATGTCCTCGCCCAGCCGGGCCGCCTGACGCAGTTCGGGCACGAGCCGCGACGGCTTCGCCTTAGCTGCGAAACCTAACCCCCACAATCTGGAGAGTGACCATGGGCCTGATACCGGCTGACAGGTTCCGCACGTTTGCGCCCAAGGCGACAGCGGGCACGCGTGAGGCGCTGGAGGCAGCAGCGGCCGCACACGGCTTCTCGGGCCTGGTCTTGGCCCACTGGCTGGGTCAGATGTTCGTCGAAAGCGCCGGGTTCACGACCCGCGAAGAGAACCTGAACTATTCCGTCGACGGCCTGCTGAAGATGTTCGGCCGGCACCGGATCAGCGAAGCCGATGCCCGCAAGTTCGGACGCGCCCCCGGCCGGCCGGCGCATCAGAACGCGATCGCCAACATCATCTATGGGGGCGAGTGGGGGCGGAAGAACTTGGGCAACACCCAGCCCGGCGACGGCTGGCGGTTCAGGGGCGGCGGCGAGAAGCAAATCACCGGCCGAGCCAACTATCGCGAAGCCGGCCATGAGCATGATCCCGACACTCTGCGGACTGATCCCATCGCGTCCGCCAAGGCCTCAGCCAACTTCTTCGTCAAGCACGGCTGCATCGCTCCCGCGCTGCGAGATGACGTGAAAGGCGTGACGCTGAGGGTCAATGGCGGCGTCAACGGCCTGGACGCGCGCATTGCTGCCACGGCGGCAGCCAAGAAGGTCGTCGGGCTGTGATCGCCCTCGCCTTCCTCCGCTCCATCCCCCGGTTGCTCAACCCGACCGGCTGGCTGATCGTCGCCATCATCGCCGCCTTCGTCCTGACCGGCGCCTTCTGCTCCCACAGGGGCGCACAGGGCGAGAAGGACCGTCAGGCGGTCCAGACACAGAAGACCGAGGCGAAGGCGTCAGGCGCGCGGGAAATCGCTGCTGTCGAACGCCTGACTGACACCCTGTCCAACAACGCTGCACGAGAGGAACTGAACGATGCGCTCAAAGACCTTCCTGACGCTGTGCCCTCTGATCGCCGGGTCCGCCTTGCTTGTGTCCGGCTGTCTCGGCAAGGAACGCCCGCCGCTGACTTACCCGAGCGCTGCCGATCTGTCGGTTGAGACGAAGCCCCGGCTGGACCCCGCCGCCGTCGAGAGCGAAGCGGCGCTGGACAGATTTGAGATCGACATGGAGCTTTGGGGCGAACGCGGGTGGGCCTCAGTGGCGCGCCTCTGTCGCTTTCACAGGGCCGTGGGGATGCGGATCGATTGCCCCGCCCCCAGCCCAGCGCTACAATAGGACGGCCCGGTAGGTGTTTGCCGCACCTGATCCGGGCCTAACCACCATGCGACTGGAGCGCACTATGGCTGAGCCCCTACTACCCGGAACCCGGTTCACCCGTCTAGTTGTCGTTGAGCACGGCGGCGGGCCGCGCGTCCTCATCAAATGCGATTGCGGAACCCAGCGCGAGGTCAGCCGCGCGAACCTTGTCCAAGGCCGCTCTAAGAGCTGCGGCTGCGCCCGCAAGGAATCGCTAGCGGCGCTCAAAACGCGGCATGGTGGGCGAAAGACGCGGCTCAACCGCATCTGGCACCTCATGAAAGCGCGGTGCCTTAACGAGCGTCACCCTAACTGGCCCAGCTACGGCGGACGCGGGATCACTCTCCACCCCGAATGGGCTGAGTTTGTTCCGTTCCGCGACTGGGCTCTATCGGCTGGTTACACCGATGATCTGACGATCGACCGTCTCGACAACGACGGCCCATACGCGCCGGATAACTGTCGTTGGGCTACGCGTCGGGAGCAGACCCAAAACAGGCGGAATACCGTTCGCATACCCTATCGCGGCCAACTGCTGGTCGTCCCCGAGCTTGCCCGTCTCACAGGCAAGAAGCCCGACTACTTCTATTGGAGGCTACGCCATGGGGTTCCGCTCGACCAGGTCGCCGACGGTCTCTGACGCTCTCTGCCGGTTCTTCGACACCATGGGGATGCGGGGGCTGGACTGTCCGCCGCCGCCGCGACCGGGCTAGGTATCGGATCGGATAATATGGACCCGCGCACGGCGGTCTTGTTATCCGGGTTGGACAACATAAGCGTTGAGCCTCGGCTCCGCTATCAAGGCCGCTCCGGGAGACCGGGGCGGCTTTCGTCGTTCCTGAAGTAAAAAACATGAGTCGGGACAATTACTTGCCCGAATCGCACAACTAGGGCATGTCTCCCAAGTTGGCAGCTTTGCTGCTGACAGACGAAAGGCCGGGGTGACAGCCCCGGCCCCTAGATGAACCGGCTGGCGGTTCGTTTTGTGCACAGGACGCGTTATGAGTTTGTTCGGAGCCTTAGTCAAGCCGCCAGCCATATTCTCGGGACCAAAGGAGCCCGATCAATATGATGGCTGCAAACAACAACGCGCCAAGCCGTACCCTCACCTTCAATGACGCTGTTCTGATCTGGCTTCGTCATTGGTCGGGAGAGTTCCAGAACAGGATCGCTGCCAGCTTCGACGTGAACCCCGGCCGGGTGAACGAAGTGCTCAAACGGCGGCGTCACGTCGGAAGCGAAAAGGCCGCCAGAGAGCTTGCTCGCACGGCAGCTTGAATGTAGGGCCGTCATCCTTCGGGGTGGCGGCCTTTCTTGCGTTCAGACGGCGCAGTAGTGGCCGTCACCCTTCTCGTTGAGAATCCGGTGAATGTCGGCACAGTCGAATCTGCCTTCGGGGCCATCGTAGTAGCTATCGATGTCGCTCACGTTGTCCCAGAAGTGCCGTAGCTTCGGAATGTCGAACTGGCGGAGGCAATCAAGCACTGCGGCGTGAATGCGCTCTGCGCCGATTTGAGCGAGCGTTTTTCGCTTCGTCAGCACGGAGAACATCTCCTCCAGGCTGATGTACTGAATGGCAGCCTCAATAGGTTTCGATGCGGGGAACGGGATGATCTCAGCCATATCGAAATCTATCATGTTCGGCGCCGACCCAGAAACCAACAATGGCGGGGCCTTGAGACGTATTTGCTGGAGAATCCCGCATTTTCGGCGCCGTCGTTTCCACCTTGCGCATCGCCGGTCACTGACTCATAATTCGTCTGCGAGCGGCGTGGAAAGCAGACACGCTACATTGCGCTCCCATTTTCCGGCTCTGTGGGCATGCAACCGGGCGGGAGGGGTAGGTTGAGGCTCCATCGCCCTCTCAGCCAGCCGGAGTAGCGCCCGGCCTCGCATCGGTAAGGGTTGGGGGTTCCCAGCCACCACAGACGCCCTCGGTTCACGCCGGGGGCGTTTTGCTTAAGCGGGGCGGGGAATCTCCGGTTAGGCTGGACCCGAAAAAGCCTATGAATTTCAGTGCTGGTGTGGACCCCGGCAAGACGCTCCAAGCCATTGATATCACGGCATTGCGTGAGTTCCGGTCAGGCCTCCATCGTGACGATACGGACGAAGGCCGCCCCTCGGGGCGGCCTTCGCGTTTTCAGCTTCCAGCAAGCGCAGTCGTGGTCAGGTGATGTAGCGCGACCGCACTCGTCGCCGCGACATTCAGCGAATCGAACCCGCCCGCCATAGCGATCCCGATCGGTCGGCAACGGTCGATCAAATCCCTGGGCAGCCCCGGCCCTTCCGACCCCAGCATCAGAGCGACCGGTCCGACGCGCCTGTAGTCCGAAAGGCGCTCGATCGCCGAAGGCGTCAGCGCCAAGACCTCGACGCCGGCCTGCTGCAGAGCGTCGATAATGTCTGTCGCGCCGGCGACGACGAACGGCGTGCGAAGCACCGCGCCGACCGAAACGCGAATCGCCTTGCGGTAAAAGGGGTCGCAGCAGGTCGGATCAAGCAGCACCGCCCTGGCGCCGAACGCGGCGGCGTTCCTGAACAGGCCGCCGACATTGTCGTGGTTGCCGATCCCGCTGGCCACGACGAACACGTCCTGCGGCCCGATATCAGCCAGCACTTTGTCCAGCGACACCGGCTCGGGCTTTTGGCCCAAGGCCAGAATGCCCCGGTGCAGTTCGAAACCCGCGATCTGGTCCAACACGGCTTGTCCCGCAACATAGACGGGCGTCGCGGGCGGCAGAGATGTGATGACATCGCCCAAGGCCGCAACGCGCTTTTTCGCCAGCAGCAGCGACAGGGGCCGACAGCGCGATGCCGTCGACGCCAGTCCACGCACCACCACCTCCCCTTCCGCGATGAACAGCCCCTGACGACCCGTCAGATCGCGCTCGCGGATATCGCGATAGGCCGCAACACGCGGGTCGTTGGGATCATCGATAAATATCGTTTCGATTGGCTCGTTTTCCCATTGCAAGATCGGAACGGCCGCTGCTATACGCCCGCCTCCCGAGCAGATGTTCCGCAGTAGCTCAGTGGTAGAGCAGCCGACTGTTAATCGGCTGGTCGTAGGTTCGAATCCTACCTGCGGAGCCACTCGGGGTAAAGACTGAGGCCAGACAAGGCGTTAGGTCGAAAACTTTCCATATTACCTGATCCTTCTCGCACGACGACCGAGCTGCTGGGCGCGGACGTGCCGCGCTCTGGTGTCGCTTTGACGCACCCCGCTCCTGTCCGTAGATCAAAGCGAACCTTGGCCAACCTTGAGCGTTGGCAAAGCGCCCCCTAGCGATTCAGGAGAGACGCCCCGCCTCGATGTCCATCAGCTTCCTTCTTGTCGTCATCCTGGTCTTGCCGTTTCTTGGCGCCATCGTCGCGTCCGGCTTGCCGCGTCACGCACGCACCTCCGCCGCCATCCTGTCGTGGGTCGTGGCTTTGGTCAGCCTGGGGTGTCTGGCCGCGCTATGGCCGATGTTCCAGGACGGGGAAACGCTGCGCTACGAAATCCCGTGGCTGCCGTCGCTGGGCGTCAATCTGGTGCTGCGACTGGACGGACTGTCGTGGCTTTTCAGCGCCCTGATCCTGGGGATCGGCGCCTTGGTGGTGCTGTATGCCCGCTACTACATGTCGCCGAAGGATCCGGTGCCGCGGTTCTTTTCCTTCCTGCTGGCCTTCATGGGCGCGATGCAAGGCGTGGTGCTGTCGGGCAATCTGATTCAGCTGGTCGTCTTCTGGGAGCTGACCAGCCTCTTTTCCTTCCTGCTGATCGGCTACTGGCACCAGAACCCCGCCGCGCGCGAAGGATCGCGCATGGCGCTGACGGTGACGGCCATGGGCGGCATCGCCCTGCTGGTCGGGATGATCCTGATCGGGAGGATCGTCGGCAGCTATGACCTCGATGTCGTCTTGGCGTCGCGAGAGGCGATCCAGACCAGCCCACTTTATCTGCCTGCGCTGATCCTGCTGTTGCTCGGTGCGATGACCAAGAGCGCGCAGTTTCCGTTCCACTTTTGGCTGCCCCGCGCCATGGCCGCGCCGACGCCGGTCAGCGCCTATCTGCACTCCGCGACCATGGTGAAGGCAGGCATTTTCCTGCTGATCCGCTTCTGGCCCGTCCTGGCGGGGTCCGAGAGCTGGTATCTGATCGTCGGCGGCATGGGTCTGGCGACGCTGCTGCTCGGCGCCTGGTGCGCCATCTTCCAGCATGATCTCAAAGGCCTGTTGGCCTATTCGACGATCAGCCATCTGGGCCTGATCGTGCTTCTGCTGGGATTAGGCAGCCCGCTGGCCTGTATAGCGGCCATCTTCCACACGGTGAACCACGCCACCTTCAAGGCGTCGCTCTTCATGGCCGCCGGCATCATCGATCACGAGGCCGGCACGCGGGATATGCGCAAGCTCAGCGGTCTGTTCCGCTTCATGCCCTTCACGGCGACCCTGGCTATGGTGGCCGCAGCCGCGATGGCGGGCGTGCCCCTGTTAAACGGCTTCCTGTCCAAGGAAATGTTCCTGGCCGAGGCGGTGGCCAGCGCCCATACGCACGGCCTGAACATGCTGCTGCCCGCCCTGGCCACCTTGGCCAGCGCCTTCAGCGTTCTGTATTCACTGCGTTTCATCCACGCGACATTCTTCGGCCCGCCTCCGACAGAGCTGGATCGCATCCCGCACGAGCCGCCCGCCTGGATGCGTCGCCCCATCGAGGTGCTGGTCGCGCTGTGTCTGGTCGTCGGCATCTTCCCGGCTGTGACGGTGGGGCCGTTCCTGAAGAGCGCCGCCGTTTCGGTGCTGGGCTTTGACCTGCCCTATTACAGTCTGGCCCTGTGGCACGGATTCAACGTGCCGCTGGTGCTGAGCCTCATTGCCCTCGCCGGCGGCGTGGGTCTCTATGTCGTCTTCGGCAAACGCATCAACGCCAATCCGCGCGGCGGACCGTGGGGCTGGAAGCGTCTGAACGGCGGCTGGTTGTTCGAGCGAACCATGACCGGCCTGTTCAAGGGGTCGGAGGCGATGGTTCGCCTGTTGGGGGCGACACGACAACAGGCACAGCTGAGGGCCATCGGCTTGGTCGCCCTGCTGGCAGGCGGGCTGGCGGCGATCGGCGCCGGATTGGTGATCCGCCCGATCATGCCGACATTGACCTTGTCCAACTGGGCCTTCGCCGGTCTTTGGCTGGTCGGCGCCAGCTGTGCAGTCGCGGCGGCATGGCAGGCGAAGTATCACCGACTGGCCGCCGTGGTTCTGATGGGCGGCGCAGGTCTGGCCAGCTGCCTGTCCTTCGTCTGGCTGTCGGCGCCAGATCTGGCCGTGACCCAACTGCTGGTCGAGGTCGTGACCACCGTCCTGCTGCTGCTGGGCCTACGTTGGCTGCCGAAACGGCTGGAGACCATTCGCCTGCCACAGGCCATGGAGAAGCGGTCTCGCCGCCGCCGCCGTATCGACCTGATCATCGCCGCCGCCGTTGGCGCGTCCTTGGCGGCCATTTCCTACGCCGTCATGACGCGCCCATCGATCGAGGGGGTTTCGCGCTTCTTCGTCGAGCACGCCTACAAGGACGCGGGCGGGCGCAACATCGTCAACGTCATCCTGGTCGACTTCCGCGCCTTCGACACCTTCGGCGAGATCACGGTTCTGGGCATTGTCGGCCTGACGATCTTCGCCCTGCTGCGCCGCTTCCGTCCCGCCGACGACACCCTGTCCAATCCCAGCCAGCAGAGCGTGCAGGACGCCTCCGACCGCGATCATGAGAAGCGATCGGAGGGCGACACGCTGAAGGAGACCATGCTGATCCCCCGCGTGGTGATGCGCTGGATCTTCCCCTTCATCATCCTGCTCGCCGTTCACCTGTTCCTGCGCGGGCATGACCTGCCGGGCGGCGGTTTCGCGGCGGGCGTGGCCCTGTCGATCGCCTTCATCCTGCAATATATGGCCTCGGGCGCCCGGTGGGTCGAAGAGCGGCTGGCCATTCGGCCCATCTTCTGGATCGGCGCCGGCCTGGTGATCGCCGCCCTCAGCGGGATCGGATCGTGGCTGTTCGGCTATCCCTTCCTGACCTCCTGGTTCCAGTATGCCGACCTGCCGATCCTGGGCCGCGTGCCCTTGGCCAGCGCCGTGCTGTTCGACTTGGGCGTGGTCGTTCTGGTCGTGGGCGCCACGGTCCTGACCCTCGTCGCCCTGGCGCACCAGTCGCTGCGCAAGCCCAAGCAAAGAGACGCCGAAAAAGGAGAGCCGTCATGATGGAGCTGGTTCTCGCCCTCGCCATCGGCGTGCTGTCGGCCTCGGGCGTCTGGTTGGTGCTGCGCCCGCGCACTTTCCAGGTGATCATGGGGCTGTCGCTGCTGTCCTATGCGGTCAATATCTTCATCTTCGCCATGGGACGGCTGAGGTCGGGCGCGCCGCCGGTGCTGGCGGGCGAGGTCTCCGACCCGGCGCGCTACACCGACCCGACGCCGCAGGCGCTGGTCCTGACCGCGATCGTCATCAGCTTCGCCCTGACCGCGCTGTTCCTTGTTGTCATTCTGGCCGCGCGCGGCATCACCGGCAGCGACCATGTCGATGGCAAGGAGCCGGACACATGATCGACTGGAACGCCCATCTGATCATCGGCCCCATCGTCCTGCCGATGATCATCGCCTCAGCCATGCTGCTGCTGGACGAGCGTCGCCGAACGCTGAAGGCGGCGCTCAGCTTGAGCGCTATGGCCGCCATTCTGATCATGGCCCTGGTTCTGCTGCACGAGAGCGCAAACGGAGCGGTGGGCGGCGGGGATACCGCGCGCGTCTATCGCCTCGGATCGTGGGCTGCGCCCTATGGCATTGTCCTGGTGGCCGACCGGCTGTCGACGATGATGGTCGCGCTGACCAGCGTTCTGGGCGGATGCGCGCTGATCTTCGCCCTGGCGCGATGGGACCGGGCGGGACCGCGCTTCCACGCGCTGTTCCTGCTTCTGATCATGGGGGTGAACGGCGCCCTGCTGACCGGCGATCTGTTCAACCTGTTCGTCTTTTTCGAAATCATGCTGGCCGCCTCATACGGACTGGCGCTGCACGGGTCGGGCGAGGCGCGTGTGCGGGCGGGCGTGATCTATATCGCCGTCAATCTGACCGCGTCCTTGCTGTTCCTGATCGGCGTCAGCCTGATCTACGGGGTGACCGGCACGCTGAACATGGCGGATGTTGCGACGCGGGTTGCGACCGTCCCAGCGGATGACCTGGGACTGTTTCATATCGGAGCGGCGGTGCTGGGCACGGCCTTCCTGATCAAGTGCGCCATGTGGCCCTTGGGATTCTGGCTGACGCCGACCTATTCGGCGGCCACCGCGCCGGCGGCAGCGGTCTTCGCCATCCTGTCCAAGGTCGGGGTCTATGTCGTCATCCGCCTCAGTCTGCTACTGTTCGGCGCCGACGCGGGCGCCTCGGCCGGATTTGGCCTGACCTGGCTGTTCGTCGGCGGACTGGCGACCATAGCGTTCGGCACATTCGGCCTGATCGCCTCTCGCGATCTGTCGCGCGCCGCCGGGTTCGGCGTGATGATTTCTTCCGGCACCGTTCTGGCCAGCCTGGGCGTCAACGATGCGGCGACCCTCAGCGGCGCACTCTTTTATCTGATCGGCTCCACCCTGGCCTGCGCAGCCCTGTTCCTGCTGGCCGAGATCCTCCAGCGCGGACGCGAGGCCGACGTCGGCGAGGCGCGCGCTGTTTTCGATGACGAATATCGTGATCCGTTCGACGACGAAGAGCGCAATGAGCCGGGCCTGGTCATCCCGGCGGCCGTCGCGGCGCTGGGCGGCGCCTTTCTGATCTGCACCCTGATGGTCGCCGGTCTGCCGCCCTTGGCCGGCTTCGTCGGGAAACTGTCCATGATCAGCGCCCTGGTCGGCGTTGGCGATGCGGCGGCCTGGACGCTGGTGGCCGTGCTTTCCGTGTCCAGCCTCGGCGCCTTGATCGGTCTGACCCGCCTGGGGGTCGGCGAGATCTGGACGCGCGACGAGGGCGCGCCGGCGTTCGTCGTGGGTGCGGCCGAGCTGACGGCGCTCGCAGCCCTGCTCGGCTCCTGCGTGTTTCTGGCCATCTTCGCTGGCTCCGCGTTGATCTACACCGACCACACCGCGGCCTGGCTGGCAGAACCGCAAGGCTACATCCACGCGGTCCTGGGCGGGGGCGGTCGATGAGACGCGTCCTTCCCTACCCCATCCTGTCGCTAGGCCTGTTCGTCGCCTCGATCCTGCTCAGCGCCTCGGTTGCGCCGCCGTCTCTGGCGCTCGCGGTGCTGCTGGCCCTGCTGGCGCCGATCATCATGCTGGCGCTGGGCGTGGATCGCGTGCGGGTGAGGGCGCCGATGGCCATAATGCGCCTCGCCATCGACGTTATCGGCGACATCGTGCGCTCCAACTGGGCAGTGTCGCACATCATTCTGGGGCGGCGACGGCATGAGCGCACATCCGGCTTCATCCATATTCCGCTAGACCTGCGCGACCGATATGGCCTGGCGGTCCTGGCCATCATCATCACCTCGACGCCCGGCACCTTGTGGGTCGAATATGAGTCCGCCACCGGCCGTCTGCTGCTGCACGTGCTGGATCTTGTGGATGAAGAGACCTGGGTGCGGCTGATCAAGGATCGCTACGAGCGCCGGCTGATGGAGATTTTCGAATGACGGCGGCGGTGCTGAGCTGGGGCCTGGGTCTGGCCCAACTGATGCTGATCTGCGCCATGGGCCTGGCGGCATGGCGGATCATTCACGGTCCGCGCGCCCAGGATCGCGTCCTGGGCATGGACACCCTTTATCTCAACGGCATGCTGCTGGTGGTGGTGTTCGGCATCCGCACCGACAGCCAGCTTTATTTCGAGGCCGCCCTGGTGATCGGCATGTTGGGCTTCGCCGCCACCGTGGCCCTGGCCAAGTTCCTGATGCGCGGCGAGGTGATTGAATGACCCAAGCTGACGTTCCCGCATGGGCCGCCATCATCGTCGTCGCCCTGGCCGTCATCGGCTCGGCCCTTTCGCTACTGGGCGCGGTTGGGCTGGTTCGGCTGAAGACCTTCTATGAGCGCGTCCACGCTCCGACGCTCGGGGCCACGCTAGGCATGGCGCTGATCCTGCTGGCGTCGATCGTCTGGTTCACGACCGTCGAGCGGCGTTTCATGCCCCGCGAAATCCTGATCGGCCTTTTCCTGACGGTCACGACGCCGGTCACCCTGATCCTGCTCGCCCGCGCCGCCCTGTTCCGCGATCGCACCGAGGGCGCCGAAGACACGCCGAGAAAGGGCTGATCGGCCGGCAAAAAAGAAGCCCGGCGGGGGCGCCGGGCTGCAAGCAGGTTCGGTGATGGTGTCCCTGAGGACGGCCCCATTCCTTAACCGAAATGGTTTCCAGATCGTTAAGCGCCCTCAGTCCGGCAGCCACGTCGTCTGACGCCCGGCTGGCTCTACAGGCCAAGTGATCCGCCAGCCTGCCCCCGCCCGCTCGACGACGAAGCTCCCAGCCGCGCCCGGGCCCGGATAGTCAAAGCGCCTTCCATTCACCGTGATCGTCGCCGCACCCGACTGTCCGATGACCGCCCGCCAACGGCCGCGCCCGATCGCCGCCGGCGACATATCTGCGCCGTTGATGTTGATCGACGGCGCCGCCCCATTTGTTCGGCCGGAAGCCATCAGGGTCGCACCGTCCGAATCCACCGCATCCAGCCCTTCGCCGCCATCGAGGCGAACAGTCGGCTGGCCAGCGGCAATCAGGGCGACGGGACCGGCCCCGCCCTGGATCACCACCAGGGTCTCCGGCGAGACTGCGGCGTCCTCGCCCACCTGCACCTCAGGCGTGAAGCGCACATCGCCGCTCAAAGGCGGCAGTCGCAGCTCGAACCGCCCCGCGCCGTCCGCCGTCGTCGCCACGGCCGCAGTATCCTGCGCACGCAGCACGACGCGCGCATTGGGCCCCGCCCCGCCGCGCAACACCAGGACGCCGCCGTCGCGCATCACGCCATCAATCTGGGGCGGGCGAACCCAGGGCGAGGCCTCGTCGGCCCCCGTCGGCCCCGCCACGCCGCCCTGCCGATCGGAACAGGCTGCGGCAGCCAGGACCGCGACACACGCGACCATCATCCGACGTTTCATCCTGCGCCTCTACGATATAGGACTGGCGACCCAGCGGCTCGAGCCTGTGTTAGCTTGAGCGCCGTCGGTTTGGCCATGGCCAGGCCGCCTATTCGTTTTCTTCGAGGCTCCATGTCCCTGCCCCCCGTTTCGTTCCTGCCGTTCGACGGCTCTTCCGTCTGCCTGTTCTGCGGCGCCTCCGAGACCGCCGATCCCTCTTACACTGAGGCGGCCTACGCCTTCGGCAAGGCGGCGGCTGAGGCCGGCTGGCGGCTGGTCTATGGCGGCGGCGGCGTGGGTCTGATGGGAGCCTCCGCGCGTGGCGCGCACGAAGCGGGCGGACGCGTCGTCGGCATCATGCCGGCCTTCCTGCGCAGCCGCGAACGCCTGTTCGACGAGGTCGAGACAGTCGTCGTCACTTCGATGCACGAGCGTAAGCAACTGATGTACGACCAATCCGACGCCTTCGTGGTCGCCCCTGGCGGCATCGGGACCCTGGAAGAGGTTGTGGAGCTGCTGTCGTGGAAGCGGCTGGACCTGCACCACAAGCCGGTCGTCTTCCTTAACCTGAACGGCTTCTGGAACGGCTTCTTCGACCTGATGAAGCACAGCGTCGAGGAAGGAATGACGCCGCCGTCGTTCTTGGACGCCTGGACCGTCGCCGAAACCGTCGAAGAGGCGATGGCGCAGGTTCAGGCCGGCGGCGATGCGCCGCAATTGAAACATGATCATCGATAAGTGATCATCGCTCATAATCCGCTGCGCGCGTCTTGACAGTTTTTATCGAAAACTGACATGGGAGCGCAGCGGCATGACGCCGTTCTTCATTTCGGAGAGTTTTCAATGCGCGCTCTGCTGATCGCCGCCGCCCTGTTCGCCGCCGCCCCTGCGGTCGCCCAAGCCCCCGCCGCCACCAGCCTGACGCTGGCCGACGCCGCCAAGGCGCCCGCTCGCGCCACCATCATCGACGGCGCTCGTTGGTCCTGCGAAGGCGCGACCTGCACCGCTGCAGGCGGCACGGAACAGCCCGCGACGCGCGCCTGCCGTCGCGTGGTTCAGAAGTTCGGTCCCGTGACTGCCTTCTCCTACAAGGGCGTCGCCCTGAGCGCTGACGAACTGGCTGTCTGCAACGCCTAAAATGCGTGAGGCGGCTTAGGCCGCCTCACCTCTCAGACGCCGCTGGATGGTTTCGCGACCGATCAGCGGCGCCATGGCCGCCATGTCCGGCCCGTGCTGCTGCCCCGTCAGAGCCAGACGCAGCGGCATAAATAGCGCCTTGCCCTTCGCGCCCGTCTCGGCCTTGACGGCCGAGGTCCACGCCGACCAGGCGTTCTCGTCGATCACTTCCGGCAGCAGACGCAGCGCCGCTTCGATGAAGGTCGCATCTTCGATAACAGGTTGGATCTGACCACGGACGATCTGCGCCATGTCCGCAACGTCGGCGAACTTCGTCAGATTGCCCCGCACCGTATTCCAGAAAGCTTCGCCAAGATCGGCGCCGAGAGCCTGAAGGCGCGGCTGCGCCGTCGCATAGTCCATGACGTGCAGCGCCTGAGCGTTCAGCCGGTCCAGATCGGCTGTATCATAGCGCGCCGGCGAACGGCCCATCTTGGAGAAGGCGAAGCTCTGACCCAGAGCCTCGACCGAGGCGCCGACTTCCAGCGGATCAGACGTCCCGATCCGGCCGAGGTGGCTGGTGATCGCGATCGGCTCATAGCCCTGGTCGCGCATGTCGCTGATCGACAGCGATCCCAGACGCTTGGACAGGGCCGCGCCGTCGGTGCCGACAAGCAGCGGCATGTGGGCGAACCCCGGAACCGTCGCGCCCAGCGCTTCAAAGATTTCGATTTGCGCGCCGGTGTTGGTAACGTGATCCTCGCCCCGGATGATGTGCGTGATGGCCATGTCGATGTCATCGACCACCGACGGCAGGGTATAGAGGAACAGGCCGTCCTCACGGATCAGCACCGGGTCCGACATCGAGGCGGTGTCCACCTCGGCATGACCGCGCGCCAGGTCTTCCCAGGCGACGCGCTTGCCGTCCAGTTTGAAGCGCCAATGCGGGCGACGCCCTTCGGCTTCGTAGGCGGCCTTCTGCTCTTCGGTCAGTTCCAGCGCCGCGCGGTCATAGATCGGCGGCAGGCCGCGCGACAG
The DNA here is from genome assembly GCF_044807075.1 of Brevundimonas vesicularis. Taxonomy (GTDB): domain Bacteria; phylum Pseudomonadota; class Alphaproteobacteria; order Caulobacterales; family Caulobacteraceae; genus Brevundimonas; species Brevundimonas vesicularis_G. The sequence goes on from NZ_CP085234.1 coordinate 2,722,250, forward strand.
TTGCACCTTGCGCCGACGGTCGAGTTCGTCGGCGGTTTCATAAGCGGGATAAAGCCGACCCGACGCCTTCAGCCTGGCGGCCGCTTCTTCATAGCGATCGAACCGCTTGGACTGATTATAGCGCTCATCCCACGGCATCCCCAGCCAGGTCAGGTCGTCTTCGATTCCCTGTTCGAACTCGGGCGTGGAGCGCGCCAGGTCGGTGTCGTCAATGCGCAGGACGAACGATCCGCCCTGCCCCTTGGCGAACATCCAGTTCACCAAGGCGGTGCGGACATTGCCGACGTGCAGCTTACCCGTGGGCGACGGGGCGAAACGAACCTTGACGGACATGGATAAACGACCTCGAAAGCGAGGCGGCTAGGTCGCCCCGCAACCCGGCGAAGTCAAGGCGCGGAAGGCTTAAACCTCAGTCGTCGCGGTGAACGCGTTCGCGGCGTTCGTGGCGCTCCTGGGCTTCGACCGACAGTGTCGCCGTCGGACGGGCTTCCAGACGACCCAGGCTGATGGGTTCGCCCGTGTCCTCGCAGTAGCCGTAGGAGCCGTCCTCGATCCGGCGCAGCGCGTCGTCGATCTTGGAGATCAATTTGCGTTGGCGGTCGCGGGTACGCAACTCCAGCGCGCGATCCGATTCCGAAGACGCCCGGTCCACCAGATCGGGGTGGTTTTCGGTCTCGGCCTTCAGATTGACGACCGTGCCCTTGGACTCGCGAAGGATCTCATCCTTCCAGGCCAGCAGCTTCTTCTTGAAATAGGCTTGCTGCCGTTCGTTCATGAACGGCTCGCTGTCAGACGGCCGATATGGGCCGGTTTCGTCGGACACAACGGACGCCAAGGCGCTCATCGATCTCACGCTCTCTAACACGCCCCCCTGTGGCGTAGATGGCCGTATAATCAGCCCATCGAGTCGCGGCAACGCGGTTCTCGATTCCGTGATGGAAATAGGGCGACTCACCGCCTGACAGTGGCAAAAGTCACTCACTGCCGAAGCTTAGCCGCCTGATGTCAGACGATTATTTCACATCAGGGGCGGTTGCGGCGCATTTCCGCCTTCGCCAGTTCGACTGAAGCGCGCAGGTCGATCTGATCCAGCAGGGCGCCCAAGTCCTTGTCGTCGTCGGCGGCGCGCTCCTCGCGCAGGCTCCGCGCCAGACGATCCAGAGCCCCCTCGTCGGCGTCGCCGTTCAGCAGGGCCAGCTTGATTTCGTCCAGGCGATCCAGAAGACCGCTGCCGCGCCGGATCGCGCGGCGCCGCTTCTCCAGCGGCCCCTCGATCCCTTGAAGGGCCATCAGGGCCGAGACGTCAGACACCCCGCCTGTCGTGGCGCTGGCGGTCGTTGCAGCGGGCGCGGACGCAGCCGCAGTCTGCCCCAGCGAAAACCCGCTGGCGGATCGCGTCGGACGTGTGCTGGCAGGCGTACTGACGCCGTTGGGGCCGACAACCTTCATGTGCAGGTGCTCCGCGTCATGAAACCATGGATGACGGGCGGCGATGACTGTTTGGTTAACGCCCCGGCAAATCCTGCCGCTTCTTTGCCCACCAAAGGCCGAGCAACATTGAATTCACGTCGTAAATTTCGCGGCACGATCTTCGCACAGACGGCATCGTAACGTTGCGTGGACGCCTGACCGATGCAAAATCTGCTTGCCCGCCTGATCGCCTCGGTCGCCGCGACGCTCGTCGTCGCCGGCGGCGCGACCTCGGCGCTGGCCCAGTCGCAGTCACGCATCAAGGACATCGCCGCCGTCGAGGGCGTGCGCGGCAACCAGTTGGTCGGCTACGGCATGGTCATGGGGCTGAATGGCACGGGCGATTCCTTACGCAACTGCCCCTTCACCCGCCAATCGCTGGAAGGCATGACGGAGCGACTGGGCGTCAACATTCGCGGGGCCAACGCCAACACCAAGAATATGGCCGCCGTCATGGTCACGGCCGACCTGCCCGCCTTCGCCACGCCCGGCTCGCGCATCGACGTGTCGGTGGCCTCCATGTGCGACGCCAAGAGCCTGCTGGGCGGTTCGCTGGTCGTCACCAGCCTCCAAGGCGCAGACGGCCAAGTCTATGCGGTGGCGCAAGGCTCGGTCCAGACCGGGGCCGTCTCGGCGTCGGGCGGGTCAGGGTCGTCGGTGACGCGCGGCGTGCCGACCGCGGGCCGCATCGCCTCGGGCGCCCTGGTCGAGCGCGAGACCGGCTTCCAGATGGCCAATATGAACGAGGTGCGCCTGAATCTGCGCAACCCCGACTTCACCACCGCGCAGCGCGTCGCCGCCGTCGTCAACGCCGCCTATCCGGGGTCGGCCCTGGCCGAGAACGGCACGGTCGTCGCCCTGCGCGCGCCCGGCGAACTGGGCATGGCGGGCTTCATCAGCCGGATCGAAAACCTGGCCGTCAGCGTCGATACGCCCGCCAAGGTCATCATCGACGAGGTCAACGGCGTCATCGTTATGGGAGACGCCGTGCGCATCTCTCGCGTCGCCATCGCCCAGGGCAACCTGACCATATCGGTGGACGAGCAGCCGCAAGTCAGTCAGCCGGCGCCCTTCAGCCGGGGCCAGACCGCCGTCGTCCCCTCGACCCAGGTGAACGTCGAAGAGGATCTGGGAACCCAGATGCGACTGGTCGGCGGCGGGGCCAACCTGTCCACCCTGGTCAACGGCCTGAACGCCCTGGGCGTCAGCCCGCGCGACATGATCCGCATCCTGCAAGCCATCAAGGCCGCCGGCGCCCTGCAGGCCGACATCGAGGTGATGTGAGCATGACCGACCTGACCGTCTCCACCGATCTGCTGCGCCCCGCCGCGGCTGCACCCACGGCTGTGAACCGTGACAAGATCGAGGAAACCGCCAAGGCCTTCGAGGCCACCTTCATCTCGCAAATGCTGAAGCCGATGTTCGAAGGCCTGTCGACAGACGGCCTGTTTGGCGGCGGCCAGGGCGAGGCGACATGGCGCAGCTTCATGCTGGACGAAATGGCCAAGTCCACGGTGAAGGCGGGCGGCATCGGCCTGAGCAACACCGTCATGGCCGAAATGCTGAAGATGCAGGAGGGCCGGCAATGAGCGACACCGAACTGGCCCAGGCGCGGGTTCGTCAGTTGACGACCCTGACCTTGCGTCTGACTGAGCGGCTGAAGGCCGAAACAGCCGCCTTCGCCGATGGCCGTCCTCAGGATGTGGCGGCCGGTCTGTCGGAAACGCAGGAGATGGCCAATCTCTACCGTCGCGATTCCGCTCATGTGAAGGCCAATCCAGCGCTGCTAAGCGGCGCTCCACTCGAAGACCGCAGGACACTGGTCGACGCCACGCGTGAGTTCGACGCCGTACTGACTCGCCACAGCCGCGCCGTCGACGCTGCGCGTCAGATTTCCGAGGGTCTGGTGCGCGCCATCGCGGCGGAGGTCACCGCCGCCCGCACCCCCGCCTCCGCCTATGCCGCCGACGGTCGCGCCTCGCTGGGAGACGGACGCGCTGTCGCTCTGAACCGCATGGCCTGAACAGGACGGCCCCAGACCGTTCGCAGATCACGGTTCGCGTCCTAAGGGCTATTGCCTATTTTTTAAGCGACTGCATGCCAACGTCGCCTCATGACGCTGACCACACGCCTCCTAGGCTTGGCCTTCGCTTCCGCCGACACCCTGGTGGAGGTGGATCCGAAAGGCGTGGTCGCCTTTGCGATCGGCGCGGGCGCCGTGGCCGGCGAAGACGCAGGCGCGACCTGGACGGGCCGCCCGCTGCTCGATCTACTGCACGACGGCGCGTCCACCCAAACGGCCCTTCAAGGCATGAAGGCCGGCGTGCGTATTCCCGCGACATCGATCCTTGTGGCGGCCGGGCCTGACCGCGTGCGCCGAGCCTCGTTCCGCGCCTTCGTCCTGCCGCAGATGGCGCCGGCCATCTCTTGCGCGATCTCCTACGAGGGACCGGCCTTCGCGCTGGAAGATCTGGAAGCACGCCCGCTTCTGGAACCGGAAGATTTCCTGGCCGACGCCGGGCGCGTTCTGGAGGCTCACACCGACCTCGCTCTCTCCTTCCTGGACATCTCCGGCCTGGAAAATGTCACCGGCGACGCCGCCGACCGTCTCAACCGCCGGATCGAAGCCACGCTTCAGTCTGCCGCCGTCGACGGATCAAGCGCGTCGCAGGTCACCGCCGTCCGTTACGCCCTGTTGCGCCCAGCCAACGACCGCCGCGACATCGCCGCCGAAATCGTGGAAGTGGGGCGGGCCGAGGGTCTTTCTCTCGAAGCCGAAGCTGTCAGCTCGCCAGTCCCGCCAGGGGCGGACACCTTGTGCGTTCTGCGCGCCATGAGGTTCGCCATTGAGGGGTGCCTAAAAGGCGACGGTCTCGCCAATCCGCAGATCGCCTTCGCGGACTCCCTGAAGCGCACATTCCGCGACGCCGAGACCTTCCGCACCGTGGTCAAATCGCGTGAATTCCAGGTCCACTATCAGCCCATCGTCCATCTGGATTCTCGCGCCGTCCATCATTTCGAGGCCCTGACCCGCTTCAACGGCAACAGTGGTCCTGCCGACGCCATCCGCATGGCGGAGGAGCTGGACATGATCGAGTCGTTCGACCTCGCCGTGGCGGAAAAGGTCTTGAAGCGGATGCGCCAGCCTGGCGCTGGCCTGCTGAAGATGGCGGTCAACGTCTCGGGCGCTTCGCTGGGCGACGACAACTATGTCGAACAACTGCTGCGCATGACCGCCACCGCGCCCGAGGAACGCCGCCGTCTGATGGTCGAGGTGACTGAAACCTCCGCCGTCTCCGACATCGAGGCCGCAGACCGCCGTCTAGCCGCATTGCGCGAAGCGGGCATCAAGGTTTGCATCGACGACTTTGGCGCCGGCGCCGCCGCTCTTGATTATTTGCGTCGACTGTCCGTGGACTCCGTCAAGATCGACGGCGCAATCGTGCGCGACATCCAGACCGATCAGCGATCCAAGGCCATGCTGCACAGCATTGTCGAGATGTGCCGCTCCATGAAGCTGGAAACCATCGCCGAAATGATCGAGACCGACGGCGTTGCGACCGAGCTGAAGGCGGCAGGCGTCGACTATGGTCAGGGCTGGCTGTTCGGCCGTGCAGAGGCCGAACCGCGCACGCAGCTGTCCAACCCGTCGCTCGTCCGCCGCAAGGGCGCCGTCGAAGCCTGGGGCTGACCGACAATAGCCTTCAGAGCTCGATCGTGCGCGTGAGCTTCAGCGCATCCAGAAAATCCACGTCATGGCTCACCACAATCAGGGCGCCGTCATAGGCGTCCAGCGCCGCTTCGACCGCTGCGATGGCGTCCAGGTCGAGATGGTTGGTCGGCTCATCCAACACCAGCAACTGCGGCGGCGTGGCGCCTGTCACGACGCAGGCCAGACCCGCCCTCAGCCGCTCCCCGCCTGACAGCTCGCCGACCCGGCGTTGCGCCGCCGCGTTGCGAAACAGGAACCGCGCCAGCGCTGCCTGGGCTTCATTGACCGACCCTTGCGGGTTCAGCCGCCGCCAGGCCTCCACCAAGGTTTCGTCCGGGCTCAGGATATTGACCTCCTGATCCAGCAGCACCGCACGCACAGGCCGATCGACGACGCCCGTCGTCGGTTGAAGATCGCCAGTGATCAGCCGCAGCAGGGTCGTCTTGCCCGCACCGTTCGGTCCCGTGATCGCGACCCTCTCCGGCCCGACCAACTTAAAATCGACCGGCCCGAGGATCGTCCGTACCCCAGGTGCCGCCCAGCCGGCCTGGTCCAAGGTCAGCACCGTCCGTCCCGTTGGCAGGCCGGTGGTCGGCATCGGGATCGCCAGCGTTCGCGTCCGCTCCACACGCGCCTGGGCTGAGGTCAAGGCGTCCTGCGCGGCCTCGGCCCGTCGTTCGGCGAGCAATCGGCTGCGCCCGCCCGTGTTTTCGGCGCGCTCGGCCCGGGCGCCCAGCAGAATCTTCGGCATATCGCCCTTGGCGGCCTTGCGGCGGCCGGCGGCGTCGCGGCGCGACTGGGCTTCCACGCGCTGCTGAGCCTCGGCGCCGACACGCGTGAGGTCGCGTTGAGCTTCGGCCAGATCACGCGTCGCCGCCTCGCGTTCCAGCGCCTTTCGTTCGACATAGGCATCATAGCCGCCGCCGTAGCTGGCGACGCCCAGGCTCGACACCTCAAGGACTCGGTCCATGCGTCGCAACAGGTTGCGATCATGACTGACCACCACGACCCCGCCGTCCCAACGCGCGATGACATCGGCGACCAGCGCCCGCGCTTGCGCATCCAGATGATTGGTCGGCTCATCCAGCAGGATCAGGTCGGGCCGGGCCAGCCTCAATCCCGCCAGCCGCAACCGCGTCTGCTCGCCCCCACTAAGACTTGAGGTCAGGCGTTGGCGATTGACGTTAGGCAGCCCGACTTCTCGCAAGACCTCGTCCAGACGCGTCTCCAGCGTCCAGTCGGCCTCGGCGAGATCTTCAGCCGTTCCTTGCCCCGCCGAAACCCGCGCCAGAACACTCAGCGCCGCTCCAACGCCCAGGGTTTGAGCAACGTTCTCATCAGGCTTTGGTTCATAGCGCTGATCCAGCACGCCGATCGTTCCGGTTTGCGCAACAGCCCCTTCAGCCGGCGCGGCGTCGCCCGAGATCAGGCGAAGCAGCGTGCTCTTGCCCGCGCCGTTGCGACCGACGACGCCGGTGCGCTCAGGACCGAACGTCAGGCTCAGATTGTCGAAGAGTGTGGCGCCGTCCGGCGTCCTAGCGGCGACCTTGTCGAGTGTCGCGAATGCGGACGGGGACGCGTTTCGGCTTGGGCTGATTGGCATTGAAGATCACGAGCAGCATGGCGGACAGGGCGGAACCGGTGGCCAATGCGATGATCATGATCGTCAAACCTTCTGCAAAACGCGTCAGAACGAGGAGGATGGGTCGTAATCCCGCAATGCGCAAGTCTGGCGTCGAACACGGCCGCGTGAGAAGCTTCGCTTTCATGAGACATCCATGAAGCCCGTCGCCGCATTCGCCATCCTCGCCGCCCTGACATCAGCCGCCTGCGCGACAGCGCCGGATGCGCCTTTGTCAACGCCGAACTATGCCGCCGTCCCGACGCAGGAGCCGACGCGACACGCGCATCTGTATGCGTCATGTCTTCATCAGGCCGCCGCTGCGGGAGCTTATCGGCGCACTGACGATGGGGATGGAACAGAGCTTTTGCTGTTCACCTGCACCGGCGAGCCCGCCACCGCCTTCGCCGCCGCGCTCGCACCTTGGAGCGACAAGATCGGATCAGTGTTCCAGCGTGACGGACGCACCTTCCGCTCGACCGCCAACGTGCAGGCCGATCTGTTCGGCGTCGACTACTGCTCGACCGATGCGACAGGCGGCGACGCGGTTTGCGTCCTGTCGTTCAACGCTGGCGACTTCCTCGACCAATAGGCCTGACACGGCTAGACCAGCCGTCATGCAAACGCGTTTCCGCATCGACGACCCCGCCGGCGCCGCCGCGCGGCGCGAGGCCGCCGTCCAGCGCCTGCGTGACGAGACAGGTATCGACGAGGCCATGATCGACGCCCTGGTCGAAGGCTTCTACGCCCGCGTCCGCGACGACGCACTGATCGGCCCGATCTTCGCGGACCGGATCACCGACTGGGCGCCGCATCTGGCGCAGATGAAGCTGTTCTGGTCGTCGGTCGCCCTGTCCACCGGCGTCTATCAGGGCCGCCCGATGCCGAAACACCTGCCCCTTCCCATCGATGCGCGGCACTTCGATCGCTGGCTGGAGTTGTTCGCCCAAACCGCGCGCACCCTGTGCCCGCCCATCGCCGCCAACCACTTCATTGAACGCGCCCGTCGCATCGCCGAAAGCCTGGAACTGGGCGTCGCGAACGCCAGCGGCGTGCTTCTGGCCAAGGGCGAGCGTTTCGTGCGGCCCACGCAGGTGTGGACGCCGGATTGATGCACCGGGCGCAATGTTCTTACATTGTTCTTGCTTCAATCACGCAATTCGTCCCCATATAGCGATGTCGCGCCGGACCCGCCGGCCCTCCTCCGCGTTCTCCGGACAGCATGACCGAAAAGCACAACTTTATCCGCGTTCGCGGCGCCCGCGAGCATAATCTCAAGGGCGTGGATCTCGACATTCCGCGTGAGCAGCTGGTGGTGATGACCGGCCTGTCGGGGTCGGGTAAATCCTCGCTGGCGTTCGACACCATCTATGCCGAAGGCCAGCGGCGCTATGTCGAGAGCCTGTCGGCCTATGCCCGCCAGTTTCTGGAGCTAATGGGCAAGCCGGACGTGGATCTGATCGAAGGCCTGTCGCCGGCTATCTCGATCGAGCAGAAGACCACGTCCAAGAACCCGCGCTCGACCGTCGGTACGGTGACGGAAATCCACGACTATATGCGCCTGCTGTGGGCGCGGGTCGGCGTGCCCTATTCGCCGGCGACTGGCCTGCCTATCGAGAGCCAGACCGTCAGCCAGATGGTCGACAAGCTGGTCGCCCTGCCCGATGGCGAGCGCATCCTGCTGCTCGCCCCCGTCGTTCGCGGCCGTAAGGGCGAGTACAAGAAGGAAATCGCCGAGTGGCAGCGTCAGGGCTTCCAGCGCCTGAAGATCGACGGCCAGTTCTATCCGATCGACGAAGCGCCCACCCTGGACAAGAAGTTCAAGCACGACATCGATATCGTCGTGGACCGGATCGTCACCAAACCGGATCAGGAACCGCGCTACGCCGACAGCTTGCAGACGGCGCTGGGTCTGGCCGACGGCATCGCAAACGCCGAATGGGCCTCGACGGCCGAAGGCGAGACAGCGCCGCGCTCCATCCTGTTTTCCGAACGGTTCGCCTGCCCGGTGTCGGGTTTCACCATCAGCGAGATCGAGCCGCGCCTGTTCTCATTCAACAACCCCTTCGGCGCCTGCCCGGTCTGCGACGGACTGGGGGTCAAGCTGGCGTTCGACGCCGATCTGGTGATCCCCGACCGCGACAAGACCCTGCACAAGGGCGCCGTGGCGCCGTGGGCGCGTGGGCCCTCGCCGCTCTACACCCAGACCCTGCAGTCGCTGAGCCTCCACTACGGCTTCTCGATGGACAAGCCGTGGCGCGACCTGCCCGCCCAGGCGCACAAGGCCATTCTTCACGGCACGGGGTCCGAAAAGATCAAGTTCGTCTATGACGACAACGCCCGAAAGTACGAGGTCTCCAAGCCGTTCGAGGGCGTGCTGCCGAACCTGGAACGCCGCTGGCGCGAGACTGACAGCGCCTGGGTGCGCGAGGAACTGGCCCGCTATCAGTCCGAGACGCCATGCGACGCGTGCCACGGCAAGCGGCTGAAGCCCGAGGCCCTGGCGGTCAAGGTCGGGGGCGAGGACATCGCCGACATCTCCACCCTTTCGATCTCCAAGGCCTATCTGTGGTTCTCGACGCTGGAAGAGAATCTGACCGAAAAGCAGATGGAGATCGCCCGGCGAATCTTGAAGGAGATTTGCGACCGGCTGCGGTTTTTGAACAACGTCGGCCTGGATTATCTGAACCTGTCGCGATCCTCCGGCACTCTGTCGGGCGGCGAGAGCCAACGCATCCGCCTGGCGTCGCAGATCGGCTCGGGCCTCACCGGCGTCCTCTACGTGCTGGACGAGCCGTCCATCGGCCTGCACCAGCGCGACAACACGCGCTTGCTGGAAAGCCTGAAGGGCCTGCGCGACCTCGGCAACTCGGTCCTCGTGGTCGAGCATGACGAGGAAGCCATCCTAACCGCGGACTACGTCATCGACATGGGCCCGGCCGCCGGTGTTCATGGCGGCCAAGTCTGCGCCGAGGGCACGCCGGCCCAGGTCATGGCCAACCCCAAGTCCCTGACCGGCAAATACCTGACTGGCGAGCGCGAGATCGAAATCCCCGCCGAGGGTCGCCGGCCCATCAACCGCAAGCGAATGCTGAAGATCAGCGGCGCTAGCGGCAACAATCTGAAGAGCGTCACCGGCGAAATCCCGGTCGGCGTCTTCACCTGCATCACCGGCGTCTCGGGCGGCGGCAAGTCCACCTTTACCATCGAGACCCTGTACAAGGCCGCCGCGCGTCGGCTGAATAATGCATCGGAGGCCCCTGCCCCCTTCGATCGGATCGAAGGCCTGGAGCATTTCGACAAGGTCATCGACATCGACCAGTCGCCCATCGGCCGCACCCCGCGCTCGAACCCCGCGACCTACACCGGCGCCTTCGGGCCCATCCGCGACTGGTACGCCGGCCTGCCGGAATCCAAGGCGCGCGGCTATGGCCCCGGCCGGTTCAGCTTCAACGTCAAGGGCGGGCGCTGCGAGGCCTGCCAAGGCGACGGCGTCATCAAGATCGAGATGCACTTCCTGCCCGACGTCTATGTCACCTGCGACGTCTGCAAGGGCAAACGCTACAACCGCGAGACGCTGGAGATCGTGTTCAAGGGCAAGTCCATTTCGGACGTACTGGACATGACGGTGGAAGAGGCCGCCAGCTTCTTCAAGGCCGTGCCCCCGATCCGTGACAAGATGCTGACGCTGGAACGCGTGGGCCTGGGCTACGTGAAGGTCGGCCAGCCGGCGACCACCCTGTCGGGCGGCGAGGCCCAACGGGTCAAACTGTCCAAGGAACTGTCGAAACGCGCAACGGGCCGCACCCTCTACATCCTCGACGAGCCGACGACCGGCCTGCACTTCGAGGATACGCGCAAGCTGCTCGAGGTGCTGCAGGAACTGGTCGAGGCCGGAAACACCATCGTGGTGATCGAGCACAATCTCGATGTCATCAAGGTCGCCGACTATCTGCTCGACTTCGGACCTGAGGGCGGTGACGGCGGCGGCGAGATCGTTGCGGTCGGCACGCCCGAACAGGTCGCGGACAACAAGGCCAGTTGGACCGGCAAATACCTCAAGGAGGTGCTGGATCGGCACGAGGACCGCCGCAAGGCGCGCGTGGCGGCCCTGGGCGGTTCCGTCGATGTTCCGGCTAAAAAGAAAAGGGTGAAGGCGTCGGCCTGATCGTCAGGAGAAGACGTGGGTCGACTGACCGCCTCGAAGCCCATTCCAGGCCGCTGCGAACGGGGCATACAGCACCGCGAGTTGCAGCGCGGCGAGGAAGGCGTTGACGATCGACGACACCAGGATTGCCGGCCAGGCCTGCATCAGGATCTGACCCAGTCCCTCGCCGTCGAAGCGCGCCAGCGTCTGGATGCCGCCGGTGGCGAGATCTGCGGCTGCGCCGATGATCATGCCCAGGATGCTGACGATCAGGGACATGATGATGGCGATCACGGCCATGCCCAGCAGCGACCAGAAATGCCCCTTGGTGGCGGCGAACGATTCCACGATGGTGATCTTGCGGCGATCGATCGTCATCGGCACCGCAAGGCTGAACTTGATCGCCAGCCAGACGATCAAGGCGAAGACGGCGAAGATCAGGAGTACGCCGGCCAAAATCAGCAGCGCCTGACCCGACGCGGCGCCGAAACCGATGGCCGCGCCGACCACCATCATGCCGACACCCGACGCCAGACCGACAGCCAGACTGACGATCAGACTGACCGCCAGAACACGGACCTCATCCATGCCGAGGCGCAGATAGCCCCACGACGACTCGTCCGGCCGCAAGACTGAGCGCGCCACCGCGGCGCTGAGCACCGCGCCAACCAGCAGGCCGATGGGCGCGGCCCAGATCAGGGCTCCGGCATAGGTCTGGCCCAGGGCCTGAAACTCCGCCATCGACGGGTTGGCCGACTGTTCCAGCGCTTCACCCGCCGCCATCAGGCTGGCCCACTTGTCTGCGCCCAGGCCAAACATGGCGACATAGACGGCCAGATAGACCAGGCCCCAGGCAACCGCGACGATCGGATGCCGACGAACGACCCGGAAGCCTTCGAAGGCCGCGTCGGTGGCGGAAAAACTCATGACAACTCCGGGAGCAGATTCGCGGCGCACCCTAGCGCATCCGCAAGCCTACGTCCCGCACCGCCACCGTCCCGGCGTCAGACGTTCGACCGCCTCAGTTCGCGGAGGCGATTGTCCAGTCCGCGATCTGGGTGTTGATGTCGCGGGTCGCCGTGTCGAAGGCTGCAACGATGGCGGACACGCGGTTGTCGCCGGCGGGCTGGGTCACGGTGAACACGCGCTCGACCGAGCGGCCTTCCTCGGGACGTATGGTCCCGCCGCCCGCGCGCCGTTCCGGGGTGGAGCGCAGTTGCGCCCGTGCGGTCACCACGACGTCCGGAACGGCGCCTGGCGCGGCGTAATGCGCCTCGAACGTCGTCACCGTGACTTGCAGGATCAGCGGGGGCGTTCCTGGTTCTCGACGCCCCAGCACCCGGATGCGGTCGGCCCGGTTGGCGAAGGCCGCCTTCAGGCTATCGTCGAACAGGGTCGAGGCCGGCGACACCCAGCGTGCGCCGCCGATATAGGCCGTCTCCAGACCCGTGACGCCCAGGATTTTGTCATCGCCGGTCGCCTCGGGGAATTCGATGCGGCGGATCGAGACCGTAAGAGGCGCAGGCGTGTCGCCCACTGCCGACGGCGCGGCCATCGGCAGACCGAACCGATAGTTCTGGACCGGATCCGGCGACGACAGCAACGCGCATCCGCTCAGCGCGGTCAGGACAGCGGCGGACGCCGCCAGACGAAGGACAGGACGAAGGATCACGGCTGCACCTCCAGCTCTTTGGATTTGGGACGACCGATGAAGTCGCGCGGGCTGGCGCGGACGTCGTCGATCAGGGCTTGCAGAGACCGGGTGGCGTCCTGCAGTTCTTCGATCGTGCCGGTCAGTTGCGGCAGGCTGGTCGTCGCAAAGTCACCCAAAGGACGCTCCAGCCCCGTGATCGAACGGTTGGCCGAGGCGATCGCCGTGCGGGCTTCCGCCGTCGCCGAGTTGATGTTGGCGATGGCCTCGCGACCGTCGGTATTAATGATCTGACGCGTGTCGACGGCAAGGGCCTGATATTCCTTCACCGCGGCGTTGGCGTTGGTCACGGCCTCTTCCAGTTGCTGGAAGATGGCCTTGCGAGCTTCCAGTTCGGTTGTCAGGGCCTCGACGTTCTTCACGCTGGTGGAGAAGCTGCGGATATTGTCGTCGGACATGACGCGGTTGATCCGGTTCAGCGCATCCACGGTCTGGGCCAGCACCGTGCCCGAACCGCTCAAGAGCTCGGCGATCGGCGACGGCTGGCTTTGCAGCACGGGCACGACATTATCCGGATACTGCTCTTTCAGCAGGGCGCTATTGGGCGAGCCGGCGGTGATCTGGATGTAGTTGAGGCCGGTGATACCTTGAGGCTCCAGCTGTGCGCGCGAGGTCACGCGCACCGGCGTCGTGCCGTCCACGCGGACACGGGCGATCACCTGGTCGCCGCGCTTGGTGTCGATGTTCAGGTCGGTCACCTCGCCGACTCGGATGCCGTTGAAATGGACCTCGCCGCCTTCCGACAGGCCGTTCACTGGCCCATAGAAGACGATGTCGTACATGTCGTAGTCGCTGTTGAACTGCAGCCGGGCCAGCCAGATGGTGAACACCGCCAGGGCCGCCAGAAGGGCGACGGTGGCGATGCCGACGGCGGCGTAATGTGCGTCTCTTTCCATGATCCGCTCTCCTCAGGCGGCAGACTTGGTGGCTGCGCGTCCGCGCGGCCCCAGGAAATATTCTTTGATCCACGGATGGTCGGAGCCTTCCAGCTCCTGCACCGTGGCCTTTTCCACGACCCGCTTGTCCGCCAGCACCGCCACCTTGTCACAGATGGCGTAGAGCGTATCGAGGTCGTGGGTGATCATGAAGACGGACAGGCCCAGGTCATCCGCCAGTTGCCGGATCAGATCGTCGAACGCGGCCGCGCCGATGGGATCAAGGCCCGCCGTCGGCTCGTCCAGAAACACCAGCTCGGGATCCAGCGCGAGTGCACGCGCCAGGCCGGCCCGCTTCTTCATGCCGCCCGACAGTTCCGCCGGTTTAAGATGGTGGTGCTCAGGCTTCAGACCGACCATGGCGATTTTCAACTCGGCCAGCTCATAGATGACCGACTTGGGCAGTTTGGTGTGTTCGACCAGGGGCGAAGCCACGTTCTCCAGCACGCTGAGCGATGAGAACAGCGCGCCCTGCTGGAACAGGATGCCGGTGCGCTTCTCGATGTCGGCCGCCTCGGCCTTGGTCAGGTTCGCCCGGTCGTAGCCGAGCACCTTCACCGACCCGCCTTCCGGCTCCTTCAAGCCGATGATGGTGTTCAGCAGCACGGTCTTGCCCGCGCCCGATCCGCCGACCACGCCCAGGACTTCGCCGCGCACCAGGTCGAGGTCTAGATTCTCGTGGATGGTGCGCTCGCCGAACTGGCTCAGCAGGCCGCGCACCTCGATCAGGTTTTCTGGGGCTTTGGTCATATGTTCAGCTCCAGGAAGACCAGGGCGAACACGGCGTCCAGGAAGATGATGGCGAAGATGGCCTGCACCACGGCGGCCGTCACGCGGCGGCCCAGACTTTCGACATCACCGGCGACGGCCATGCCCTGACGGCAACCGATGGCGGCGATCACCAGGGCGAAGACAGGCGCCTTCACCAGGCCGACCATCAGATGCTGGGCCATGGTGCCATCCTCGACCAGACGCTGGAAGAAGAAGGACGGGCCGAGATTCAACGAGCTCCAGCACACGACCAGACCGCCGATAAGACCGCCGATCATGCCCATGAAGGTCAGCAGCGGCAGCATGATCACGAGAGAGGCGACGCGCGGGATCACCAGAGCCTGGAACGGATTGACGCCCATGACCTGCATGGCGTCGACCTCCTGATTCATCCGCATCGACCCGATCTCGGCCGCAAACGCCGAGGCCGAACGTCCCGCCAGAAGGACCGATGCGATGACCACGGCGAACTCGCGGAACATGGCGACGCCGATCAGCTGAACCGCAAACACCTGGGCGCCGAAGTCGGTCAGCAAATCCACGCCGATGAAGGCGATGACGGCACCGATGAAGAAGTTGGTGATCATGACGATCGGAATGGCGTCCAGCCCGGCCCGCTCCGCCTGACTGACCCAGGCCGGCCAGCGGATCCCACCGGGACGTTTGGCGGCTTCGACGACGGCGGCCATCAGCCGGCCGAGGAACGCCAGCGACAACATGGCCTCACCGCCGAAATCGTACACGCCTCGCCCGATCTTGGCGAAGGTGCGAACGAAGGCGCTGGGGCGTTTCGGGGCCGGGGCGCTCTGGCGCTCCAGCAGTTCGATCATATGATAGATGCGACCGGCCTCGGGTCGATCCTTCCACTGACTCTTGGACAGACGACCGCTTGAAGCCTGCACCAGGGCCAGCGCGCCGGCGGTATCGAAGCGACCGAGATCGGAGGTGTCGATGCTGGCGATATCGCGGCCCTCCAGATCGCGGCTCAGCTCCGTCGGCAGACGACCCAGCGCCGTAGTCGTCCAGTCGCCGGTCAGGCGCAGACGGGCCTCGCCATCACGATCGACGATTTCGTATGCGGCCTGGTTCATCGGGCCTCTGATGACCGGTCTGACATCGCGATTTTCCCCTGACCCTCTGAACAGACAGCCGAAATCCCTGCCGCGCTAATGGTCAAGCCGGCATTCGATGTCAACGCGCGATTACATTCGCGCGGATGTTTGTCGATCGACCGTGTCGAGATCGCCTCCCCCGATGAAACGTCCAACGGTCACGCTGGCGCTGATGCCAAACGCGGCCGAACGGGATTCGTTCTTACGTTACCCCATACGACGTTGCACCGCCGCCAGATCCTCAATGAACAACCGTCTCGCCTCGGACTTCGCGGCCTCGTCCGGCAGACGCAGCAGATAGGAAGGGTGGACCGTCAGTACGGCGGTCGATCCATCGCTGAGATCGGCCGGCGCGCCGCGTTCCTGCATCACGGCCGGCTTTCGACCCAGTAAAGCCAGACCCGCTGTCGCCCCCAGGGCCAGCACGACTTGCGGCTTGATCAGCCGGCGTTCTGAGTCCAGCCACCAGCGGCAGGCCTGAACCTCGCCCGCGTTCGGCGTCTTGTGCAGGCGACGCTTGCCGCGCGGCTCGTGTTTGAAGTGTTTGACCGCGTTGGTAACATAGACGTCGGATCGATCAATGCCGGCCTCGGCCAGGGCTGCGTTCAGCACCTGTCCCGCCGGCCCGATAAAGGCGCGGCCCGCCAGATCTTCCTGATCGCCCGGCTGTTCGCCGACGATCATCAGACGCGCCGACTTCGGCCCCTCCCCGCACACGCCCTGCGTCGCGTCGCGGTAAAGCGGGCAACGGCGACAGGCCTGAACGCCGCCTGCGACATCATCGAGATTTTCGGGCACGGCCTCGGCGTCGGGACGCGCCAAATGGAGATCTGGCGCGACGGCGCGTGCGAAACGCGGATTGGGCTGAGGCGACGGCGTAGCGACCATGGTCTCGGTTCGAACCGACGAGGCCGCGACCAGTTCCGGGATCAGGGCGGCTTCCGGCAGGTTCTTCCAGTAAGATTTAGCCATCTCGCCCTGCATCGTCTTCACCTTTAGCCGCGCGGGATTGAAGGTCGAGGCGTAGTAGGTCTTCCAGAAATCCTCGATCTCGTCCTCGGCCGGCGCCATGTCGCGGGTCGCTGGCGGCCCGAACCGCAGGGCTTCTCCATCCCAGACGGCCGAACCATCTGGCGTCAAAATCGACCAGCGCATGGTCGTGAACCGTCGTTGGAAAAAGGGCGCGGTCTTTTCCAAAACCCGGTGCGGCGGCTCGAACCACGCCACCCAGGCCTCGCCCAGATCGTCATGCACCTGGCGAAAGCGAACGAAGGCCTTCATCTTGTGCGAGGCGCGGCTGACGTTCTTGACCCGCTCCAGCGCGTCGGCGACGTCCCGGTCCGAAATGACCTTGATCAGGTCCGGCTCATCCTTCAGTCGCCACAGCAGCCTGTACATCAGATCGAAACGGTCAGCGGATCGGTGCAGGATCAGGTTCTGGGCCAGGTCCACGAACTCTTTCGGCACGTTGAAAGCTTTGCGGTCATCCGGCGTCGGCGACACCTCTTCGGCAATCGGCTGATCGAACAGCCCACCCTGTTCCACCGCCCCCGCCACGACGAACCGCGCCGCCGCGGGCTCCACACCCGCCAATCGAAACGCGCGCGCCGCTTTCCGCCAACCGTCGAAGTCGGTCTCACCGTCCAGCGTCGCCATCGCCATCAGAACAGGCTCAACTGCTCGGGCGTGCGGCTGGTCACGCGCGCCTTGAGGTCCGCTGCATCCGTCAGACCGCCTGGCGTCCAATCCAGCGCCGTAATGAAGGGCCGGATTTTCGACACCGATCGCGTCAGCCGTCCGACATCCTCCAGACGCAGAGTCCGATAGCGTCGCACCGAGACGATCCGGTCCACCGCCTTCACGCCCAGCCCCGGCACACGGAGCAGCATCTCGCGCGGCGCACGGTTCACATCGACGGGAAACTGCTCGCGCTTGTTCAGCGCCCAGGCCAGTTTGGGGTCGACCGCCAGATCGAGCATGCCGTTCGATGCGCCCTCGCCGATCTCCGGTGCGGAGAAGCCATAGAACCGCATCAGCCAATCGGCCTGATACAGCCGATGCTCGCGCATCAGCGGCGGCTTGGACAACGGCAGGATCGAACTGGAATCCGGGATAGGGCTGAACGCCGAATAATAGACGCGGCGCAGGCCGTAACCCCCGTAAAGCGAAGCGCTGCGATCCAGGATTTCCGTATCCGGCGCGCCGTCTGCGCCGATGATCAGCTGCGTGCTCTGGCCGCCCGGCGCGAACTTCGGCGGCTTGATCTTTTCACGTTTGGCTGGCTTGGCCGCCTCGACGCCCAGACGCACCTGGCTCATCGCCTTCTTGATGACCCCGACGTCCTTCTGCGGCGCCAGTCGTGCCAGCGCCTCGTCGCGCGGAAGTTCGATATTGGCTGACAGGCGATCGGCATACAGACCCGCCATCTCCACCAGCTTCGGATCCGCCTCCGGTATCAGCTTCAGATGAATATAGCCCCGGAAGTCATGGACTTCGCGCAGCGTCTTGGCCACCAGGACCAGCTGTTCCATCGTATAGTCGCCGGATCGAATGATGCCCGATGACAGGAACAGACCCTCGATGTAATTGCGCTTGTAGAAGTTGAGCGTCAGGTCGACCACCTCGTCGACAACGAACCGCGCGCGCTCCACATTCGACGACACGCGATTGATGCAATAGGCGCAGTCATAGATGCAGAAGTTGGTCAGCAAGATCTTGAGCAGACTGATGCATCGACCGTCCGGCGTATAGGCGTGACAGATGCCCATGCCTTCGGTCGAGCCGATCCCCTTGCCGCCAACAGAGTTTCGTTTCGACGATCCCGACGACGAACACGAGGCGTCATACTTGGCGGCGTCAGCCAGAACGGAGAGTTTTCGACGCAGATCGAGACGGGCCATCGTTCATGATACGTTCCAGAACGGTGTTTGGTCCAGCGTTGCCGTTTTCTTTTTTGAAACGACGACTTAACGCAGCAAATTGAGCAGCGACGTGCTCTTCAGCGAGTTGATGATCTGGGCAGAAGCCTCGATCGCCACCTGCGCCATCTGCAGATCGGTGATCGCCCGTGCCGGATCATATCCGGACTTGTCTTGCATCATCTTCTGCAGGGCGGTTTTCTGGTTTTCCTGGGCGTCCAGCGCTGTCTCGACGTGGTTTTGGATCAGACCGTTCTTCGCCGTCTGGTTCGTCAGGCCCGCATTCGCCTTGTCCAGTTCGCCCATCTGCGCCTTCAAAAACGCGGTGACGTTGGCGTCGGGCTGTCCCGTCAGCGTGCCCGCGCCCGCTGGCGTATAGGTCACGCCGCCGACGATCACAGCCGTGCCGTTCTGGAAGGCCTGAATGTTGCGAAACACCTCAGTCAGCGGCCCGCCGATCTCGCTGGCCAGAAACCCGGTCTCGACTGTGGTCTTCTCGTCGATGCGCGACTTCTGCTTCAAGGTGTCGTTGGCGAAGGTCGCGGCGGTGGACGGCGCCGCCGTCAAATCGGCCATGGTCGCGGCCGTGGCAGGAGCGATGTCGCTTTGCCCGCCCGCAAACAGGTACGAGCCCTGGTGTTCCGCGTTCAGCCCGCCCTGAACCATCTGATAGTTCAGACCGAGCTCGACCATCAGATTGTCGATCCGCCCAGCCGCCAGGCTATTCGCGATGGCCTCACGAGCGCCTGTCCCGCCTTCGTAGATGCGGCTCATGGCCAAATCCTGGGCGCTCAGCCGCGCCTTCACGGCCTCGCCGGTGGAAATAAATCCTTCCAGTCGCGCCTGTGTCGACGTCAGGCTGGTCAGTTGCTCTGCGCCTCGGCCATAGCCGGACATGTCGGTGGCGATCTTTTCGCTGTCGATCCGCTCCTGCGCCTGCTGCGCGCGGCCTTGCGCGTTCATTAGGCTGAGCAAGGCCGACTGGTAGTTCCCGTGGGTCGCGACGCGCGTCATTGCAGGATTCCGATCAGTACGTCGTACATGTCCTTGCTCGCCTGGATCAGGCGCGCAGAGGCGTTATAGGCTTGCTGGAACGTGGTCATATTGACCAGTTCCTCGTCCATGTTCACGCCTTCGGCCGAAGTGCGGCGGCTGTCAGCCTCCTTGGCCAGGGCGCTTGCGGTTTCACTGCGGGTCTTGGCGGCCGAGGCCTTGCCGCCGATCTCGCCGGCGAAGTCCGCCGCATAGGACGACAGGGTCTTGGTCCCGCCGGCATTTCCGCCGGCTGTCGCGAAGGCGACATTCTTCTTGCCCACATCGCCCAGCGCCAGGCCGCCGCGCCCATCGTTCTTGCTCAGCGCCGGCGTCCCCGCCGCCGCCGACAGGTTCAGTTGCGCCAGGGCCAGCTTGCCGGGATCCTGCTGGATGTCGCTGCGCACCGTATAGGCGCCGGCCCGGGTCGATCCCGTCGCGCCCAGGCCGAACAGTTGCGACATTGAAACGCCGGACGGATCCTGGGTCGTATTGTCCTTCACGACGCTCATCGACGTCGCCGACGCGTCGTAAGCCTTGAATGACAGCTTGCCCGCCGCATCCAGGCTGAAGGCGCCATAGCGGCCGACGCCGGTGATTGGATCGTTCAGCGCACCCAGCATCTCTCCCATCGTGCCCGTCCCGGCGGGCACGGACACGGTGATGTCGCGAAGGCGCGCACCGGACGGACCGGCAAAGCGCAAGGTCAGGCTCTCGCCCGCATCGAACCCGTGCTGGGACGTCAGGGTCAGGCCCGTCTCGTAGAAGGTCGGCGTGGTCGTGGTCACCAGGTCGTTCAGACCGAACCAGTGCGAAAATCCACGACCGCCCTTGGCGCTGGGCGAGGTCGCGTCGTCGGCGATCGCCACACCGTTTCCGCCCGCCCCGTCCAGGCGCAGTTGGCCGTCTGAGAAGCTCGCCGTCGCCGTGCCGCCCAGCTGGGCGTTCAGCACG
The DNA here is from genome assembly GCF_044807075.1 of Brevundimonas vesicularis. Classification (GTDB taxonomy): domain Bacteria; phylum Pseudomonadota; class Alphaproteobacteria; order Caulobacterales; family Caulobacteraceae; genus Brevundimonas; species Brevundimonas vesicularis_G. The sequence goes on from NZ_CP085234.1 coordinate 2,742,633, forward strand.
CTGAGGAAGGTGGTCGGATCGGCGGCGGCGCCGTTGATCGTCATCGTACCGCCGGAAAAGACGATCCGCGCCGACGCCTGCACGACGCCCGACGCATTGACCGCCGAGATGGTGGTCGTGCCGGTGAAGCCGGTCAGGGCGTTCTCCAGCGACTGGCCGGTGTTGCGCCCTGTCAGGGTCGTCGGCGCAGGAACGCTGCTGTTGGCGTTATGGGCGCGGTTCAGTTCGTCCGCGAGTTTGGCCGTCAACTCACCCAGGCGCGCGGCGGCGGCAGGCGCATCGACATCGCGCATCTCGACCAGACCCCGGATCTGACCGGACGACACGCCGTCCAGCAGCGGCCAGCGCGTGCCGCTGGGCTCGGTGATCATGATGTCGGAGAAGGCCGTCATGGCGTCCACGGTGCCGGCCGCGTGGTACGACAGCGTCGCAGCCCCCTCGCCCACAAGAGTGGTCCCGGTATTCGTGCGCAGGGTGACGCCGCCGTTGGAGCGGGCCTCGACCTTCACGTCCATGTATTTGGACAATTCGTTGATCAGGCCGAGCTGAGCGTTCTGGGCGCCTGTCACATCGTCGTTCGTCACCGTCCCGGCGGCGATGGTCTTGTTCAACTTTGCGATCTGTTCCAGCAGCGGATTGACCGTCTCGACCGCGCTCAACAGTCGACCGTCCGCCTCTTGACGCGCCGACTGGATCTGGGACGCGATGCCGGCGGCCTGATTGAAGATCGCTTGGGTCTTGTAGATCGTATCCTGACGCCCGGCCGACGATGTCGGGCTTTCGGCCAGGGTCGCATAGGTGGCGAACAGCTTGTCGACCTGGGCAAAAAAGTTGGTGTCGCTGCTGGGATCGCCGAACTGGTTCTGGATCTGGTCGTACAGTTCATAGCGCACGGTCTGGCGCGCAGAGTCCGACCCGGCGCTGAGGCTGGCCGCCTGCAGGAAACGGTCTGTCGCCAGACGCACCCGCGTGACGTCGACGCCCGAGCCATAGCCGTTGGTGACCGAAGCCGACTGATCGGCGACCTTGCGGATGTATCCGGGCGTATCGACGTTGGCGATATTGTCGGCAGTGACACGCAACTGCGAATGGGCAGTCTTCAGCCCTGAGGTCGCAATGTTCATGATCGAGTTCAGCGACATTGACGCGTCTCCACCGCTCTACCCGGCAACCACTGCATCGCGACGCGCAGTTCTTGCCCAGCCACGCGCCACGCCCGCTCGTACAAAGCGTTGTTTTTCCACAAGATCGTTGACTGAGCGACCATCATGATGGGAAAGACGCGCAAAGGTCGGGCCAATCGGATGCGGGCATCCCGCGTGTCACTGATCGCCACCGCGCGAAGCCGGGCAAAAAATGGCGAGAGCGCGGCAATAACGACCGCCGCCCGTCGGACCCGGAGCCTCCGACGCTCCACTTATCGTTGTTTTTGCTGACTTATCGTCTTGGCCCGGCCTTTGCGTCGAGGGCGACGAACTCTTGGGCGCAGCAGGCGCCGTCGTCGCTCCTTACGAAAGCCGCCGCGCTTCCATGTCCACCGCTTCCGCCCTTCTCGCACCCGCCGCTCCGGTTTCGACCGGAACGTCGGCTGTTGTCTTGGGCGCAGAGGCGACCGATGCGGGCCTGTTCTCCAGCAAGGTCGCCGACGCGCTGAACGCGGGCGTCCACAGCGCGCCGGTCGAGCGGATTGCGCTCGGTCGACTGACCACCTCACGGTCCCTCGGCGTCGTCATGGCTCAAGCCGTGATGACCGTGGAGGGCGGCATCACCTCGAGCCAGGCGAACGACATCGTCACGCCGACATCCGACGTGATCGCTGACGGCGAAGCCATTCAGCCGGAAGGGCAACCGTCAGTTTCCGAGAAGCGCGCCATCTCACCGGAAGACGCCGCGAGCGGTGAGGCCGTCGCAAACCAAGGCGCCGCATCACCGACCGTCGCGCCGCAACCGACGCCGGTTGTTTCTCCAACTCAGGCGCTCGCCGTCGCTCCGCCGACTTCCCAAACCGGCGACACGCCGACGGCGAGCGTCGATCCAAAGGTTCCGCAACACACGCCTAAAGTCTCGCTCCTTGCGCTTGAGGCTCAAGCTTCAGCGCCAATCGCCGCTGCACCGGTCCGCGCAGAAACCGAAACGTCGGCGACTCGAGCCGCATCGCCTTCTGACCAGAACATCGCAGCGCCGAGGATTGCGCCCCACGCGGTCGCCCAAGCGCTCGTTTCCGAGCTCAACGATATCCCGGCCGCCGACAGCACCATGCCTGCGGTCAGCGCGGCTGGGGAAGCGGTCAAGATCGAACCCGATCTCGCCCAGGCTGAGCCGTCTCAGTCCGCAACGGCGACCGCTGCCGCAAAGCCCGCCGTTCCGGCGACGCTTGCCAGTCGCCCCATGATCAATGTCGCAGCCCGTCCGGCCGATGTCGCGACATCGACACCCATCGCGCCCGATAGCGCAAAAACCGCCGCCGCGACGCCCGCCGCCGCCGTCGCTGAAAAGCCGGCCTCTCCCTCGCCCATCGCTCAGGCCTTGACGGCCGCTCAAATACCGATGGCGCAGGTCCAGGTTTCCGTCGCTGCCGCCACGCCAAAGGCCTCGATCCTCGTCGCGGCCGATGTCGTCGCAGCGGTGGCCGAGGCAGAAGGTTTCGCACCCAAAGACGCAGCCTCAGCGCTCGATCTATCGCCACAAGCGATCACAATCGATGCGGCGACGCCTTCGTCTCAAGCCACGGCGTCGTCAGTCGACCGGAACCAAAAGACGCCCACCCCGACCGCCGAAACTGTTGCAGCGGCGCCGCCGCGTGAAACGGCCGAGGCTGAAAAGCCTCTGGCCGCCGAGATCGACGGCGCCGCAATAGCGACGGCTGAATCCTCCAACAAGGAGGCCGCAACGTCAGTCGATCCCGACACGGACATCGCCGCAAGGCCGGTCGCGGCCAAGATCGCATTGGGCGTGGCCACGGCGCCCCAAACCGGCAAGACGAGCGAAGACGCGCCCCTGACATCGACCCTGACGGACGCGCCGACCGCGACTGCCGCGCCTGTCGACGCTCAGGCCCGCCATCAGGTCGCCGTTCCCGGTCATGACCTGGGTCTTTCCACCCTGTCTCGCGCGACCGTCGAAACCACCGCCCAGCTCGCCTCGCAGATCGCGCGAAGACTGGATAGCCGTTCGACCCGGTTCGACATGGTGCTGACGCCTGAAGACCTGGGCCGCGTCGATGTCAGTCTGGAGATCGGCAAGGACGGCCAGCTGTCCGCTCGCCTGGCGTTCGACAACCCCGCAGCCGCCGCCGATCTGAAAGGTCGCGCCGACGAACTGCGCCGCCAGCTTCAGGACGCCGGCTTCCAGGTCGCGGGCGACGCGCTGGACTTCTCGCAGCGTGATCCGTCCGCAGGCGGCGGCGCTTTCGAGCGCCAGCAGCAACGCAACGCCCTGTTCGCCGGCGGCTCTCGCCTGGCGGCCCAGGCCGACACCCCCATCGTCCCGGCGCCCGGCGCCTGGATCAATCATTCCCTGACGCCTGACCGCGTCGATCTGAAGGTCTGACCCCATGGTCGACGCCGTCTCCACAAGCGCAGCAGCCGGTCGCATCACCAGCGGCACCACGGCCCTGGCCTCGAATTTCGAGACCTTCCTGACCCTGCTGACCACGCAAATGAAGAATCAGGACCCGCTGTCGCCGCTAGATTCCAACGAGTTTACGGCTCAGCTGACCCAGATGGCCGGCGTCGAGCAGCAGTTGTTGACCAACGACCTGCTGACCAGCCTGCTCGCGGCGCAAGCCGGCGGCGGACTGGACAATGCGGCCAACTATATCGGCAAGCAGGTCACCGCAGCCTGGACCGCGACCGAGTTCAACGACGGCAAGGCCACCTGGGCCTACGAGCTGGGCGCCGACGCCGACAAGGCCGCCTTGCAGGTCGTCGACAGCAAGGGCGTCGTCGTCTGGGAAGGCGCCGCGCCCGACAAAAAATCCGGCCTGCACACCTTCAACTGGGACGGCAAGCTGAAGGACGGTGGCACGGCCGAAGACGGCGGCGTCTACACGCTGAAGGTCGCCGCCACCGACGCCACCGGCGCCAAGGTCGATGCGCAGGCTCTGATCCAGGGCCGCGTCACCGGCGTCGAGATGTACAGCGGCGCGCCGTACCTGGTGATCGGCGATTCCATCCTTCCGCTTTCGACCGTGATTTCGCTGAACGAGATCAGGTCCCAGGCGGCGAACGATACCGACGATACGGAGAATCCGAACGTCCCGACCGAGGAGGCGGCCGCATGATGCGATCCGCCGCCTTCCGATGACCTTCATTTAAGGAGCGTTCACCCATGAGCCTCAACAGCGCAATGCAAGCCGGCGTTTCCGGCCTGGCCGCCAACTCCGCCGCCCTGGCGGCGATCTCGCAGAACATCGCCAACGTCAACACCATTGGCTACAAGCGCACCGCCAGCGAGTTCCAGACCCTGGTCAACAGCCAGTCGGCCGTGGGCGGAAGCTATTCGGCCGGCGGCGTCACGACCAACAGCCGCGCCTTCATCAGTCAGGAAGGCCAGCTTCAGCGGACGACGTCCAGCACCGACCTCGCCGTCAGCGGACAGGGCTTCTTCGTCACGACGACCCAGGCCGAGAATGTCGGCGCCACCGACACCCGCCTGTTCACCCGTGCCGGCGCCTTCACCGTCGACAAGCAAGGCTATCTGAAGAATAGCGCGGGGCTGTATCTGCAAGGCTGGCCGGTGGACTCCAACGGCGAGATTTCGACCGATCCGTCCGACCTGACGCGTCTGCGCTCGATCAACATCGGCTCGGTCGGCGGCACCGCCGAACCCACGACCCGTGTGCAGATTAACGCCAATCTGCGTTCAAGCCAGGAGGCGTCTTCCGCCGCCAGCGCGCAAGCCTACAAGGGCGTCTCCGACACGGCGACGCCGGCGGTCACCCACGACATCTCCGTGCGCTACACCCGCACCGGCGCCAACAGCCATGATTTGGTGATCAAGTCCGGTTCGCAGAAGGTCGACGCCTCGGCGACCTTCGACCCGACCACCGGCGCTATCACCGGACTGACCATCAACGGCGCAAACGCCGGTTCGGCGACCGCGATCGGCACGCCGCCGACCCAGATCCAGTTCACCCCCGCCAGCGGCCCGGCTTATACGGTCAATCTGGCCGATATCGGACTGGGCAATGAGAACGTCGCCAAGACGAAGTATGACCCCTCGGTCAACTCCATGGCCATGTACAACGCTGACGACGACAACCCCGTCGGCGTGAAGCCCGACTTCAAGATGAACATCCCGGTCTCGGACTCCAAGGGCGGGCAGCGCAATCTGGAGCTTCGTTTCCTGAAGAGCGACGAACCGAACATCTGGTACGCGGAAATCGTTTCCGTGCCGGCCGGCGACGTGGTGACGGGCGCCCCCTACACCAACGGTCAGATCAAGACCGGCAAGATCGCCTTCACGCCCTCGGGTCGCCTTGACGTCGATACGATGAAGGCGTGGCCTTCGGGAACGGGCCTGTTCGACGATCCGAGCATGGCCACGCTCGAGTTCGGCAAATCGGATCCCAACAACCTCACCATGCCGGCCGGCCAGGTCGCCTGGGCCGACGGCCTGGGGATCGCGGCTCAAGCCGTGACGCTGGACCTCAACACCTCGGCCGGCGGCCTCAGCCAGCTGAACACGGCCTCGGTCGTCCAATCGACGGTCACCAACGGCACGGCGTTCGGCAATCTGAGCGAGATCAAGATCGACGAGGGCGGCTTCGTCACCGCCATCTTCGACAACGGCGTCATGCGTCGGATCGCCCAGGTCGCGGTCGCCACCTTCCCCAGCCCCGACAGCCTGCGCGAAGTCTCCGGCAACGCCTACGCCGTCAGTCTTCAGTCCGGCACCTTTAACCTTAAGGCAGCGGGAACGGGCGGAGCCGGCGAGATCGCGGCCAAGCAGCTGGAGTCCTCGACCGTCGACCTATCGGCCGAGTTTACGGGTCTCATCACCACCCAGCGCGCCTATTCCGCCTCGTCCAAGATCATCACCACGGCCGATGAAATGTTGGCCGAGCTGATCAACATCAAACGCTGATTGGCCAGTAAGTAAGCGTTAGTCTCGATGAATCGTCGCGCAAGCAAGGTTTACAGAGTCGTTCGGGAGGGAGCGGATTTTATCCGTTCCTTCACCACGACGCTTAAACGGACCTTAGTCGGGGACGCCTACCTTCATGACACTACGGTGTTGGTGAAAGAGGCATAAGCCCATGTTGCAAGAGCGACGCCTTAATAGCAAAGGCGAACAATACGTGGTCGGACCGACTGGCACGCCCCTGACCCTCAACGACCTGCCGCCGTCCAACACGGACCGGTGGGTGATCCGGCGCAAGGCCGAGGTCGTCGCCGCCGTTCGCGGCGGCCTGCTCAGCCTCGACGACGCCCTGGCGAAATATCGCCTGACGGCCGAAGAGTTCCTAGCCTGGCAAAAGGCCATCGACAAATGGGGCATGCAAGGTCTGCGCACGACGCGGATCCAGAGCTACCGCTCCTGAGGGTTTCCCCGAAGACGTTAAGGGCCGCATCCGGCGACGGGTGCGGCCCTTTTCTTTTGCGGGCCTCGAAATCGCACTGGTTCCGCACTAAATGGCCGCGATGAGCTTGGTCGAAGATTTCTGCCCCGTTCCCGACATCGCCCGCACCGACATGGATGCGGCGGTCGAGAGCGCGCGAGCGGCGGTCGGCCTGCCGGTCGGCGCGCGCGTGGTAGCCGCCATGTCGGGCGGCGTGGATTCCACCGTCGTTGCGGCCCTTCTGCACAAGGCCGGCTATGACGTTGTCGGCGTGACGCTGCAGCTCTACGACCACGGCGCGGCTTTGAAGAAGAAGGGCGCCTGCTGCGCGGGCCAGGATATTCACGACGCGCGTCTAGCCGCCGACATGATCGGCATTCCGCACTACGTCCTGGACTATGAGAGCCGGTTCAAGGACGCAGTGATCGACCAGTTCGCCGACAGCTATCTCAAGGGCCAGACGCCGGTCCCCTGCATCCGCTGCAATCAGACCGTCAAGTTCCGTGACTTGCTGGACGTGGCGCGCGACCTTGGCGCCGAGGCGATGGCGACGGGTCACTACGTCCGCCGCGCGGTCGCCGGCAACCGCTCGCAGATGCGCAAGGCCATCGACCATTCGCGCGACCAGTCCTACTTCCTGTTCGCCACGACCCAGGACCAGCTGGACTACCTGCGCTTCCCCCTGGCCGATCTGGAAAAGCCCCAGGTGCGCGGCGTCGCCGCCGAACTGGGTCTGAAGATCGCCGCCAAGCCGGACAGCCAGGACATCTGCTTCGTGCCTTCCGGGGACTATCGCACCCTGATCGACCGCCTGCGTCCGCAAGGGCGTGAGGCTGGCGAGATCGTGCATATGGACGGCCGTGTGCTGGGCCGGCACGCGGGCATCACGGACTACACGATCGGCCAGCGCCGTGGCCTCAACGTCGCCGTGGGTGAGCCCCTGTTCGTGACCCGGCTGGAGCCTGAGACCCGTCGCGTCATCGTCGGCCCGCGCGAAGCCCTGCTGACCGCCTCTCTGACTTTGGAAGAAACCAACTGGCTGGGCGACGAGGCCACCATCGTCGAGGCCGCCGACGCCAACATCCAGGTCCTGGCGCGTGTCCGCTCGACCCGCCAGCCCTCGCCAGCCCGCCTCGCCCTGATCGACGGCGATATCCGCGTCGTCTTCAACGAGGGCGAAGAGGGCGTCGCGCCAGGCCAGGCCTGCGCCCTGTACGATCCGACGGACACCGAACGCGTCCTAGGCGGCGGCTTCATCCGCGACACGACGGCGGTCGTCGTCTAACAACGGCCCAAGTGTGGAGACGATGTGGAGGTGCGGTGGACCCTGGTTGCAGGTTTCTCTCAACCTCGGACATCAAAGATGCACCGGGCTGTTGCACGGCTGTAAACTGCGCATCGCAATGACGGCGTAATCCCCGCCCCGACTAAGCAGGGGATAAAAATGCATCGTCAGACCAAACTGCGCCTTCAGCTACTGCTGGGGACCGCCCTTCTCGCCGCGCCCGTTTCCGCCTTCGCCCAAACCGCTCCGGTCCAGACCGCGCCGACAGCCGCCAGCGCCGAGCCGGCCGGTCTTGACGACATCGTCGTGACTGCGACGAAGCGTGAAACCAACCTCCAGGACACGCCGATCTCGATCTCGGTCGTCAACGCCGAAGCCCTGGCCGATCGCCATGTGCAGAGCCTGATGGATCTGGCCGACGGCAGCGTCCCCAGCCTGCGCATCGCGACCTTCGAGGCCCGTCAGTCCGCCCTGACCATCGGCATCCGCGGCATCGTGCCGAACGACGCCAACCAGCCGGCGCGTGAACAGGGCGTCGGCGTCTATGTCGACGGCGTCTATCTGGCCCGCCAACACGGCCTGGCCGCCGCCCTGCTCGACATTGAGCGTGTCGAAGTCCTGAAGGGTCCGCAAGGCACCCTGTTCGGCCGCAACACCGAAGGCGGCGCCCTGTCGCTGGTGACCAAGAAGCCCACGGGCGTGTTCGGCATGCGCGCCATCGCCGGCGTCGGCAATCTGGAGTCCTACAACTCCGAGCTGCACGTCGACTTCCCCGCTCTCGGCGACTTCGCCTTCAAGGTCGACGGCATCATTTCGGTCCAGGGTCCGGTGACCGAGAACATCCTGCCGGGACAGACAGGCTTTGGCGAATATGACCGTCGCGGCCTTCGCTTCCAGACGCGCTGGACGCCGGCCGAAAACTTCACCGCCACCCTGGCGGCGGACATCAGCAAGGACAAGAACACTCCGTTCTACAGCCAGCTGCTGAACTTCAACCCGAACGGCCTGACCGTCGTGCCGTTCACCTCGGCTACGGTTCCCTCGGGCAGCATCCGCGCCCTGTCGCCTTTGGTTCAGGTCGAAGGCTCCAACCGCATGACGCAGGCCGACATCGGCGTGCCTCAGCAGTTCAGCGTCGACGACACGCGCGGCATGGATCTGCACCTGGCGTATCGCCCGACCGACTCGCTGGAAATCCGCTCGATCACGGCCTACCGCGATCTGGACGTCGAACAGTACGACAACATCGCCGGCGCGCACCGTCCGCCGGTCGTCGGCCCGAACGGCCGCTTCAGCCGCTATTCGCTGGCCGGCTTCTGGCAGCATCAGTTCAGCCAGGAACTGCAGGCCGTCGGTTCGCTGGGCGACAGCATCGACTACGTCGGCGGCGTCTTCTACTTCAAGGAAACGGTGTCCGACGACGCCGCCACGCCCTCGACGAACCAGTGGAACGCCGACGGCACGGGCTACACCATCCTGGACCCCACCCCGACGATCCGCGGCTTCCGCTCGCTGGACCGCAAGTCCACCGCCCATTCGGAATCCAAGGCCATCTACGGACAGGCCACCTGGACCCCGGCCAGCATGGACGCCCTGCACCTGACGGTCGGCGGCCGCTACACCTGGGACGACAAGGACGGAAAGCTGGAGGTCGTCAACAACGCCGCGACCAACCTGACCTTCAACTCCAAGGTCGATCGCTTCGACCCGCTGGTCACTCTGGCCTATGACGTCAGCAACAACATCAACGTCTACGGCAAGTACTCGACCGGCTACCGCGCCGGCGGTGCCTCCTCGCGATCGCTGACCTACCGCTCGTTCGATCCCGAAGAGGTCAAGGCCTACGAAATCGGTCTGAAGAGCGATCTGTTCGACCGTCGCGTCCGCCTGAACGCCGCCGTCTACGCCATGGACCGCACCGACAGCCAGATCGACTTCAGCCTGGTCACCGTCCAGGGCGCCTCGACCCGCAACACGCTGGAAACGATCAACGCTCCGGGCACCACGAAAATCCGCGGCGTCGAGCTGGAAGGGCAGTTTCGGGCGACCGACAACCTGACCCTGTCGGCCTCCTACGCCTATACGGACGCCAAGGTGCCGGACACCGTCAACCCGTTCAACGGCCAGGTTCAGCAGGTCTTCATCGCCTACACGCCTGAGAACGCCGGCAGCGTCGCCGCCGACTGGAACTCGCCCTTCATGGGCGCGACCCTGAAGGCGCACATCGACGCCAACTACGCCGATGCGGCCCACAGCTTCGAGCAGTTCGCCATCAAGGCCGACTCGTCCTTCGTCGTGAACGCCCGCGTCGCCATCGCCGACATCACGACCCGCGACGGCGGTCCGCTGCTGGAAGTGGCCCTGTGGTCGCGCAACCTGCTGGACGAGACCTACGTCTACCGCCGCGATCCGTCGAACCGGAACACCCTGGGCGACTACGGCAACTTCAACAATCCGCGCACCTTCGGCATCGAACTGCGCGCCTCCTACTAAGCGTTCCTTCCGAACGACCGACTGGCCCCCTTCCGCCTTGGCGGGAGGGGGTTTTTCTTCGTCTGCGTGAAGGCTTTGCGACGGCGATATGAAACTTCACCGCAGCCGTCCGGTTTTGCTGGACGACGCGACGATCTGGCGCGATGGCGGCGTTCGGAGACGCCATGAGCAGCCTGATCCTGATCGCCGATGACGCCGCCGAGGGCGTCGAAATCCTGGACGCCGCCCTGCGTCGGGACGGCTTTCGCACCGTCGTCGCCGCCGACGGCCAGCAGGCGGCCGACCTGCATGCGTCGCTCAAACCCGATCTCGCCCTGCTCAGCGTCCGCCTGCCTGTGCGCGACGGCTGGGATGTGCTGGGCGAACTGCGGCGGCGCGGCGAGACGCCCGTCATCATGGTCGGAGACCGGGACGAGGCCACAGACAAGCTGCAGGCGCTGCGGATCGGGGCGGACGACTATATCGCCAAGCCGTTCAAGCCGGCCCAGGTCACGGCCTCGATCCAGACCATCCTGCGACGCAGCGGCGGCGGCGGCCGGGCCGCCAAGACCCTTCGCGTCGGTCCGCTGGAGGTGCAGTTGGAAAACTATCTGGCGGCGATCCTGACGCCGTCGGGCAAGCGCCGGCTGGACCTGACCCTGACGGAGTTCCGCATTCTGGCCCACATGGCCCGCACGCCCCTGCGCGTCTTCAGCCGCAGCGAGATCATGCAGGCCTGCTTCCCCAACCAGGCGGTGCTGGAACGCACGATCGACAGCCACGTCAGCCACCTGCGCCGCAAGCTGGACGCCGCCGACGCCGCCGGTCTGCTGACCAATGTGCGCGGGGTCGGATACCGGCTCGAAGCCGAGGTCTGATCGCGCTCACGCCATAACGGCGTAGACTCTCAGCCGATGGCCGTCCGGATCGCCCGCCACGAAGCTGCGGACCGGTGCGGCGTCCGTCGGCGGCGTCAGAATGCGCGCCCCGCGATCCCACCAGTCGATATGCGCCTGATCCACCGCTGCGGCGCCCTCCAGCGGAAAGTCCACCTCGCACACCTCGCGCCGATCCCCGGCACGCCGCAGCAGCCCCAGCGCCCGGCCCGACGTCAGCTTGAACAAGGCCCGGTCCGGTCCCGCCATCACCGGCCGACAACCCAGCAGACTGGCATAGAAGCGCGCGCTGACCTCCGGGTCCGCAACGTCCAGAAAAATATCCTCGATCTCACTCATCAGCCCGGCCCCTTGTGTTCCCAACACGCCGAACCCTAGCCTTCGCTGCTGCCAGTTTCCGTCAGCAGCAGTCGCCTGACCGCAATCTTTCATGCGCCTCTCGCCAGGTCTTCATCAGCGCCTGTCGACGCGTCGGATACCGCGCCTCCATCACCTCCGCCTCGACGATGCGGTCGGTGCGGAAACTGCGGAAATCACCGCGCAGTTCGCACCACGCGATCAGCAATCGCACCCGGTCGAAGAAGGCCAGGGCGAACGGCCAGACGACACGCTCCGACGCCGACCCCGCCTCGTCGCGATAACACAGCTTCAGGCGCCGCTCGGTGCGGATCGCTTTCCTGAGCAAGGCCGGATCAACCCGATCCGCCGGGAACGGCTCGCCCGGCACGACAAGCAGGGCCGACGTGTCCATCTCGTCGCGCAGATCTGGCGGCAACACCGCCGAAATCCTTCCCAGCGCCGCCAACGCCGCATCGCGCATGCGCGGATCGGCGCGGTCCGCCACCCAACGCGACCCCAGCACCAGGGCCTCGATCTCTTCCGGCGTGAACATCAGCGGCGGCAGCATGAAGCCCGGCTTCAGAACATAGCCGACCCCCGCCTCCCCTTCGATCGTCGCCCCTTGCGCCTGCAGGCTGGCGATGTCGCGGTAAAGCGTCCGCAGGCTGACGCCCATCTCCTCGGCCAACACCTGCCCGCTCACCGGCCGACGATGCCGCCGCAGCACATTCAGCAGGTCGAGAAGGCGTTCGGAGCGTGACACCCCGCCATCCTAGCAGTCCTGCTGCCAGAAAGCGTCAGCAGGAACGGCCTAGGCCGCTTCCTTCGGCATCACATCGCCGACCGTCGGCCGGTTCTCGGCGCGGGTCAGGGCGATGTCTCTGGGTTTGACGATTTCGCCGCAACAGCCGCAGGCGATGCGCGGGGTCAGGGAATGGCCGCAGGTCTTGTGGACCATGTCGATGCCGCTGTCGGCGTCGCCATAGACGTGCTTGTTCCCCCATCCGTGCAGGGTCACCAAAACACCGTACAGATCCTTGCCCTTGGCGGTCAGGACATATTCGTTGCGCGGCGGGCGTTCGGAATACAGGCGCGGTTCCAGCACGCCGTGCTGAACCAGGCTTTTGAGCCGGGCGGCCAGGACGTTGCGCGCCACGCCCAGATTGTCTTGCCACTGTTCGAACCGGCTGACGCCGTTGAAGGCGTCGCGTATGACCAGCAGGGTCCAGGGATCGCCGATCACCTCAAGCGTGGCGGCGATGGAGCAGCTTTGGCGGCTGTAGTCGGCGGTGCGTCCCATAGACGCGAAAGTGACGCCGCGTCAGGCATTTGGCAAGGGTTGCAAATCCGAACGCTCCAAGTCAGTCTTGTTTCGCAACGGACGCGAGCCTCCCGGTTCGCTGCCTTGTTCCTCGGACTTCGGCGGGAGATCGTCATCAGGTCTTCCGCCGCTTCTTCGCCTGACGCAGGATTGCGCAATGACGCCGCCCATCTCCCTCGACGCCGCCCTTACATTCCAGGTCCTCGAAGACGGCGGTCTGTCCGCGCCCGTGCCGGGTCATTTCTCGAATGGCCCATCGAGCATGGCGCCGGAGAAGGGCTTTCCATTCGGTGGGCTGCTGGCGGCCCTGTGCGCGCAGTCGATGCGACAGGGACTGGCGCTGAAGGCGCCCCTTCGGACCCTGTCGGTCCAATATCTGTCAGCGGCAAGGTTCGGTGAACAGGTCGCCTTTCGCCCTCGCCTGCTGCGCGGCGGCCGTAACGTGCTGTATGCCGCGGTCGAGGCCGAGCAGGACGGGCGCATGACCCACCATGCCACCGGCACCTATGGGTTGGACGCCGTGCCGGCGCCGTTGACGCCGTTGCACGCGCCGCCCCCGCCGCTGGACAGGCTGGACCCGAAGGCCACGATACGCGGGCCGATGTCGCCGCACTTCGCCCAGCACGTCGAATATCGCTTCGACGGCGGCCCCAACATCCTTGGCGGCAACGTGGGCAAGCCGGTGATCGAGCGCACCTGGATGCGGATGGTGGACGCTCGGCCCTTGGGTGAGGTCGGCCTGTGCTACCTGCTGGACGCGCTGTATCCGCCCGCCTGGACCGCATCCAAGACGCCAGCCGCCATGACCACGGTCGATCTGCGCATCGACATCCTGACCGATCCAACGCCACAGACCGCGCCGGACGGCTGGGCCTTTTTCGAGTTCAGAATGCTGGACCTCGGCCTGGGCTGGACGGTGGACGAGGCGATCGCCTGGGGCGCTGATGGAACGCCGCTGGCCCTGTCGCGCCAACGGCGCAAGCTGCTGCCGCAACGTCCGGCCTGAAGTCAGCCCTCATTCATCATTATCGACGACTATTCCAAATCTCTGGAGTGTCGCCCATGCGTCGTCGAAATCGCCTCGTTTCCGTGTCCCAGGTCGTCGTCGTGCTGGGCGGTTGTTTGATGCTGCAGGGCTGCCTTGTCGGCGCCGTCGTCGGCGGGACCGCTGCGGTCGTCGGCGGTACGGCGAAAGCCACTGGCGCGGTCGTCGGCGCCGGCTTCGACGCCGTCACCACCTCCGACGAGGAAACCAAACTGCGTCGTGAACGTGAGCAGCGCGATTATGAACGTGAACAACGCCGCTGCGAACAACGCCAGCGTCAGGGCAAACGCTGCTAGGTCAGAGGCTTAGAACGCACCGCTCGTTGATGGTCGGCCGCGCCACCTGAATCCGACAAAGGCCCGGCCACTCAGGCTTCAGCGTCCTGGCGAACCACAGGCACAGGTTTTCAAGACTGGGCAGTTCCAGTCCCTCGTGCTCGTTCAGCATGCCGTGATCCAGCGTCTCGGCCGCCGCCTTCAGCGCCCGGTCAAGCGCGCCCAAATCCGCGACCCAGCCGTGTTCGACATCCAGCACCTCGGACCGCACCGTCGCTTCGACCGTGAAGGAATGGCCGTGGACGCGGCGATAGATGCTGCCCTCCGGCTCGTTCGGGAAGTGATGGGCGGCGTCGAAGGTCGCCTGTTTGGTAATTTCGAAGACGGGCATTAGCGGACGCCGATGTATTTGTGGGTCTGGACGCTCAGGCGCCACTGCGGGTGGGTCAGGCAGTATTCGATGGCGGCGGCGGTGTTTCCCACCTGATCCGGCCCGTCCATCGGCTGAAGCCAGAACCGTTCGAAATCCAGATGCTCGAACCGATCCGGCATGGCCTTGGGCTGGGGGAAGACCAGTTTCAGCTCGGCCCCGCGCGTCTGCACCACATCCGCATCGGCCTTGGGACTGATGCAGATCCAGTCGACGCCGTCCGGCGCCGCGATCGTACCGTTCGATTCGATGGCGATCTCGAAACCGCGCGCATGCAGCGCGTCGATCAGCGGCGCATCCAACTGCAGCAAGGGCTCTCCGCCGGTGCAGACCACCAGTTTCGGATCGCCTTCACGCCCGCGCCACATCGCAGCGACGTGATCGGCCAGCAGATCCGCCGTCGCGAACTTGCCGCCCCCATCACCGTCAACGCCGACAAAGTCGGTGTCGCAGAAGGTGCAGACTGCGCTGGCCCGATCCTGCTCACGCCCGCTCCACAGATTGCAGCCGGCGAACCGAAGGAAGACCGCCGGCCGCCCCGCCTGTCCGCCCTCGCCCTGAACCGTCAGGAACACTTCCTTGGCCGAATAGGTCATCGCCCCGATGCCCATTCGTCATAACCGGCCGCGCGCAGGTCGCAGGCCGGACAAGACCCGCAGCCATAGCCCCAGGCATATCGATGCGTCCGGTCGCCCTGATAGCAGGTATGGCTATCCTCGATGATCAGCTCGATCAGCCTGTCGCCGCCGATCCTGTCCGCCAGTTCCCAGGTCTGGGCCTTGGTCAACCACATCAGGGGCGTGTCGATGACGACCGGCTTGTCCAGCCCAAGCGACAGCGCCCGCGCCATCGCCTCCATCGTCTCGTGGCGGCAATCCGGATAACCCGAATAATCCGTCTCGCACATCCCGCCGACCAGCACGTCCAGACCGCGCCGATCCGCCAGCGCCGCCGCTGCGACAAGGAAGATCAGATTGCGACCCGGCACGAAGGTCGTCGGCAGGCCGCGTGCGTCCATTTCGATCTTGCGGTCGGCGGTCAGTGCGCTCTCGGCGATCCGGCCGTATCCGGTCAGGTCCACCACATGGTCGTCGCCTAGCCGATCGGCCCACTGCGGCAGGGCCGTGTTCATTCCGTCGCGCACCGCCTGACGCGCCTGCATCTCCACCAGATGGCGCTGGCCATAGTCGAACCCGACGGTCTCCACACGCTCGAACCGCTCCAGCGCCCAGGCCAGGCAGGTCGCGCTGTCCTGCCCGCCGGAGAACAGAACCAAGGCCGTCTTGCTAGCGATGGAGGAGGTCTTTTCCAGGATGACGCTCATGACGAATCTGCGGTCGGCCGTTCGACCGCGCGCATGCACAAAGGGATGGAGACCCAGATGGGTCGGGCGGCGCTCATACACCAGACCCAACCTGTGCGCAAAAAAGGCGGATTTGCGTCTTGGATGACGCGGCTTAACCAATCCGCAAACGATTTGGGCTTTTACTCACATTGAGTAGGAGTTCCAGGCAGTATGCCGACCATCGAGACCCTTTCCGAACGTCCAAAGCCGGTGGCGCCGACGACCCTCGGCTGCGAGGTTCTGGCGCGTTTCGAAAGCGAGCCGGATACGCTGGTCATTCCCGTCGTCGATGGCGACCGTCCCATCGGCCTAGTCGAACGCACCGCCTTCCTTCAGAAAATCGCTGCCCGCTTCGGCCACGCCCTTTACGATCTTCGCCCCATCGTCTTCGCCATGGACCCCGAGCCGGCGGTGGTGGAAGCCAGCGTCCGGATCGACGCTTTTTGCGATATCATTCTGAAAGGTGGTCCGGCCGCTCTGCTCCGCGGCTTCATCGTCACGAAGAACGGCGTCTATTGGGGCGTCGGCACAGCCGCCACGCTGTTGCAGGCCGTCAACACGCGTCAGCGCCAGCAGAACGCGGCACTGGCTGAACAGGCTGCGATCCTCAACGACACGCGCGCCCAGGCTATCGCCGCCGCCCGCGCCAAGAGCCAGTTCCTGGCCATCATGAGCCACGAACTGCGCACGCCGATGAACGGCGTCCTGGCCGTCGCCGAACTGCTCCGCCGCCAGCCGTTGAATACGGCGGCTCAGGCGCACGTCCAGACCATCGTCGACTCATCCGAGACCCTGCTGCGCATCCTCCAGGACGCGGTGGACCTGTCCAAGGCCGAGGCGGGCGAACTGGAGCTGAAGACCGAGCCGACCGCCCTGCGCGCCGTCATGGACGATATCCAGTCGATGTGGGAGCCGCGCGCCTCTCAGGACGGCGTGACCCTGCTCGTCGGCTATGAAGGCGACACCGAACTGGCGGCCGTCATCGACGGCATGCGCCTGAAGCAGGTGTTCAACAACCTGATCGGCAATGCACTGAAGTTCGCCCGCAACGGCGTGGTTGAGGCGGGCCTCAAGGCCTGGGTCGAGGGCGACCGCATTCGTATGGAAGCCCGCATTCGCGACGACGGCCCGGGCGTCGAGCCGGAACGCGTCGACTCGATTTTCGAGCCCTTCGTGCACGGTTCCGGCCCCGACGGCGCGGGCCTGGGCCTGTCGATCTGTCGTCAGGTCATCGACCGGATGGACGGCCGTATCTGGGCCGAAAACAACAAGGGACGCGGCGCCACCTTCGCCTTCGATCTTACGGCGCCACGCGCGGTGGTCGAGGTGGAGGCGCAGTCCAATGTGTCGGACCTGTCGGGCCTCGATTTGAAATCCGCGCCGCACATCCTGATCGTCGACGACAACGCCACCAACCGCGTCGTCGC
Organism: Brevundimonas vesicularis; assembly: GCF_044807075.1. Taxonomy (GTDB): domain Bacteria; phylum Pseudomonadota; class Alphaproteobacteria; order Caulobacterales; family Caulobacteraceae; genus Brevundimonas; species Brevundimonas vesicularis_G. The sequence goes on from NZ_CP085234.1 coordinate 2,760,030, forward strand.
ACAGGCGCTGTGCGAGATGTTCGGCTGCAGCTCCGAACTGGCCGAAGACGGCCTTGAGGCGCTTCAGGCCGTTCAGGAGAGCCGCTACGACCTGGTCCTGATGGACATCAAGATGCCCCGGATGGACGGGGTTCAGGCCACGCAGGCCATTCGCGCCCTGCCCGGCGCCGTCGGCCGCGTGCCGATCGTGGCCCTGACCGCGAATGCGGACCCCGAAGACGCCAAACACTATCTCTCGATCGGCATGGCCGCCGTGGTTGAAAAGCCCATCAAGCCCGAACGCCTGCGTATGGCGATGAACGCCGCCATCTCCGCCGCTCACGAAAGCGTACAAGAGCAGGACCAGTCCGGTCGCGCCGTCGCTTGATCGTCAGTCCGGACGAACGTCCAGCGCCTCTTCGTCCTCTTCGTCATAGCCGACCAGTCGCAGCGCCCTCGCTTTCTGGCCGTTGATCTCGGCCCAACGCAGCAGACCCTCTTCGCGGCCGTGGGTGATCCAGATTTCCTCTGGCTTGATCTCGGTGAAGGTCGCAGTCAGTTCGTTCCAGTCGGCATGGTCCGACACGACCAACGGCAGTTCCACACCGCGCTGGCGCGCCCGCGCCTTCACCCCCATCCAGCCTGAAGCAAAGGCGGTGACCGGGTCGGCGAACCGGCGCGCCCATCGATCCTGGATTGCGGATGGCGGTGCGATAGCGACCTCGCCGCCCAGCGCATTCTTGGGCAGATCACGGGTCGGCGCCAGCGGGCCCAGATAGACCCCTTCCCTCTCGTACAAGGCGTTCAGCCGCTCCAAAGCCCCGTGAACATAGATGGTGCGGTCCCATCCGACCTCGCGCAGCAGATGTATGATCCGCTGCGCCTTGCCCAGCGCATAGGCGCCGACCAGATGCGCGCGCTCGGGAAACTGTCCCAGCGACCGCACCAGCCGCCCAACCTCTTCTTCCGCCGGCGGATGGCTGAAGACCGGCAGGCCGAACGTCGCCTCCGAGATGAAGACGTGGCAAGGCACAGGCTCGAACGCCGCACAGGTGGGATCGCGGCGACGCTTGTAGTCGCCGGACACGACCATGATCAGCCCCTTCCAGCGCACCTCGACCTGGGCCGAACCCAGCACATGACCGGCGGGCGCCAATCTGAGATCGACACCGTTGATCGCGGTCGCCTCGCCGTATTCCACCGATTGGCACTGCAAGGTGAAGTCCGCGCCATACCGCTCGGCCATAATCGCCAGGGTTTGGCGCGTCGCGAGCACCGCCCCGTGACCGGCGCGCGCATGGTCGGCATGGCCGTGCGTGATGACCGCACGATCCACGGGCCGGACCGGGTCGATATAGAAATCTCCCGGAGGACAGTAGAGCCCGGCGGGCGTGGGATGCAGCAGGTCTTCGGGGCGGATCATCTTGCGGTAACGCTCTCGACGCCGTCGGGTCGCCGCCCCATAGAGGATGACCCCGAAAATCGGCGCAACAGGTTCAGTCCGCACGATGCACGAGAGTTTTCTGACCACCATCCTGCCGCAACTGGCCGCCGGCGCCGCCCACACCGGCGCGCTGGGCTTCACCTTCGACGGCTTGCACGACGGCGAGCCCCGCATCCGCGTGCCGTGGCGCGATGACTTGGTCGGCGACCCCGAGAGCGAAATCTTCGCGGGCGGTCTGGTGACGACCTTGCTGGATCATATCGGCGGGCTGGCCGTGTGGACAGCAATGGACGCCTTTCAGCCCATCGCCACCCTGGATCTGCGCGTCGACTACATGCGCGCGGCAAGGCCGCGTCAGGATCTGCTGGCACAGGGGCTATGCTTCCGACTGACGCCCAGCATCGCCTTCGTGCGCGCCTGGGCCTTCGAAGATGATCCCGCCGACCCGGTCGCCGCGGCCCAGGCCGCCTATATCCTCAACCAGACCCGCGAGGGGGCGCCCCATGCAAAAGGAGCGGCGGCATGACCGACATCCTGAACCGCATGCCATACGCCCGCTTTCTCGGCCTTCAGACCTTGGTCAGCGGTGATGAAGTCACTGTCGTCATGCCCTTCGACGACAAGCTGATCGGCAATCCGATGCTGCCCGCCCTACACGGCGGATCGACGGCCGCTCTTCTGGAAATGACGGCGATGGCTCAGGTGGCGCTCAGCTTCCCTGGTCCGCGACTGCCCCGGCCGATCAATGTCACGGTCGCCTATCTGCGTACAGGCAGACCGATCGACGTCTTCGCGCGCGCTCGGATCAGCCGGGCGGGCCGCCGTGTGGCCCATGTTCATGCGGAGGCCTGGCAGGAAGAACGTCAACAGCCGATTGCGTCGCTTACCGCCCACTTCCTACTGGACAACCAGGACTGATCACCGCGCCGTAATGCGCTGATTCGCGCCGACTTCTCGCTGTCATTGGGTTTCAACGCCGTTCTTAAGGCGGCGCTTCAACGCGCGATTGCCGGAATAGTAAAGATTAGTCTACCAAACAGGGTTAAGACGTGATAACCATAAGCTTCTTGTAAACCTGTCTTTGAGGGGCTTTCCATGGACCGCACTGAAGTCGTCACCAGCGTTGCTGGCGATCTGCATGCCACCGAACTCGCGATCGACGCCGCGATCACCCAGGCGACCACGCTGGTTCAATCCTTCATCGGAGCTCGCGCCGCGCTGTCGCTGTCGCCGGTCGCCGGTACGGTTTCGCAAGCCAAGGCCATGGAAACCATCGCCGCCCTCTCGGCCGCGCGTGAATCCATCGTGGCCTGCCACGCCGAACTGCAAAAAGATCACCGTCGCCTCGGCTTCGGTACCTACGCCATCGGTCCGGTCGCCAAGCCCGACGATTGGTTGGACCCGAAGGAAACTCGCGGCCATCTTCGTTCGGTCGGGTGAATTCTTAGTAAGCTTCACTGAGCGACATTCCCGCCCAAGCGGAAATGCGGCATAGTCGCCCCCGTGCACACTGCACGGGGGCGATTTGCATGCTGAACGTGGGTTATGCGATCGCAGGCGCGATTTTTATGATCGGCATGGCCCTGTTTGCGTTCCTGAAAGGAGGAACGCGAGAGAAGATTGGCGCTGGATATCTTATCCTAGCGTGGTTTGCGTCCTTACTTGTCCAAGAACATAATGATTTTCGCGGACTGCCCATCGGCATGTTTTTAGTCGATGTCTTTTCCCTCCTAGTCTTCGCGTCACTGGCTTGGCGCGCCCCCAGATCGTGGCCCGTGTGGGTGACCGGGCTGCAGCTGATCACAGTGATGGGGCATTTGATGATCTTGACTAACAAGACGGTGCCGATTGCTTCCCTTTACACAGTGATGAATTTGGTTGGTTACCTCATCATTTTCTGCATCGGCCTAGGTACGTTCTGGGTTTGGCAAGACCGAAAAGCCGCCAGACAGCACACGTTGGGTGTTAGGTAGAAATTCCTAGCAAACCGCCGTATTCTCGTGGCGAATCCTCGCTGGAAAACCATGCCGTTATCCCACGCCAAACTCTGGAAGGCCGTCGACACCTTGGCGCGGCGTGAAGGGCTGACGCCGTCGGGTTTGGCGCGACGGGCCGGTCTGGATGCGACGAGTTTCAATCCCTCAAAACGCTTCGGGCCCGGCGATCCGCCGCGTCCGCGCTGGCCCTCGACGGAGAGCATGACGCTGGTGCTTCAGGCGACGGGCTTGTCGCTATCGGAGTTTGCTGTGTTGGCCGAAGACGCGCCGGAGGCGCCGACCAGCGTGCCCTTGCTGGGTCTCGCAAAGGCGGGTCAGGACGGCTTCTTCGACGACGCCGGCCTGCCGGTCGGCGAAGGTTGGGATCAGACCTATCTGCCGCGCGCCAAGGACACGCTCTTCAGCCTTCAGATCACCGGCGATTCGATGTCGCCCCTCTATCGCGAAGGCGACCGCGTCATCGTGGATCAAGAAGCGACGCAGGTACGGCGGGGCGACCGCGTCGTCGCCCGCCTGACCAGCGGAGAAACCGTCGCAAAGGAGGTGACCAGCCTGACCAGCCGCGCCGTCACCTTGGGCTCGATCAATCCCGACTATCCGCCAAGGATCGTGCCCCGGCGTGAGATCGAATGGATCGCCCGCATCCTTTGGGTCAGCCAGTGACGCGCAGCAAAAACCCCGCCCGGCGAACCGGACGGGGCTTTCGAACAATGGCGAACTGAAATCAGTTGGCCGTGACGTAGTGGGCGTTCACCCAACCGCCGCCTGCGATCTGAACCCATTCACCCTGCGAACCGATGGCGGTGAAGGGCTGGCCGGCCGACAACGTACCGGCTTGGTGACGTGACCCCCGTTTCTCATCCAGCCATAACGAGAGTCCTTGGTTGATCTGAACTGGGGTTGGCGGGGTTGGCAATAGGCCGGTCTGAGCAGCCATCAACCAGCGCAGCAGACCGGCCGCTCTGTCCGGTGAGCGCCTGTGCGTAGGCCTTCGGCGTCAACCATCCCAGCTTCGAGTGAGGCCGGGTTTCGTTGTAGTCGCGCCGCCAGGTTTCGAGGACAGCCCGGGCGTGCGGCAGCGATCGGAACAGCGTCTCATTCAGCAGCTCGTCGCGCAGCCGACCATTGAAGCTCTCGTTGAAGCCGTTCTGCTGAGGCTTGCCCGGCGCGATGTAATGCCAGCTCACGCCGGCGTCGTCGGCCCAGGCCAGGATGGCGTTGGACGTATATTCCGTGCCGTTGTCGCTGATGATCGTATCCGGGCGTCCCCGCCGCAGGATGATGGCGTCCAACTCGCGCGCCACCCGTCGCCCTGACAGCGAGGTGTCGGCGACGAGCCCGAGGCACTCGCGCGTGCAGTTGTCGATCACCGTCAGGATGCGGAAGCGCCGCCCGTCCGTCATCTGGTCGGAGACGAAGTCCAGCGACCAGCGCTGGTTCGCGACCAGGGGAATCTCCAGCGGACGCCGCGTGCCTATGGCGCGTTTGCGCCCGCCGCGCCGGCGCACCGTCAGCTTCTCCTCGCGATAGATCCGCTGGACGCGCTTCTTGTTGACCGCATGCCCCTCGCGCCGAAGCATCACGTGCAGGCGGCGATAGCCGAACCGCCGTCGCTCCTGGGCCAGGGCCTTCAGCCGATCCCGCAGGACGCCGTCGTCCGGTCGCGTCGCCTGATAGCGCACGCTCGTCCGATCCACGCCCAACACCCGGCAGGCCCGCCGTTCGCTCATCGCGTAGGCCGACTGCAGGTGCGCCGCCGCCTCTCGATGCGCAGCGGGCGTCACCACTTTTTTCCCAGCAGATCCTTCAGCGCGACGCTGTCCAGCATCGAGTCCACCAGCATCCGCTTCAGCTTGGCGTTCTCCTCTTCCAGCGCCTTCAGACGCCGGGCCTCTGACACGTCCATGCCGCCATACTTGGCCTTCCACTTGTAGAAGGTCGGTGAGCTCAGCCCGTGCTTCCTGCACAGGTCCGCCACCGGAACGCCGGCCTCCTGCTCGCGCAGGATCCCGATGATCTGCTCTTCCGTGAACCGTGATCGCTTCATTCTGTCCGTCCTTTCGAGGGGCGGACTCTAGCTATTCCTGGAGGAGTTTAAGGGGGTCACGTCATTGGCGATAGTTGGTGCCGGGGCCGCTGCGGATGCGCAGGTTCGACGAAGCGCGATACTGGGCGCCGCTGGAGGCGGAAGCAGCACGCGCGCGCTGCTGGTTACAGCCGATATAGGAACCGGCCGCGGCGCCGGCGCCCGCGCCGACGATGGTGCCGGCCGTGCGTTCGTTGCGGGCGAGGTTCGAGCCCACCACGCCGCCGACCACGGCGCCGATCAGAGCGCCCGCACGTTGGCGACCGCCAGGGGCGTCACAGTTGGTCACGCCATTGGCCTGAGCCTGGGCGGACATCGGGGCGGCGGTCACCATGGCGGCCAAGGCGGCAGCGGTGGCCAGACCGGTTTTGAAAATCTTGTTCGACATAACTCTTCTCCTGTCAGCGCGTTTGCCGATGAGGGGAGAATGCACGGACCAACCTGAAGGCTCCCGGAGCTTCGCCGTTATTTTCCGTTCATCTTGGCTGTTGGCGATGCCGGCGAATCTGGACGAGGGCCTCTTCGATGGATCGGACCACGATATGACGTCGACGCAGAAACTGAAAATCCATCACGCGTGCCCACAAATGCAATGACGCATCCTGACTGACGAGCATCGTCAAAGCCTCAGCCGGCGGTGGCGTGTCCAGTGCGCCGGCCAGTCGAGCAATCTGCTCAAATGACGCATCCCACGGCGTCGTCTCAGCCTCGACGATCCAGTCCCAGCTCCAAAGATCAGGGCGAACCTTGATGATTGCGAGCGCCTCACCCAATGCTGTCTCAGCCGAGACGCCGCTGTTCAGGTCGAGATGGAGAAGCTGCGCCTCCTCATCGATTCGATAACGCACACCCGGCTCCTTTGACGCGGGCGTCGATAGCGCGGTCTGGCTAACAGAACCTTCAGCGAAAAGGTTAAGCCTGCGCCAGTTCTCCGTTTGCGCCCGCTTCTATCAGGGCGATCGTCTGTGGCAGGCCGTAGATGGCGGCGAACGAACCGAAGCGCGGGCCTTGGCTGGCGCCAAGCAGCACCTCGTAGAGCGCGCCGAACCAGGCCCGCAGCGGCTCGAACGCGTGGGCCTTGCCGACCGCATAGACCTCGTTCTGGATCAGTTCGCCGTCGGTGGTGTCGGCCGGCAGCGCCTTCAGTCGTTCGGCCAGGTCCAGCAGCGCCGCCTTCTCCTTGTCATCCGGCAGGCGATAGGACTTCGAGGGCTTCACGAAGTCCTCGTAGTAGTTCAGCGCGTGGTCCATCAGCCGGTCCAGCAGCGGCTCGTTCCGCGGCGTCGCGTCAGGCAGGTATTTGGCGAAATAGGCCCACAGCTGATCCTTGGTCGAGGCGTTGGCCACGCCGACCAGGTTCAGAAGCAGGGCGAAGGACACCGGCGACGTGTGGGTCGGCGGATCACCCGCGTGGATCGACCAGACGGCGTTGTCGATCCGCTTGGCCGGCTCCTGGGTCTTGTAGCTTTCGATGAAGGCCAGATAGTCGTCGATGGCGCGCGGAATGACGTTGAAGTGCAGGCTTTTGGCCGACTTCGGCGACTGGAACATGTACCAAGACAGGCTCTCGGGCGTACCGTAGCGCAGCCACTCGTCCATTGTCAGGCCGTTGCCCTTGGACTTGGAGATCTTCTTGCCCTCGATGTCGAGGAAGAGCTCGTAGTTGAAACCCTCAGGCGGTGTGCCGCCCAGGGCGCGGCAGACCTTGGAGCTTTCGCGCACGCTCTCGATCAGGTCCTTGCCCGACATCTCGTAGTCGATGTCCAGCGCGACCCAGCGCATGGCCCAGTCGGGCTTCCATTGCAGCTTCACATGGCCGCCCGTGACCGGCACCTCGGTTCGGTTGCCCGGTTCGCCGGCGGGGTCTTCGAAGGTGATCGTGCCCTTCTCGACGTTGCGCGCCAGGGTCGGCACCTGCAGCACATGGCCCGTGATCGGGCTAATGGGCAGGAAGGGCGAATAGGTGGCGCGGCGCTCCTCGCCCAGGGTCGGCAGCATGATGGCCTGGACCGCGTCGAACCGTTCCAGAAGCGTCAGCAGCGTCCCGTCGAACCGGCCCGACTTGTAGGTCTCAGTCGAGGACATGAACTCATAGTCGAAGCCGAAGCTGTCGAGGAAGGCGCGCAGGCGGGCGTTGTTGTGCGCGCCGAAGCTGTCGTGGGTGCCGAAGGGATCGCGCACCCGCGTCAGGGACAGATGCAGGTCCTCGCGCAACATTTCCGGGTTGGGCACGCCCTCCGGCACCTTGCGCAGGCCGTCCATGTCGTCGGAGAAGGCGATCAGCCGCGTGGGCCAGTGGTCGCCCGTCAGGGCGCGAAAGGCGTTGCGCACCATGGTGGTGCGGGCGACCTCGCCGAAGGTGCCCATATGCGGCAGGCCCGACGGGCCATAGCCGGTCTCCAGGATCACTGGGCGCTGCAAGGCGGGAAAGGCCGCCAGGGCTTCATCCGCCTTGCCGGCGTCGATCAGGGCGCGCGCTTCGGCTCGCTCAGCCTCATCCAGCCGTTTCTTCAGAACATGGGCCAGCAGGTTGCGGGCTTGTTCGAAGGGCCAGGACTTGGCCTCGCGGGCGAGGGTTTCGAGGTTCTGAAGCATGGCGGCGGTTTGCAGTCTGCATCCCGCCTGGTCAACCGTGATCAGGCTTTGGCGGCGATTACGATGATCTCGACCTTGTAGTCGGGGGAAGCCAGCCGACTTTCGCCCGTGGCGCGGGCCGGCGGCTTGGCGGTGTCGACCCAGGCGTCCCAGACGCCGTTCATCGCCTCGAAGTCGGCGATGTCGGCCAGCCAGATCTGGGCCATCAGGATCTTGGACTTGTCGCTGCCGGCCTCGGCCAGCAGGGCCTCGATCTCGGCCAGCGCCGTTCGGGTCTGCGTCGCCACATCGTCGCCGGCTTCGCCGACCTGGCCCGACAGATAGATGGTGTCGCCGTGGACGACGGCCTCGCTCATGCGGGCGCCGGGCTGGATGCGGGTGATCATGGGCGGGGTCCTTCGAAAACGTCCCTCACCTATCGCCGCCGGGGCCCGGCTGTCGAGCGGCTAGCGGCGGTTGAACCGCGAGACGGTCAGGCCGACGACCAGGGCGCCGGCGCCGACGATAAGGGCGTCCTCGATCAGGCCGCTCTTGGTCTGGCCGATGCGGGCCATGGCCTTCTTGCGTCCCGAGAGGGTCAGATAGGCCAGCGGCACGGCCGTGCCGACCGCCAGGCCTGCGCCCAGCTTTTCACGACCGCGCGGAGCCAGGGCGGCGCCGGCGATGCCTGCGCTCATGACCCGCGCCAACAGGCCGAGGAAGACGGTGCGATCGGGCGCGGTCTTCATCTTGTCGCCCAGTAGTTCGCCGACGCCCATGGCCAAGGCGCCGAACTTGAACAGCGGCCGGTTCAGCAGGAAGACGCGGCCGGGCAAGGGCTTGTGCGCCAGTTCGGCGGCGGCGAGGGCCGCCATCGGGGTCATGGAACGGGCGCTGGCGACAGCGCCGATGAGGGCGGACGGGAGGAGGTCGAGGGCTTTCATGCCGCCACAACACCCGACCGGGCCGGAAGGTTCAGCCCGTTTCAACCCGTTTCAGGCGCGCGCCGCCAGGACGTTGCGGATCGCCAGGCTGGAGTGGATGCGCGACACGCCCGGCAGGCGCGACAGGACGTCCTTGTGGATCACCTCATAGGCGGCGATGTCGGGCGCAACGGCGCGGACGATGTAGTCGGCCTCGCCCGCCATCAGATAGCAGTCGCGGATTTCCGGGTGGTTGCGGACGGCCGCCTCGAACCGGCGCATGTGGTCGTCGGTCTGCTTCTCCAGCGTTATCTCGACATAGGCGACGACGCCGTCGTCGCTGTCGTTGGCCAGGACGGCGGCATAGCCCCGGATCACCCCGCGCTCTTCCAGCCGGCGCACGCGCCGCAGGCAGGCGGAGGGCGACAGACCGACGGCGGAGGCCAGGTCCGCATTGCTGATACGCCCGTCGGCGCGGAGCCGTTGAAGGAGGCGTTGGTCGAGAGGATCGAGCAGGGACACAAGTTTCCGCCGTTCAGCCGCAGATTATTGCGTCAGACTTTTATCAGTGACCAATCGTTGCGCAAACAGGCAGGATCGTCGATCCATGCGGCGCTAGCTTGCGGCGAATAACAACATTGGGCTTGGGAACGTCACATGCGGGTTCTGGTGCTTGGGTCGGGCGTCATCGGCGTCACCACCGCCTGGTATCTCAGCCAGGCCGGGCATGAGGTCACGGTCGTGGATCGCCAGGCCGGTCCGGCGCTGGAGACCAGCTTCGCCAACGCCGCGCAGATTTCGCCGGGCTATTCCGCGCCCTGGGCTGCGCCGTCGATCCCGGTCAAGGCGATGAAGTGGCTGCTGATGCGCCACGCGCCGCTGATCGTGCGGCCGCGGCTGGACATGGCCATGGTGCGCTGGACCGTCGCCATGCTGCGCAACTGCACCCATGAACGCTATGCGCTGAACAAGAGCCGGATGGTGCGTCTGGCCGAATACAGCCGCGACCAGATCGACCTGCTGCGCCGCGAGACCGGCATCACTTACGACGGTCGCCAGCAGGGTACGCTGCAGCTGTTCCGCACCGAAAAGCAGCTGGCCGACGTGCACAAGGACGTCGATGTGCTGAAGGCCGCCGGCGTGCCGTGCGAGGTTCTGGACCGCGCGGGCTGTATCGCGGCCGAGCCGGGCCTGGCCGCCTCCAACGTCGATTTCGTAGGAGGTCTGCGTCTACCGCATGACGAGACCGGCGACTGCTTCCTGTTCACCAACGCCCTGGCGAAGCTGGCGGCGGAGCGCGGCGTGGTCTTCCATACCGGAACCGACATCCAGTCGATCACCATGACGGACGGTCGCGCGACCGGCGCCATGACCAGCAAGGGCGCCATGACGGCCGATCTGGTGATCCTGGCGCTCGGCTCCTATTCGCCGATGATGGCCAAGCCGCTGGGGCTGGATCTGCCAGTCTATCCGGTGAAGGGCTATTCGATCACGGCCAAGATCGTGAACGAAGACCGGGCGCCCGTCTCCACCGTCATGGACGAGAGCTACAAGGTGGCGATCACGCGCCTGGGCGAACGCATCCGCGTGGGCGGCATGGCCGAGCTTTCGGGATACAACAACACCCTGCCCGCCGTCCGTCGCGAGACCCTGGTCCATTCGGTCGGCAGCCTGTTCCCGGGCGGCGGCGACCTGGCGGGCGCCAGCTATTGGTCGGGCCTGCGTCCAATGACGCCGGACGGCACGCCGGTGATCGGCGCGACCAAGGTTCCGGGGCTTTATCTGAACACCGGCCACGGCACACTGGGCTGGACTATGGCGTGCGGCTCGGCGCGGGTTTTGGCCGACATGGTCGACGGCAAGGCGCCCGAGATCGAGACCCGCGACCTGTCGCTGAACCGCTATGGCGGCTGGGCGGGAGCGTTCGCGCCGGGCTACAGCTGAGATCAGACGTCGGCGGGGGAATTTTACCGTCTAAAGAGTCTAATTCGTCTAATCGCGCGGCGGTGGGGCCTTGGGCTGCGGACGGGAATTCACCGTCTAAAGTGTCTAATTCGTCTAATCCGGCGCCATCATCCGGGTGATGCGCGGGCGGATTTTCGCCGTCCCTTCGGCCTGAACTTACGTTGTCAAAGATCGCCGACCAGTCTAGCACGTCGCCGGGGCACGGTCGGTTAGACGCCGCTCGGGCGCGAAAACCCTTTGTGAATCAGACAGCGGCGCGCCGACGATGCGCTGGCAGCACGCCGCGACGTGGCGCGGCGCGTCGGAGCGCCCTATAGAGCGCGCGATGAAGACCGCCGATTTCGATTTCGACCTGCCCGAAGACCGGATTGCGTTGCGACCGGCCGATCCGCGCGATTCCGCACGGCTGCTGGTGGTGAAAGGCGGCGCGCTGGAAGACCGGATCATTCGCGATCTGCCGGACTTCCTGCAGCCCGGCGACGCCCTGGTGTTCAACGATACGCGGGTCATTCCCGCCCGTCTGTCGGGCGTGCGTCAGCGGATCGGGGCCGAGGGCGAAACCCTGACGGTCGAGGTGGAGGCGACGCTGCATCACCGCGACGCGCCGGATGTCTGGTCCGCCTTCATGAAGCCGGGCAAGCGGATCAAGCCGGGGGATCGGATCCGGTTCGGAAACGCGAGCGACGCCGCTTTCGACCTGGGGCGACTGGACGCGACGGTGACGGCCAAGGGGGAAGACGGGCTGATCACCCTGACCTTCGACCTGGCGGGGCCGGCGCTGGACGATGCGATCCGCGAGGTCGGCGTCATGCCCCTGCCGCCCTATATCGCCGCCAAACGGCCTGAGGACGACCGCGACCGGTCGGACTATCAGACCGTGTTCGCCGAGCATGACGGATCGGTCGCGGCGCCGACGGCGGGGCTGCATTTCACCCCTGCCCTGCTGGACGCCATCCGCGCCAAGGGCGTCTCGACCCATGCGGTGACGCTGCATGTCGGGGCCGGCACTTTCCTGCCGGTCAAGGCGGACGACCTGGCCGACCACAAGATGCACAGCGAGTGGGGCGAGGTGTCGCCTGAAACCGCCGCCGCCCTGAATGCGGTCCATGCAAAGGGGGGGCGCATCGTCTGCGTCGGCACCACCAGCCTGCGGCTGCTGGAAAGCGCGACGGCCGAGGACGGCGAGATCAAACCCTTCCACGGCGACACGGCCATCTTCATCACGCCGGGCTATCGGTTCCGGGCGGTCGATGTGCTGATGACCAACTTCCACCTGCCGAAATCGACGCTGTTCATGCTGGTCAGCGCCTTTGCGGGCACGGCGACGATGAAGGCGGCCTATGCCCATGCGGTCGCCGACGGCTATCGCTTCTATTCCTACGGCGACGGGTCGCTGCTGTTCCGCGACTGATCGCGGGTCAGGGCCAGAGGCGACCTGAGCGCCAGGCCTCGCCGTCGCGGTCGAACCGCAGTCGGTCGTGCAGGCGGAACGGGCGATCGCGCCAGAACTCGACCGAGCGCGGCACGACGCGCCAGCCGGTCCAGTGGGACGGGCGCGGCACTTCCTGACCATCGAAACGCGCGGTTTCGCGGCCCACGGCCTCTTCCAGCACGGTGCGATCCGACAGGGGGCGGGACTGGTCCGAGGCCCAGGCGCCGATGCGGCTTTCGCGCGCGCGGCTGGCGAAATAGGCGTCGGCCTCGGCCGGCGTGACCGGCTCGACCGCGCCGCGCACCCGCACCTGGCGACGCAGGGATTTCCAATGGAAGGTCAGGGCGGCGGCCGCGCAACCGGCCAGTTCGACGCCCTTGGCGCTCTCGCTGTTCGAATAGAAGGTGAAGGCCCGCGCATCGACGTCCTTAAGCAGAACGATCCGCGCATCGGGCAGGCCGTCGGCGTCGATGGTCGACAGGGTCATGGCGTTGGGATCGTTCGGCTCGTGCGCCCTCGCGTCCGCCAGCCATTCGACGAACAGGCCGATCGGTTCGGGGCGATCGAAGATGGTCTCGTCGCCATTGGCGGCCAGGGCGGCGGCATAGTCGCGGGCGTATTCCTCACGCGACGGGCTGGGCGGGATCACGGATGCGGTCATGTGAGTGATGTAGTCGGTGCAGGCGCGGCTGGGAATGATCGAGGTCAAAAACGGGCGTGTCGCCGTCAGGGTTAACCGCCCATTGACCCTGATGGGCGAACGGTGACGGCATGAGCGCGCCTGTTTCGATTTCAGATGTGTCCGGCGTCCGAGAGGCCTTGTCGATCCTGGGCCTGGAAGCGGATGTGCGCGGCGATGTCGATGCGTCGACGCTGAAGGCCGCGTTCCGCACGGCGGTGAAGGCGGCGCGGCCGGATAAGGCGGGCGGCGACGCCGAGCGGTTCCGGCGCGTGATCGCGGCCTATCGGTTGATCCAGGCGCATCAGCCCCCTCGCCCCGCCCTGTCCGCGCCCACAGCGCGGCCCGCGCCGGCGCCGGTTCTGGCGCTGTCGCCGATGCAGGCCCTGGCCGGGGGTCAGGTCGAGGTCCGGCTGGGCGCGCGCACGGTGCGGGTCACGGTGCCCAGGGGCCTGCGCAGCGGCGCTCATCTGCGGCTGAGACGCGGGGCGGCGGACGGGAGCGACCTCTACCTGTCGGTGCTGATCAGGCCCGAGGACGGGCTGTCGGTCGTCGGCGACGACCTGTTCATGACCTGGACCGTCGAGCGTCGCCTGATGGCCGACGGCGGGCGAGTGGAGATCGAGACCCCTGTCGGCACGCGCTCGGCCTGGATCACCGCCGACATGGCCGCGCCGGTGCGGGTGCGGCTGAAGGACCTGGGCCTGCCAGCGCGTGGATCGCGGCCGGCGGGGCATCTGTTCGTGACGCTGGAGCCGTCGTCCGATGTCCCCTCGGCGGCCGAAGACCTGCTGGTGCGGTTCACGCGGGTCTGGACGCAGGAGCGTCTGGCGGCCTAAGTCGGGGCCATGTCGCACAACACCTTCGGCCATCTGTTTCGCGTGACCACCTGGGGCGAGAGCCACGGGCCGGCGATCGGCTGCGTCGTTGACGGATGCCCGCCGATGATCCCGCTGACCGAGGCGGATCTTCAGCCCTGGCTGGACCAGAGGAAGCCGGGCGGCAGCCGCTTCGTGACCCAGCGCAAGGAAAGCGACACGGCGCGCATCCTGTCGGGCGTGTTCGACGACGGCGACGGGCCGGTGACGACGGGCACGCCGATCTCGATCCTGATCGAGAACGAGGACCAGCGGTCCAAGGACTATGGCGAGATCGCCCGCGCCTATCGGCCGGGGCACGCCGACTATGCCTATCAGGCCAAATACGGGGTGCGCGACCACCGGGGCGGCGGTCGGTCCTCGGCGCGCGAGACGGCCAGCCGCGTGGCGGCCGGGGCCGTGGCGCGAAAGGTGCTGGGCGACGGCGTAAAAATCAGGGCGGGCGTGGTGCAGATCGGACCGCATAAGATCGCACCGGACCGGATCGACTTCGACGCCGTCCACGGCAATCCGCTCTTCACCGCCTCGGCCGAGGTCGTGGGCGACTGGGAGGCCTATCTGGACGGCATCCGCAAGGCGGGATCGTCGGTCGGGGCGGTCGTCGCCCTGGAGGTCACGGGCGTTCCGGCGGGCTGGGGCGCGCCCCTGTACGGCAAGCTGGACGGCGAGTTGGCCGCCGCCCTGATGTCGATCAATGCGGCCAAGGGGGTCGAGATCGGCGCCGGTTTCGAGGCCGCCGAACTGACCGGGGAACAGAACGCCGACGAGATGCGGCTGGACCTGAACAAGCAGCCGGTCTTCCTGTCGAACAAGGCGGGCGGCGTGCTGGGCGGGATTTCGACGGGCCAGCCGGTGACGGCGCGGGTGGCGTTCAAGCCGACCTCCTCCATCCTGACCCTGCGCCAGACGATCACCCGCGACGGCGAAGAGACGGACCTGCGCACCAAGGGGCGTCACGACCCGTGCGTCGCTCTGCGCGCCGTGCCGGTGGTCGAAGCCATGGCCGCCTGGGTGCTGGCCGACGCCTATCTGAGGCACCGCGCCCAGGTCGGCTGATCAGGGCTTGGGGCGGGCCGGTCGCGGGTTCGTGCGATCGCTGTCGAGCTTGCGCGGCGGTTCGACCGGACGCGCCTCGCACCGCATCAGGGCCATCAGGGCCGACAGGCCTGTCGTCATCACGATCATCGCTCGATTCCTGCAACTGCGAACCGTTTGCAGGTTTGCGCATGTCGAGGGCGCGTGCAAGACAAGGGACCGGCGGCGCCCAACTCAGGAGATCAACCGTGCGTGAAGACGGAAAGCTGGACTACCTCGAACTGCCCGCCGCCAACCTGCCCGCGACCAAGGCATTCTACAGCCAGGCGTTCGGCTGGACCTTCGTGGATTACGGCCCGACCTATGCGGCCTTCGATCAGGGTCTGGACGGCGGGTTCGACGCCGATCAGGCCGATCAGACCAAGGCGCCCCTGCCCATCCTGTACGCCCATGACCTGGAGGCCATGCTGGCCAGGGTCGAGGCGGCCGGCGGCCGGATCGTGAAACCGATCTACAGCTTCCCCGGCGGTCGCCGCTTCCACTTCGCCGATCCGGCCGGGACCGAAATGGCGGTCTGGTCCGAAAACTGAGCCGCTCAGGCCACGTCAATCCGCCCTGCGGTAGTCGTCGAGAATAATGCCGTGGCGTTTGACCTTGGCGTAGAAGGTCTTTCGGGGGAGGTCGAGCCGGGCCATGACGGCCCGGACATCGCCCCTGGCGGCCTTCAGCGCCTCGTCCAGCACGCGGGCCTCGAACGCCTCGACGCGCTGACTCAGGCTGCCGTCGGCGACGCCGGTCGCGCCGCCGCTTCTGTCGAGGCCGATGACGAAGCGCTCGGCGGCCTGGGCCAGTTCGCGGACATTGCCGGGCCAGTCACGCATCATCAGATGGGCGTCGGTCGCATCGTCGATCGGCGGCGGGGTCTTCTTTTGTCGCGCAGCCGCCTGCGACACCAGATGCCGGAACAGCAGCGGAATGTCCTCGCGCCGGTCCCGCAGGCTGGGCAGGGTCAGGGTGACCACGCTGAGGCGATAATAGAGGTCCGACCGGAAGGCGCCGCGCGCGGCCGCGGCGTCCAGATCGATCCGTGTCGTCGTCAGAAAGCGCAGGCTGAAGGCCTGGTCGTCCTCTCCCGAGATCTGTCCGGTCTCCATCAGCTTCAGCAGCTTGATCTGAAGCGCCGGCGAAAGCGCCTCTACCTCTTCCAGCAACAGGGTGCCGCCGTCGGCCTCACGGACGCGACCGCCGATCCGGCGCCCGTAGCCCGACGTCGGCGAGCGGCCGAACAGTTCGGCGTCGAGCACATCCTCCGGCAGGGCGGCGCAGTTGACGACGACGAAGGGCCGGGCGCGCCGGGCGCTGGATCGGTGCAGACCGCGCGCGACCGTCTCCTTGCCGACGCCGTTCTCGCCCTGGATCAACACATCCACGCCTGCCCGGGCGACCTGGGCGATCGTCTCGCGCAGCCTCACGATCGCGGGCGTCTGGCCGATCAGGCCGCTGCGTTCCTCCTCCGCCTCGGCGTCTTCGACCAACTGGGTCAGGCGACGGTTTTCCAAGACCAGTTGTCGCTGGCGCGCCGCGCGCTGGATGACGGGCAACAGACGATCGGCACCGAAGGGTTTGGGCAGGAAATCGAAGACCCCGCGATGCAGGGCGGCGACAGCCATGTCGATGTCGCCGTGTCCCGTCATCAGGATGAACGGCAACTCGGGATCGATGGCCGCCACGCGCTTGTGGAAATCCAGCCCGTCCAGACCGGGCATCCGGATGTCGGACAAGACGACGTGCGGGGGCGCGATCTTCAGCTGCGAAAAAGCCTCGTCGGCGGAACTCACGCCCGTCGGCGCGTAGCCCGCAAGCGCGAGCGTCTCGACCTGGGCCTCGCGCAGGTCGTCGTCATCGTCCACGACCAGGATCAGGGCGCCGTCCGAGGTCATGCGGGGTTCCTCCTGAGCCGGACCTCGAAATGCGCGCCGCGCCGCCCGTTCGACGCCACGACCAGACTGCCGCCGAAGGCCTCGACGATGTCACGCGAGATCACCAACCCCAGACCCAGACCGTTCGGCTTGGTGGTCGAAAAGGGGTGAAAAGGGTCCGCAGCGTCGCCTTGGACAGGCCCGGTCCGTTGTCCGTCACGGCGATGACGACCAGGTCCGATGTCGTCGAGACATCCAGCCCGATCCGCGCATCCGCATGATCGCCCAAGGCTTCAAAGGCGTTCTGCAACAGATTGACCAGCACCTGTTCCAGCCGCACGCGGTCCGCCTGGGCCGACACCCTCGCCTCGCCCGTCCGCTCGACAGCCACGCCGTCGTCACGCATCCGACTGCTGACCAGTAGCAGGGCGCCCTCGACCGCTTCGTCGACGACGACGGTGGTGGTGCGCGGCGGGGTCTTGCGCGCAAAGCCGCGCAAATCCTCGACGATGGCGCCGATCCGCTCGGTCAGTCCCTGGATGCGCGTCAGCTTGGCCTGCGCCTCATCCGGCTGCTCGCGCGACAGCAGGGTCAGGGCGTTGTCGGCGTTGGCGCGGATGGCCGCCACCGGCTGATTGATCTCGTGGGCGACCCCGGCGACGATCTGGCCCAGATGCGCCAGACGGTTGGCCTGAACTAGATCGGCCTGCAGGGTTCGCAGGCGCGCTTCGGTGCGTTTGCGATCTTCGATCTGGGTTCTCAACTGCGCGTTCGCCGCCGTCAGCGCCGTGGTGCGTTCATCGACGCGAAGCTCTAGCTCGCGCCGGACCTCGGCCTCCCGACGCTGCCCGTCCAGCCGGCGCAGATGCGCGCGCCAGATCCAGGCCAGCACGACCATCAGAAGCGCGCCCGCCAGGCCCGCCGCCCAGCGCACAGGCCCCGCCGCACGGTCGGCGTCGGCGATGGGGACCAGCAGCAGCAGGGTCCAGTCCTCCACCGGCAGGGCGCGACGCAGGGGAGCGAAGATCCGGCCGCCCATCTGCACCCGCCCGTCGTCCACCGGCGTGATCGCGGGGTTAAGGGGCGTCAGTGGCGCGTCGCCGAACTGCCGGCTGTCACGCAAGGCCTTCGCTCGGGCGGCGTCCAGCGGCTCAAGCGTTCGAAAGCGTCGCGCGGGGTCGGAACTCAGCACGATCACGCCGTCCCGGTTCGTCACCAGGGCCTGTTCCGCCTGCCGCCGCCAGGCGGCCTCGACCGTATGGAACTCGATCTTGACCACGATCACGCCGGCCGCGCCACCGACGCGGCGCGACAAATAAAGGCCGGGCCGGCCGCTCCTGGACCCAAAGGCGAAATATTCGTCGGATCCCGCCCGCATCGCCGTCTTGAAATAGGGGCGGTAGGCGTAGTCCGCCCCGACGAAACTGCCGGGGGTTCGATAGTTGTTCGCCGCGACCGCCTTGCCTTGGCCGTTCAGCAGATAGATGGCCGCCGCGCCGGTTTGCACCGCCAGCATATCCAGCCGCGCGTTGACCCTGTCCAGCAGGGCGGGCGCGGGATCGCGCAGCGCCTCCAAGATGATGTCCTCGCTGGCCAGAACCACGGGCGTGGCGCGATGCCGGTCAAGTTCGCTGGATAGCAAGGCCTGATCCAGCAGCAGGGTCGCCTCGGCCTGACGAACAATGTTTTGCGCCGCACGTTTTCGCGCGAGATCGCCCGCAACGATGATGGCGATCAGGATCAGCAGGCCGGCGAACACGAAGACGCCGATGCCCGCAACGCCCAGAAACTCACGCCTCGCGGCGAGTCTCGATCTCGTCAGAATTTGTGCTGATTTCGACACAACTCAACGTGTGCCGGTTTCGTTTTCAGCACAAGCGCTTCAGCTTTAAAAACGACAGCGCATTGTTAAATATATGTTTTCCTCCCCGGCCCGATCGCGAATTTTCGGTTTTGGCCTGTCCCAGCGCCGCCGCATCCTGATCGGTGAACGTCCCCGAGAGGACGATTGGGAGGTCACCATGATTATCACACCGACGATTGCCGACGACGGCAGCGCCAAGCGCAAGCCTTTCTATCGGCATCTCTATTTCCAGGTTCTGCTGGCGATCCTCGCCGGCGGCCTGATCGGGCACTTCTGGCCGACGTTCGGCGAAAGCCTCAAACCGCTGGGCGACGCCTTCATCAAGCTGGTGAAGATGATCATCGCGCCCGTGATCTTCCTGACGATCGTCACCGGCATCGCCGGGATGCGCGACGTGGGGCGGGTCGGTCGTGTCGCCGCCAAGGCCTTTGCCTACTTCCTGACCTTCTCGACCCTGGCCCTGATCATCGGCATGATCGTGGCCAATCTGGTTCAGCCGGGCCACGGCCTGAACATCGACCCCGCCAGCCTGGATGCCAGCGCGGTCACAAAATACTCCGATCAGGCGCATGAGACGACCATCGTCGGCTTCCTGACCAGCATCATCCCCGACACCTTCGTCAGCGCCTTCTCCGAGGGCAACATCCTGCAGGTGCTGTTCGTCTCGGTCCTGTTCGGGCTTGCGCTGGCCATGGTCGGCGATGTCGGCAAGCCGGTGCTGAGCTTCCTGGAGTCGATCAGCGTCGCCTTCTTCAAGCTGGTCGCCATTCTGATGAAGGCCGCGCCCATCGGCGCTTTCGGCGCCTTCGCCTTCACCATCGGCAAATACGGTATCGGTTCGATCGCCAATCTGGCCGCCCTGGTCGCCACCTTCTATGTAACCGCCGCCATCTTCGTGGTCGGGGTTCTGGGCCTGGTCGCCTGGGCCAACGGCTTCAACATTCTGAAGCTGATCCGCTATCTGAAGGAAGAACTGCTGCTGGTTCTGGGCACCTCGTCGTCCGAAGCCGCCCTGCCGAGCCTGCTGCAGAAGATGGAACGCGCCGGCGCCGCAAAGTCCGTGGTCGGCCTGGTCGTGCCCACCGGCTATTCGTTCAACCTGGACGGCACCAACATCTATATGACGATGGCCGCCCTGTTCATCGCCCAGGCGCTGAACATCGACCTCAGCCTGCAGGACCAGATCGTGCTGCTGCTGGTCGCCATGCTCAGCTCCAAGGGCGCGGCGGGCATCACCGGCGCGGGCTTCATCACCCTGGCCGCGACCCTGTCGGTCGTGCCGGCCGTACCGGTCGCGGGCATGGCGCTGATCCTGGGCATCGACCGCTTCATGAGCGAGTGCCGCGCCCTGACGAACTTCATCGGCAACGCTGTGGCCACCATCGTCGTCGCCCGCTGGGAAGGCGAACTGGATCGCGATGCGCTGAAGGCCGCGCTGGACGGCGAACCCCATCCGCTGGCGGCCCTGCCCGATCCGGCGGCCGGTCCCGGCGACAAGGCCCTGGTCACCGCCGACTGACCCGACTTCCCACAGGCGCCGTCGCGATCCGCACGGCGCCTGTTCCTTATCCGGACGCCCTTGGCCGCAAAGCTACGCAGTTCCCCTTACCGCGATTTGGGCGCTCCTTAACGATCTTCCCTTACGGTAAATCTAATGACCCTTTATCGCTCGCTCGCAGCGGGTGTCGGCCTGGCCGCGCTCGCCACCTCCGCCCTCGCCCAATCGGCGCCGTCCGCCGATGAAATCGCCGCCCTGCGCGCCCAGGTCCAGGCCCTGTCGGCCCGACTTGAACAGCTGGAAGCCCAGTCGCGCACGGCTGCGGTCGCCGCGGCGCCGGCCGTCGCCGGAACGCCTTCGCCCGTTGCGGTGCCGCGTCCGGTGCAGACCGCCGCCGCTCCCGCAACGTCGGCGCCGGCGCCCGTCGACTGGGCCACAGGCCTGCCGGAATGGCGCAGCCCCGACGGCGCCTTCACCTTCAAGCCGCGCATTCGCGTCACCGCCGACCTGTCGACGACCTTTGGATCGGACTATCCCAATCGCGACCTGACCACGACCGAACTGCGCGGCCTGCGCCTGGGCGGACAAGGCAAGATCGCCGGCGGCTTCAGCTACTGGATCGAAGGCGACATCGCCGACAACTCGGTCAGCGTCGCAAACGCCTTCATCGCCTACAGCCGCAAGCTGGGCGGCCGCGACCTGGAAATCTCCGCCGGTCAGCGCCTGAACGACCGCGGCGTCGAAGGCGGCACGGCCGAAGATCAGACGCCCTTCCTGGAACGCAGCCTGATGGTCTCCACCATCGGTCCCGAGCGCGGCTCTTACGGGGTCGGTGTCATGGGCAAGCTGACGGGCAGCGTCTGGCATGCCTCGCTGTCGGTGACCGGCGACGCCATCAGCGACGGCACGACCAGCGACACCGTCGCCGTGATGGGCCGCACCCACTGGTCGGCGTTCAAGACCGAGGCCGGCTTCCTGCATCTGGGCGGCTGGGGCTTCGTCGAGGATCTGACGCCGGTGACGACCCTGTCTTCGCGCAATCTGGTGGTTTCGTCGCGCGGCAACGACAATCTGCGCCTGTCGTCCGGCGCCTACGCCAATCCGAAGTCCAGCTCGGGCCTGGGGCTGGAGCTCGGCGGCGTGCATCGTTCGTTCTGGGCGATGGCCGAGGGCGGCAAGCGCGTGGTTCGAACCGCCGCACGCGACTTTGACCAGGACGCCTACAGCCTGTCGGCCGGTCTGTTCCTGACGGGCGAGACGCCGCCGCTGTCCGCGCGCACCGGAACCTGGACGCGTCCCAAGGTGCTGAATCCGTTGGGCGCCGACGGCTATGGCGCGGTCGAAATCGTCGGTCGCTACGACACCGCCGACTTTACCGACAGCCTGACCGGCGGCGAAGGCGACACCTGGCTGCTGGGCGTCAACTGGTATCCGACCAACAACACCCGCGTGTCGGCCCACTGGAGCGCCTGGTCGGTCGACAACCGGACCGGAGTCTTCACCGGCGACGACAACGGAAACACCGCGACCGTCCGCGTCCAGACTGCCTTCTAAGCCCCTTAGACCGGAGCGGCTCGCCGCTCCGGTCTCCTGCTTTGCACATCCTTCAGGAGATGATGGCATGAACCCGAAGAACATCCCGATGCAGCGAAAGCTGGCGATCGCCTTCGCCCTGTTGCTGACGGTCGCCGCCGCCATGATCGGCGCGGTCTTCTTCCAGCTGTTGGCCATGAAGACGGCGGCCGAGCTGAATGCGCAAAGCAAGAGCATCATCGATCACACCCACGTCGCCGAGAAGGGCGTCATCCGCCTGAATTCGCAGATGCGCGGCGTGCTTCTGACCGGCAACGTCGACTACCTGGATGTCTACAAGACCGGCTGGGAACAGTTCGAACAGTCGATCGCCGCATTGAACACCGCCGATCTGACGACGGAAGAGCGCGCTCTGGTCAAAAAGGCCCAGGATGATGCCGCCGTCTGGAAGACCGAGTTCGGCACGCCCCTGACCCAGGCCGCGCTCGATCCGTCGCGCATCGACGCCGCGCGCCGCGTCGTCATCGAGTCCGCCGACAAGGTTCGCGTGACCCACATCACCAAATCGATCACGGCCGTGCGCGACGCCGAGATCGCCCGCATGAACGTGCGCGACGCCCAGCAGGCGTCGGCCATCACCGCCTCATTCATCGCGCTGGCGGCGGGCGGTCTGATCCTGGTCGCGGCCGCCGTCTTCCTAGGCGTTCAGCTGTCGATCCTGATGATCGCGCCGGTCCGGCGCATGACGGGCGCCATGTCGATCATGGCGGGCGGCAAGCTGGATGTCGCCATCCCCGACACCGACCGCAAGGACGAGGTCGGCGCCATGGCACAGGCCATGCAGGTGTTCCGCGACAACGGTCTGCGCGCCAAGGCGCTGGAGTCCGAAACGGAATCGATGCGCGACCAGTCCGAAGTCGAACGCCGTCGTCGCGAAGCCGTGGCCCAGCAGGAGGCCGCCGAGAACGCCGTCGTCATCGAAAGCCTGGGCAAGGGACTGTCGGCCTTGGCCGAGGGGGATCTGGTCTATCGGATCGACGCTCCCTTCCCCGCACGCAGCGAGGTTCTGAAGGCCGACTTCAACCGGTCGATCGCTCGCCTGGAAGAGACCGTCACCGGCGTCCTGGGCTCGGTCCACGGCATCGATTCCGGCGCCGGCGAGATCAGCCAGGCGTCTGAGGACCTATCGCGCCGAACCGAACAGCAGGCCGCCGCTTTAGAAGAAACCGCCGCCGCGCTGGACGAGATCACCGTCACGGTGAAGAAGACCGCCGAAGCCGCCAACCAGGCCGCCAACGTCACCAACGGCGCCCGCAAGAGCGCCGAAGCCTCCGGCCAGGTCGTCATGAACGCCGTCGACGCGATGCAGAAGATCGAAGGCGGCTCGCGCCAGATCAGCCAGATCGTCGGGGTCATCGACGAGATCGCCTTCCAGACCAACCTGCTGGCTCTGAACGCCGGCGTCGAAGCCGCCCGTGCAGGCGAGTCCGGCCGCGGCTTCGCCGTGGTGGCCTCCGAAGTCCGCGCGCTGGCTCAACGCTCGGCCGAAGCCGCAAAGGAGATCAAGACGCTGATCTCCAACTCCGGCTCGGAAGTCGAGAACGGCGTGCGTCTGGTCAGCGAGGCCGGATCGGCGCTTCAGGCCATCGCCTCGCAAGTCGACGACATCAGCACCCTGGTCGTGGAGATCGCCGCCTCGGCCCGTGAACAGGCGACCGGCCTTCAGGAAATCAACGTCGCCGTGAACCAGATGGATCAGGTGACACAGCAGAACGCCGCCATGGTCGAACAAGCCACCGCCGCCAGCACCGCCTTGCGCCAGGAAACCGCCGAGCTGTCGTCCGAGGTCGCCTTCTTCCAGGTGTCCGGCGGACGCGCGACGGCTCGAAAGACCACCTCTGCCGCCCCTGCCCGCCCCGCAACCCGTTCAGCGCCGCCGGTCGAACCGCGCGTCATCAAGGTCGCCGGCGGTCGCGACCTCACGGTCGGTTCCAACAGCGACGGCTGGGAAGAGTTTTAGGCCTCAGTCCGCCAGGCGATAGCCCACGCCCGGCTCGGTCACGAGCAGGATGGGCTGGGCCGGATCGGCCTCGAGCTTGTGCCTGAGCTGACCGACGACGACGCGGAGATACTGCACGTCGTCGGCGTGGCCGGCGCCCCAGATGGTCTTGAGCAGGTCGGCGTGACCCAGGACCTTGCCGGCGTTGCGGGCGAGGTAGGCCAGGACGTCGTATTCCTTGGGGCGCAGCTTCACCCGCTCGCCGGCGCGGGTGACGATGCGGCGGTCCAGGTCGATGACGACATCGCCGGCCGTGACGACGCCGCCCGCGACCGGCGTCAGCGCGCCCTGACGCAGACAGGCGCGGATGCGCGCCAGCAGTTCGCCGACGCCGAACGGCTTTTCGACATAGTCGTTGGCGCCCAGGTCCAGGGCCGTGATCTTCTCGGCCTCGCGGTCGCGGGCGGACAGGACGATGATCGGCCCCTGATAGAAGTCGCGCGCGCGCGTCAGGACATCCTTGCCGTCCATGTCGGGCAGGCCGAGGTCAAGAACCACGGCGTCGGGGCTCCACAGGGCGATGGCGCGCAGCCCCTCCTGACCGCTGTCGGCGCGGCGGGGTTCATAGCCGGCGGCGTCCAGGGCGGGGGCCAGGAAGCGGTGAATTTGCGGCTCGTCGTCGATGACCAGAACCTGGGGGCGAACGGCGGACATCACAGCAGATCCGGATGGGTGGCGATGGACTTGGGCAGGCTGATCAGGATGCGCGTTCCACGCTTGCCGTCGGCGTCGTCCTGGATCGGGCTGGCCGCGGCGATACGGCCGCGCATGGCCTCGACGAAGCCCTTGGCGATGGCGAGACCAAGACCTGCCCCCTTGGCCCGATCGGTGGATTCTTCCATGCGGCGGAATTTGTCAAACACCCGTTCCAGCTCGGCGGTCGGGATGCCACGTCCCTCGTCCTCGATGGAGATGACGACGGCGCCGCGATCCTCATAGGCCGCGAGTTCGATGGTCGTGCCGTCGGGACTGTAGGCGATGGCGTTTTCTAGGATGTTGACCACGGCCTGCTCCAGCAGGCCCGGATCGGCTTCGACCATGCTGAGCTGGGCCGGAAAATCGCGCGTGACCTTGCGTTGGCCCAAGCGGCGCGACACCCGGTCGGCGGCGGTGTTCAGGATGTCGCGCACATCGGTCCAGTCGGTGCGCACGTTGAGGCCGCCGCCCTCCAGCCGGGTCATGTCCAGAAGATCGCCGACATAGCGCGACAGGCGTTCGGCCTCTTCGCGGATGCTGAGCAGCAGGTCGTCGCGGACCTCGGGCTTCAGGGTCGCGCCATAGTCGATCAGGGTCGTCGCCGAGCCCAGGACGGTGGACAGGGGTGTGCGAAGGTCGTGGCTGACCGAGTTCATCAAGGCCGCGCGGAAACGGTCGGCGCGACGCAGGGTCTCGGTCTCCAGCGCCTGACCGGCCAGATCGGCGCGCTCCAGCGCGACGGCGCCCTGGTCCAGCAGGGCCATCGCCAGACGTTCCTCGTCCGAGCCCGCCGCCACGGCCGAGGCGTCGATGCCCGCCACGCCGGCCCGGCCGCGCACGCCCTGCAGGGGCTGAAACCGCCAATGGGTCTGCGGCAGGGTGCCCGTGCCATGGCCCGTCACCTCGCCGTGGGTCCAGGCCCAGCGGGCGGCGGCCATGGCGTCGGGGGCCAGGATCACGCCCTCGGGACTGGCCGCCGCCAGCACGATGTCCTCGCCGTCGGGCAGAAGGACGACGGCGCCTGCGCCGGCGGCGGCCGAGGCCTGTTCCGCCAGGCTGCGGGCTGTGGTCGCACGATCCTGGCCGGCCGACAGGGTCTGGCTGGCGGCCAGCAGGGCCGAGACGGCGGCGGCGCGGCGCTGGGCCGCTCTGGCCTGTTCGCGCACCCGCCCCGCCAACGCGCCTGTGCCCAGGGCCACGCCCCAGAAAAGGACCAAGGTCAGGAAGTCGGTCGGCGAACCGATCAGGAAGCTGTAGCGCGGCTGAAGGAACAGGAAGTTGTAGGTCAGAAAGGCCAGGGTCGCCGCCGCCAGCGCGGGTCTGAGGCCGTTCAGCACCCCGGCCGCCACCACCGCCGCCAGATAGATGACGCCCAGATCGACCCGCTCGAACCGGGTGTCCAGCAATAGGGCCGCGCCCGTCGCCGCCAGGACGAACCCCGCCCCGGCCGGATAACCGCGCCAGTCCAGCGCCGCCCGGATGCCCGACTTGGCCGCCGATTCGGGCGCGGCCAGATCGCCCTCGGTCACGACGTGGACGGCGACGCCCTGGGCCTTGCGCAGCAGTTCGGTCGCCAGGGCACGGCCGGTCCATTCGGCGAACCGCCCGCCGCGCGTCTTGCCGATGACGATCTGGGTGACGTTGTTGCGGTGGGCGTGATCCAGCACGGCGCGCACCACGTCGTCGCCGCTGATCGTCACGGGCCGTCCGCCCAGCTGCTCGGCCAGCTTGAAGGCCTCGGCCAGCCGTCCCGCCGACCGGGCGTCGGCGCGCGATCCACTGGGCCGCTCGACATGGGCGACCGACCAGGGGGCGTCCATCATCATGTCGGACATTCGCCGACCGGTGCGGACCAGGGAGGCGGTCATGGCGTCGCCGCCGACCAGCACCAGGATCCGTTCGTTCGCCGCCCACGGCCCCGACACGCCCCGCTCGCGCAGGTGGGTCAGAAGCTGGTCGTCCACCGTCTGGGCCGCGCGCCGCAGGGCCAGTTCGCGCAACGCCGTCAGATTCTCGATCTTGAAGAAGTTCTCGGAGGCCACCCGCGCCGTTTCGGGCACATAGACCTTGCCCTCGGCCAGACGCGCCCGCAGGTCTTCGGGCGTGATGTCGATGACCTCGATGTCGTCGGCGCCGGTCAGGGCGCTATCGGGCACCGCCTCGCGCTGGCGCACGCCGGTGATGCGCAGGATGACGTCGGACAGGCTTTCCAGATGCTGGATGTTCAGCGTGGTCCAGACGTCGATGCCGGCGTCGCGCAGTTCCTCCACGTCCTGCCAGCGCTTGGGATGGCGCGAACCGGGCGCGTTGGAATGGGCGTATTCGTCGACCAGCAGCAGTTCGGGCCGTCGCGCCAGGGCGCCGTCCAGATCGAACTCCATCAGGGCGCGGTCGCGGTGTTCGATGGGCGCCCGCGGCATGACGTCCAGCCCGCGCAGCAGGCTCATCGTCTCCTTGCGGCCGTGGGTCTCGACCACGCCGACGACGACGTCCAGCCCCTCGGCCTTTCTGCGGCGCGCGGCGCGCAGCATTTCATAGGTCTTGCCCACGCCGGGCGACATGCCCAGAAACACCTTCAGCCGCCCGCGCTTGCGGCGCGGAACGGCTGAAGTCGCGGGCGTTGCGGGGGCCGTTTCGGGCAATCAGCCCTCCGCCCCGAAGCGGGCGTCCAGCGCGCGGTTGGTCAGCAGGACATTGACGTGCGGCTGGCCGATGAAGCCTAGGAAGGCCCCCTCGATGTGCGCGTCGATGATGCTCTGGACCTGTTGCACGGGAACGCCTCTGGCGCGGGCGATCCGCGCGGCCTGAAGCCGAGCGTAGGCCGGGGACACGTCCGGGTCGAGGCCCGAACCCGATGTCGTCACCGCATCGGCGGGGATGACGCCGGGGCCGTCCTCGGCGCGGATCGTCTGGGCGCTTTCGGCGACGCGCGCGATCAGGTCCGGGTTCAACGGCCCCATGTTGGAGCCGGACGAGGCGGCGGCGTCATAGCCGTCGCCCGCCGCCGACGGGCGCGGATGCAGATAGGTCGCGCCGAAGAAAGGCTGGCCGATCAGGGACGAGCCGACGACCCGCCCGCCGGCGTCGCGCACCAGGCTGCCGTTGGCCTGGTCCGGGAAGGCGACCTGGGCGATGCCGGTGACGGCCAGCGGATAGGCCAGGCCCAGCAGCAGGGTGAACAGGGCCGTCATGACGAGGGCCGGGCGAAGTTGGTTGACCATGGTCGTCGCCTCAGAAGGTCGCCTTCAGCGTGGCCACGGCGCGCGCGCCGTAGATGTCGCCGAAGTCGTGTTGATCGGTGTCGTGATAGCGCAGGTCCAGCGCCAGAGTGTCGGTCAGCTGATAGGCCGCGCCCAGGTTCCAGGTGGTGTAGTCCAGGTCCGACGACACCCACTGACGCCCGACGGCGCCCGAGACGGTCCATTTGTCGGCCGGACTGACCGCGCCGTTGACCTCGGCATAGGTCGCCTCGTCCTCGGCCGCGCCGAAGAAGTCGGGCGAATAGTAGACGGCGGCGCCCAGGGTGGCCGGACCGACGGCGCGTGAGGCGGCGGCTTTGAATTCGACATAGTCATAGTCGGCGCCGTCCGGCTGACCGGCGTAGAGATAGCCGATCACGCCGAAGTCCAGCGCATAGCCGGCGACCTCGGGCCGATAGCCGGCATACAAATCGACCTCGGCGTCCGTGTCGTCGCCGAAATCGACGTTGGAGGCCCAGCCGCCGGCGTAGAAGCCGTTCCTGGTCAGATCGACGCCAGCCGAGAGGGCGGGGTTTTCCTGGGTCTGGCTGACCCCGCGGAAGACGTAGTCGGAGGTGACGGCGACGTTGGCCGAAACGGTTGGGGCCGACACGTCCTGGGCCTTGGCTTCGCTGCACAGGCCCAGACCGGCGAGACCGACGATACAGGCGGCGGCGAACCAGGCGTCGTTGCGGCCCGAGGCCCTGGAGAAGGATTTACGCATTGGATTTCTCTATTCGAACAGGATGAATGGCCATGGGGTTGGAGCGCGTGCGCGGATCGGTCTGCTGCAGCGTCGCCACGCCCCACATCACGGCGATGACCAGCACCGCCATGACGAGTTGCAGGATGCGAGAGACCTCCCGACGCATCAGGCCAGACCCAGGCCGGAGATGAGCAGGTCGATCAGCTTGATGCCGACGAACGGGGCGATCAGGCCGCCCAGGCCGTAGATCAGCAGGTTGCGACCCAGAAGCGCGCCGGCGCCGATGGCCCGGTATTTGACGCCCTTCAGCGCCAGCGGGATGAGGGCGACGATGACCAGGGCGTTGAAGATCACCGCCGACAGGATGGCGCTCTCGGGGCTGTGCAGGCGCATGACGTTCAGCGCGCCGAGCGACGGCAGGGCCACCACGAACATCGCCGGGATGATGGCGAAATATTTGGCCACGTCGTTGGCGACCGAGAAGGTCGTCAGGGCGCCGCGCGTGATCAGCAGTTGCTTGCCGACCTCGACGATCTCGATGACCTTGGTCGGGTCGCTGTCCAGATCGACCATGTTGCCGGCCTCGCGCGCGGCCTGGGCGCCGGTCTGCATGGCCACGCCGACATCGGCCTGGGCCAGGGCCGGGGCGTCGTTGGCCCCGTCGCCGCACATGGCGACCAGACGCCCCTTGGCCTGTTCGGCCTTGATCAGGCGCATCTTGTCCTCGGGCGTGGCCTCGGCGAGGTAGTCGTCCACCCCGGCTTCCGAAGCGATGGCTGCGGCCGTCACCGGATTGTCGCCGGTGATCATCACGGTGCGCAGGCCCATGCGGCGCAGGTCGGCGAAGCGCGCCTTCACGCCCGGCTTGACCACGTCCTTCAGGTGGATGACGCCGACGAGGACGCCGTTCTGGGTGACGGCCAGGGGCGTGCCGCCCGAACGGGCGATCCGGTCCACGGCCTGGCGGAACTCGGCTGGGGCCGAACCGTCGTTGAGGTTCAGATCCTTCAGCACGGCATCGACCGCGCCCTTCCTCCAGCTGTCCTTGCCGACGTCCAGGCCCGACTGGCGGGTGACGGCGGTGAAGGGAATGGCGACGGCGCCGGCGGGCTGATCGACCGAGACGCCGGCGTTGCGGCCCAGCTCGACGATGGAGCGGCCCTCCGGCGTCTCGTCGGCGAGCGACGCCATGACGGCGGCGGCCAAAGCGGCCTCGGGGCGCACGCCGGGAACCGGGATGACCTCGGTCGCCATGCGGTTGCCGAAGGTGATGGTGCCGGTCTTGTCGAGCAGCAGGGTGTCGACGTCGCCTGCCGCCTCCACCGCACGGCCCGAGGTGGCCAGCACGTTCACCTTCAGCAACCGGTCCATGCCGGCGATGCCGACGGCGGACAGCAGGCCCCCGATCGTGGTCGGGATCAGCGTGATGAACAGGGCGCCCAGCACCATCGGGTCCAGATCGACGCCGGAATAGGCGCCCAGGCCCACCAGGGTCACGACCGCGATCAGGAAGATCAGGGTCAGGCCGGCCAGCAGCACGGCCAGGGCCAGCTCGTTGGGCGTCTTCCGGCGATCCGCGCCCTCGACCATGGCGATCATGCGATCGAGGAAGGTCGAGCCGGGCTTGGCGGTGATGCGCACCTTGATCCAGTCCGAGACGACGGTCGTGCCGCCGGTCACGGCCGACCGGTCGCCGCCGCTTTCGCGGATCACCGGGGCGCTCTCGCCGGTAATGGCGGCCTCGTTGACCGAGGCGACGCCCTCGACGATCTCGCCGTCGGAGGCGATCACGTCGCCGGCCTCGACCAGGATGATCGACCCGACTTCAAGCTCCGAGGCGTTGGTCGGGACCACGCTGCCGGTCTTCGGGTCGACGATCAGCTTGGCCTTGGTCGTGACGCGGGTGGCGCGCAGGGAATCGGCCGCCGCCTTGCCCCGCCCTTCAGCGATGCTTTCGGCGACATTGGCGAACAGGACCGTGGCCCATAGCCACAGCGCCAGCTGCACCGCAAAGCCCGCCGACTGACCGCTCGCGATGGCTGCGGCCGCCGAGAGCGTGGACAGAAGCGCCACGATCCAAGTGGTGAAGATGACCGGATTGTTGATCAGCTTTACGGGGTTCAGCTTGACGAAGGCGTCGCCAACGGCGCGTCCGATCATCTGTCCCGAGAGGCCGCCCGCGAGAGGCGACGCGCGGCCGCCCTCGCGCGGATCCAGAGTTACTTGTGTCATGTCAGGATGTCCGAAGGATCAGGCGCCGGCGACCGCCGCGAGCACCTGGAAGTGCTCGACGATCGGTCCCAGGGCGAGGGCGGGCAGGAACTGCAGGCCGCCGAGGATGAGGATCACGCCGATCAGCAGGCCGATGAACAGGCCGTTGTCGGTCGGCAGCGTGCCGGGGCTGGGCGCCAGCTTGGGCTTGACCACCAGACTGCCGGCGATGGCCAGGACGGCGACGGCCGGAATGAACCGCCCGAACAGCATCCCCAGACCCAGGGTCGTATTCCACCACGGAGCGTTGGCGGTCAGGCCCGCAAAGGCCGAGCCGTTATTCGCCGCCGCCGAGGTGTAGGCGTACAGGATCTCCGACAGGCCGTGCGGCCCCTTGTTCAGCAGGCCCGCCAACGCCGTCGGGAAGACGGCCGACACGGCGGTGAAGCCCAGGATGGCCAGCGGCAGAATCAGCACCGCGATCATGGCGAACTGGATCTCGCGCGCCTCGATCTTCTTGCCCAGATATTCGGGCGTGCGGCCGACCATCAGGCCGGCGACGAAGACCGACAGCAGGGCCATGACGACCATGATGGCGATGCCCGAACCGACACCGCCTGGCAGGATCTCGCCCAGCTGCATCAGGAACATCTGCAAGCCGCCGCCCAAGGGCATGAAGCTGGCGTGCATGGCGTTGACCGAGCCGTTCGAGGCGCCGGTCGTGACCACGGACCAGACGGTCGAGGCCGGCGCGCCGAAGCGGACCTCCTTGCCCTCCATATTGACCGAAGCGTCGACCTGGGCCTCGACCAGGGCGGGGGCCGGCTGGGTCTCGATCACATACATGGCCGCGCTGGCGGCGCTCAGCAGGATCAGGGCCGCCGCCGCCACGGCGCGGATGTCGCGTCCCGCCATGGCGGTGCGGCCGAAGGCGAAGAAGGCCGCCCAGCCCATGACGTTGATCGCCACCGCGGTCAGCAGATTGGTGATGGCGTTCGGGTTCTCGAACGGATGGGCGCCGTTGACGTTGAAGACGCCGCCGCCGTTGATGCCCAGCTGTTTGATCGCCACCTGGCTGGCGGCCGGGAACAGCGGCAAGGTCTGGGACCCGCCCTCGACGCCGGTCGCCGTCACATGGGCCGCCAGGCTCTGAACGATGCCGAGACCCGACAGGGCCACCGCTAGGATCAGGGCGGCGGGCAGCAGGACATAAAGGGTCGTGCGGGTCAGATCGGCCCAGAAGTTGCCGACGCCCTCGCCGCGATTGGCCACGAAGGCGCGCGCCAGGGCCGCCGCGATCGTCGCGCCGGTCGCGGCCGAGACGAAGTTCTGCACCGTGAGGCCGACCATCTGGGTGAAGGTCGACAGGGTCGCCTCCCCGCCATAGCTCTGCCAGTTGGTGTTGGTCACGAAGCTGACGGCGGTGTTGAAGGCCAGATGCGGCGACACGCCTGCGAACCCTTGCGGGTTCAGCGGCAGCACGCCCTGCAGACGCAGGATCGCATACAGCAGGACAAAGCCCGCCAGATTGAAGGCCAAAAGGGCGCCGGCGTATCCCAGCCAGCCCTGGCTGCGTTTCGGATCGACGCCGGCGGCGCCGTAGAAGACGGCCTCGACCGGCTTCAGCACCGGGTCCAGCCAGGTCCGCTCGCCATTCCAGACGCGCGACATATAAACGCCGATGGGCCAGCCGAGCATTACGGCCAGCCCAAGGGTCAGGGCGATCTCCCCCCATCCTTGCATGTTCATGAAATCCGTCCCGGTTCCTCAGAACCGCTCAGGCCGCGGCAGCGCCGCGACCATATAAACGGCGACGACCAGCGCCCCCGCCCCCCAGAGCATGGCGATCATCGTCATACCCGTTTCAACGCTGTGGCCAGCAAGGCGAAGACAGCGAACGCCCCCGCACCCACCGCCAGAAAAATCACATCGGCCAATCCGGCCTCCTCGCTCAAGTTCGAGCGGGAACAGACCACCGGGCGACATAATCGCGCGATGCGAGTCCGGGCGCGGCGCGTAAAAGATCTATAATGCTGTGCGTCATCATGCCTGCCCGAACAGGGATCAGCAGGCGATCCATCCCACTTCGTCCGCGTCTGAAAACGGTCGATTTCGCCAACCCTGCCCGGCGCACAGAGGCAGGCGCGCTAAACGTCAGCGGATCAGAGGCTGCGCGCGCCGATTTTCAGGGTCAGAGACAGAACTTCGCCCGGCTCCAGGCGAACCAGGCCACTGTCTTCACCATCTGGCGCATTGTGGGCGTCGGGGCGGTGAGTGACGGGCTCTACGCAGAAGAAGTCGCCGTCGACGGGGGCGTATATCTGGGTCCAGCGGGCTGGCGCTTCGGCGCCGAGCGTCACCCGGCGACCACCACCATCGACCCTCGCCTCGCCCATCCAGCCGGCGTAGGCGTGATCGACGAACGGCGCACCAGCCAGAGCTAGGCCGTCAGACCAATCCGAGATTTCTTGCACCGGCGCCAGCCGTTCGGGGATTTCCCGCGCGTCAGTGATCCACACGCCCTCTGCGGACAGCATCAGTCGGCTGTCGGCGTGGCGGTGGAAATAGGGGTGCAGACCGAGCCCGGCAGGCATGACCGCATCGCCGGTGTTTGTGAAGGACAGGGTGATCGTCAGACCCTGGTCGGTCAGTTCGACAATCTGGCGCGCACGCCACGGCCAAGGCCAGCCGTCTTGGCCGCCAAGCCAATCCAGGATCATCTCGACCCGGCGGGCCGTCTGGTTTTCGACCATCCAGGGCAAGAGCCAGCCATCGCCATGAATGGCATGGGGCGCGAAGCGATCAAGCACTGGCAGCTGAACCGAACGCCCTTCAAAGACGAAGCGACCGTCGGCGATCCGGTTGGCGTAGGGAACCAACGGAAAACAGGCCGTCTCCAGAATGTCGGTCGCACCGTCCGGCGTGGATCGAAACACCGGCTGACCCTGCCAATCCAGGCTCAGGACGGACCCGCCCAGTTCCGGTGCCACGGTGGCGCGCCAGTCGCCGGCCTCAAGCGCGATCACAGCTTGATCCGGTTTTGCGGCAGGCCCGGCGTCTCGACGCGCACGCGATAAAGCCCGCCCAGCGTCGGCTGCTCGGCCCGCTTGTCGGCATTCCCCAGCCAGGCCGTAGTCATATAGAGGTCGCGCAGGTTCGGGCCGCCGAAGGCCGCCTTGGTCACGGTCTGGACCGGCACGTCGATCTTGCCGATCCGTGTGCCGTCCGGAGCGAAACGCGCCACGCCCCAGCCGTTGAACAGGCCGACGTGCAGCACGCCCGCCGCATCCATGCTGGGGCCGTCGGCATAGCCGTCCTCGGTCACGGCGAAGACGCGGCGGTTGGAGATCGCACCGTCCGCGTGATCGAAGGCCAGCACGGTCTTCTTCAGCGTGTCATGGTGATAGAGGGTGCGTCCGTCAGGGCTCAGGCACGGACCGTTGGTCACGCCATAACCGTCGTCGTGCCGCGTCAGCTCGCCCCGATACCAGCGATACAGCGCGCCGGTCTCAACCTGTTCGCTGTCGTCCATCGAACCGAACCACAGCGAGCCATCCGGCGCGACGAAGCCGTCGTTCAGACGGTTCTGCGGCCGGTCTTCCTCAACAAGCTGAAAGCGCGAGAAGTCGCCCTCCTCCGGGTCGAAGCGATACAGACCGCCCCGCACGCCGCAGATCAGCGAACCGTCCTCGGCCGGTAGAGCAAAGCCGGTCTGATCGGGCGTATCCCACGACCGTTTCTCGCCGGTCGCGGGCGTGTAACGGTGCAGCTTTCGTCCCTTGATGTCGACGAACCACACCGCGCCGCGCGCAGCGTCCCAGACGGGGCCTTCGCCCAGCTCCGCCTGCACATCCCAGATCAGTTCCGGCGCGCTCATCGATCAGCTTGCCGAATAGGAGGTCTTGATCTGGGTGTAGAACTCCACCGCCGCGAAGCCCTGCTCTCGCGAACCGTAGCTGGACTTCTTCGAGCCGCCGAACGGCACGTGATAGTCGACGCCGGCCGTGGCCAGATTGACCATGGTCATGCCGGCCCGGGCGTTCTTCTGGAAGTCGCGGGCGTGTTTCAGCGACTGGGTGACGATGCCCGCCGACAGGCCGAACTCGACGCCGTTGGCGACGGTCAGGGCCTCCTCGTAGGTGGCGACGCGGATGGTCGAGGCGACGGGGCCGAAGACCTCTTCATTGTTGATGCGCGCGTTGGCGGCGGTGTCGGCGATCAGCGTCGGCTGCACGTACCAGCCGGGGGCGTCGAAGGTCAGGCGCTCGCCGCCGGTGACGATCCGGCCGCCGGCTTCGCGGGCGATGTCGATGTATTTGTAGGAGACCTCGCGCTGGGCCTCCGTCACCGCCGGGCCCATCTGGGTGTTGGAATCCAGGGCATGACCGACGCGCAGCGCCGCGACCTTCTCGGCCAGGGCGGCGACGAAGCGGTCGTGGATGCCGTCCTGAACGATCAGGCGGCTGGAGGCGGTGCAGCGCTGGCCTGTGGCGAAGAAGCTGCCGTCCAGGGCGATGTTCACGGCCCGCTCCAGATCGGCGTCGTCCAGAACGATCAGCGGATTCTTGCCGCCCATCTCCAGCTGGACCCGCGCCTGGCGCTTGACCGCGCCCTCGGCCACGCCCGCGCCCACGGCCTGGGAGCCGGTGAAGCTGATGCCGTCGATGCCCGGATGGGCCACGATGGCGCGGCCCACGTCGCCGTCGCCGATGACCATGTTCACCACGCCCTTGGGCAGGCCGGCCTCATGCAGGATGGCGATCAGGGCCTCGGCCGTGGCCGGCGTCGGGCCGGCGGGCTTGATCACGACGGTGTTGCCGAAGGCGATGGCCGGGGCGATCTTCCAGGCCGGGATGGCGATGGGAAAGTTCCAGGGGGTGATCAGGCCGAAGACGCCGACGGCCTGACGATAGGTCTGGATCTCGACGCCCGGACGGGTCGAGGCCAGGTTCTGGCCGTGGACGCGAAGCGCCTCGCCGGCGAAATACTTCAGGATGCGGGCGGCGCGCATGGTCTCGCCGATCCCTTCGGGCAGGGTCTTGCCCTCTTCGCGAGCCAAGAGGCGACCGATCTGGGCCGCGCGTTCCATGATCAGAGACCCGGCCTTGTCCAGCACGTCGAAGCGCACTTCCGGCGAGGCGTCGGACCAGCCGGGGAAGGCGGCGCGTGCCGCCTGAACGGCCTGATCCACGTCAGCGGCGCCGCCCTTCGGCGTCCGAGCCACGATATCGCGCGTGTCAGACGGATTCAGGCTCTCGCCCGCAAAGGCGCCCGCGACCTTCTCGCCGCCGATCCAGTGCGAAAGTTCAAGCGTGTCGGTCATGGAAAGTCCTTTTCATAAGGCTGACGGGCGGCGGGGGAGCGCCGCCCGTTTCGGGGAGATGGGTATTTCGGAGCCGGAAATCAGCCCGTCATGTCTTCCAGTTCGCGTCCGCGCGTTTCCTTCACCCAAGCCTGGACCAGGAAGAAGGAGATCAGGGCGCTGACCGCATAGAAGCCGTAGGTGATCACGAGACCCAGGGTCGCCGCCATCCAGGGGAAGCTGACCGAGATGGCGAAGTTGGCGATCCACTGGGCGAAGCCGGCGACGGCAAGGGCCGAACCGCGCATCTGGTTGGGGAACATCTCGCCCAGCATGACCCACATCACCGGGCCCCAGCTAAAGTTGAAGAAGACGACATAGGCGTTGGCCGCGATCAGGGCGATCAGGCCAGTGTTGTCGTCTAGATGCAGCGATCCGTCGATCAGGGCAGCCTTGGAGAAGCACCAGGCGACGACAGCCAGAGTCACGAACATTCCAGCCGAACCGATCAGCAGCAGCGGCTTACGGCCGATCTTGTCGATGACCGAAATGGCCGCCAGACAGGCGGCGATCGACAGGACGCCGGACAGGATGTTGATCTGAAGCGCGTCGTTCTCGGAGAAGCCGACCGACTGCCACAACACCGCGCCGTAGTAGAAGACGATGTTGATGCCGACCAGTTGCTGGAACACCGCCAGGATCAGGCCGGCCCAGACGATGGGGCGCACCTTCTTGGTCGCGGGGTCAAGCAAGTCCGCGAACTTGGGCTTGTGATCGGCGGCCAGGGAGGCGCGGATTTCCTGGACCTTGCGCGCACCGGCGCCCGCACCGAACAGTTTCGACAGCACCGCTTCGGCCTGGGCGTCCTTCTTCTTGACCACCAGGAAGCGCGGGCTTTCTGGGATGACCAGAAGGGCGATCAGATAGACGGCGGCGGGGATGACCTGCAGCCAGAACATCCAGCGCCAGGCGGGGAAGCCCAGCCAGAACTCCGCTGTCGATCCTCCGGCGGTCTTGGCGAGGGCGTAGTTGGCCACGAAGGCGCCGGTCAGGCCGGTGATGATCATGATCTGCTGCACCGAGGACAGTCGGCCGCGGATCGAGGCCGGTGTCACTTCGGAGATGTAGGCCGGCGACAGGACTGAGGCCGCGCCGACCCCCAGGCCGCCGATAAAGCGGGCGATTATGAAGTGGGCCGAGCTGTCGGCCGCGCCTGCCCAGAAAGCCGAGATAATGAACAGACCGGCGGCGATCTGCATCACCGTGCGGCGGCCGATGGCGTCCGCCAGGCGTCCCGCGATGAAGGCGCCGACGGCGCAGCCCAGCAGAATGGCGCCGACGTTGAAGCCCGTGCCCAGCGCCGACAGGTTGAAAGCCGTCTCCAGCCCGTCCTGGGTGCCGTTGATGACGCCGGAATCATAGCCGAACATGAAGCCGCCGATCGTGGCCACCGCCACGATCAGGGCGATGAACGCCATGTTGACGCGGTCGGCGCCCGCAATGTCGGGGCCCGAGCCCCCCGTCGGTCCTGCCATCTCGATATTCCCTCCGAAAGCCCGTCTGACGCGGGCGTGAAATCAGAAAACCCTAACGCCAGCCGGCGTCCACGAAATACTCGTGGCCTGTCATCAATCGTGCATCGTCAGACGCCAGGAACAGGCCGAGCGCGGCGACGTCTTGTGGCTGCAACCGACCTGGCAGGCATTGCGCCGCCACGATCTCGGCTTCGCCTTCCGGCGTGTACCATTTCATCTGGCGCGGGGTCTGGACGTTGCCGGGCACGATGCAGACGACCCGCACGCCATCGCCGCCCAGCTCTCGCGCCAGGGCGCGCGTCATGCCTTCGATGCCCGCCTTGGCGGTCTCGTAAAGCGACAGGTCGGGCAGGCCCAGATGCCAGCTGATCGAGCCGAGGTTGATGATGACGCCCCGCCCCTGTTCGCGCATGCCCGTCACCACGGACTGCGCCGCGAAATAGAGGTGACGCAGATTCACATTGATCCGGTTGTCCCAGTAGTCGGGCGTCACCTCCGCCAGCGTATGACGATCGTCATTGGCGGCGTTGTTGATGAGGACGTCGATGGGACCATGTTCTGCGACGATCTGGGCCAGGCAGGTCTGCAAGGCGGACACGTCCATCAGGTCGCATTGACGGAAGGTTGGAGCCGGCGACAGTTCGGACAGCGACGCCTCCAAAGCCTTGGAGTCCGCCTCGGCGATGTCGAAGAAGACGACGCGGGCGCCCTGGCGTGCAAAGGCTTCGGTGAAGCCCGCGCCGATCCCGGAGCCGCCGCCGGTGACGACGACCAGACGATCCCTCAACGACGGATAGATTGCGCCGCTCATGCGGTGGCTCCCAGCAGGCCGCGACCGGCCAGATTGCGCATCAGTTCCATGACCCCGAACTTCCAGGGCGGGGCCTGGTCGCAGGTCGCGACGATGTTCTCCAGCACGCCCAGCTTTTCGGACGAGACACGCACCCGGTCCCCGATCCTGTGCGTGAAGCCCTTGCCTGGTGCGTCGCGATCCTCGATCGGGGCGAACATGGTGCCCAGGTAAAGGGCGAAGCCGTCGGGATACTGGTGGGCGCTAAGGGTCTGGCGCACCAATTCCTCGGGATCTCGGCTGATCAGCTTCATCGAGCTTTCGCCCGTCATGACGAAACCGTCGTCCCCTTCGACCTCCAGGCGCACGGTGGCCGCGCGCACGTCATCCATAGAGAAGCCCTCATCGAACAGGCGGATGAAGGGGCCGACCGAGGCTGAGGCGTTGTTGTCCTTGGCCTTGCCCAGCAACAGGGCAGAGCGGCCTTCGATGTCGCGCAAATTGACGTCGTTGCCCAGACCGGCGCCAACCGGGCGACCGGACGGGTCGCAGACGACGACGACCTCGGGCTCAGGGTTGTTCCAAGCCGAATCCGCCCGCACCCCGACCTCCGCGCCCCAGCCGACCGAGGCCAGCACGGGCGCCTTGGTGAAGATTTCGGCGTATTGGCCGATGGCGACTTCGAGATATTGCGACCACAGGCCCTCGGCGATCAGCTGAGCCTTGACGGCTTCAGCCTGTTCCGAGCCGGGGCGCAGGTCCTTCAGGTCGCCGCCGATCCGGTCGAGGATGGACTGGCGTACGGCGTTCGCTGCATCGGCATCGCCGCGCGCTCGCTCCTCGATCACCCGTTCCAGAGCCGACACCGCGAAGGTCACGCCCGAGGCCTTGATGCATTGCAGATCCAGCGGCGACAGCAGGCGGATGTCTGCCGCATCAGACGACCAGGCTGAGGCGACAGTGAGTTCGTCCAGCGGGCCAAGGTCCACGCCTGCGCTGTCCAGACCGTCCAACGCGACCGCCTGGGCCGTCATGGCGACCTGGTTCGAAAGATCATAGAGCCGGCCGCCTCGCGCCAGCACAGGCGAGGGACCGGCCTCGGTCAGCACGCGTCCCAGCAGACGCGCGTCGCGCCAGTCCGCCGGCAGGCAATCGGCAAGCAACAAATCTCATCCTCCCCACGCTCTCGGACGTGTTAGCGCTAACATCTTTTAGCGAGACGTGGATGTCAATCGCTTGGAGAGGCCGTGCTTTCGCGGGCGATGAAGTCGTGGGCAACGGGGCCGTCAGCTTCTCCTCCCCGCCCCAGGATGACTGCGGCCGAACGCGCCATTTCGGCGACCGGTTGGCGGATCGTCGTCAGGGTCGGCCAGACGCTGGCGGCCAGGTAGGTATCGTCGAAACCGGCCACAGAAATGTCCCCCGGGGTCGACAGCCCCGCCGCATGAACCGCCGCCAGAACGCCGGCGGCCATGTCGTCGTTGCTGGCGAAGATGGCGGTGGGTCGCGGCGAACGCGCCAGAAGCCGCTGTCCCGCCTCGAAGCCCGATCGATAGGTGAAGTCGCCCGCTTCGGCCCACATCGTCGCACCCTTCACCGCATTGACGGCGGCCTGGGCGCCGTGGCGGCGATCGGCGCTGGCGCTCTGGTCGGGATGGCCTTCTACGAAGCCGATGGCGCGGTGACCCAAGTCCAGCAGATGCCGCGCCATCTCATGCGCCGCGCCCTGATCATCCACCCGTAGGGAGATCAGGCCGTCCCGCAGCGCGGGCGCCGCCAGAACCACGGCCTTCATCCCGCTCTGGGCGATCGCGTCCAGGGTCGCCGCCGATTCGCCCAGCGGCGGCGGCACGATAACGCCTTGCGCCCCGCCGGCCGCCAGCCTCTGCACGGCCTCACGCTCCTCGTCCGGCGCGCCCGGCCGCGATGGCTCGATCAGCAGCAACAGCCCCACCGACCGCGCCCCGTCCAAGGCACCTGACAGCAGCTCGGCCAGATAGGCGCTGGACGGGTTGGCGTAGAGAAGGCCGATCCGCCCACCCCCGGCCCGCGCCAGGATTCGTGCCGCCGGATCGGGAACATAGCCGGTTTCCCGTATGATCGCCTCGACCCGCTCACGCGTCGCCTCGCGCACCCGCGCATCGCCATTGACGACGCGCGACACCGTCATCGGCGAAACACCGGCGAGACGCGCGATGTCGCCCATGGTGTGGTTGCGGCGGGGATTCTGGTGGTCAGTCACAGAAGGGACAGCAGCACGCTCATCAAGGCACGTCCACCACTTGCGATGGCTTTGGCTTACATTGGTCGCTCGGGTCAACGCCCCAGCGACGCGTCCATCTCGACCATGACCACATCGTGGACGCGCATGGGAATCTCCACCTGGGCCGTTCCGTCCGTACGCGCCGTGACCATGAGGGTTTCGGCTTGGTCCAGGGTGAGGGCTTGCAGGGTTTTGAGCTGCTCTTCGCTCAGCGCCGCCGGCGCGCCCATTTCCAGATAGGCGGTGTAGGCGTCGTTGGCCTTGAATCCGACGCGGCGGAGGCTGGCGGTGTGGACGCCGGGACGCAACCCTCGCATCTCGATCCGCAAAGGGGCCGCCGCCGCCGGCTCTCGCACCTGGCGGAAGAAGGGTCGGTTGCTGATCGGCTGGTCCGGCAGTTCGTAGCGCCAGGCCAGAACCTGAACCTTATCACCCTGCATGGCCGCGATGCTCTGATCGTCGCCGGTCGGCAGTTCGCGGTCGCCAAGGCTGTTCAGATATTTGTAGGCGAACCAGGTCGGCTTGCGCACGCCCTGTGGGGTCATCAGCCCGAAGCCGCCGTCGAACGGCCTGGTTTGCGGCCCCGGCTCCTCGAACAGGTCGCTATAGGCCCAGTAGCTCATGCCCTGCGCCAGACCCTCGCTCTGACGCAGCTTGGTCAGGATGTAGGACGCGCCGAGATAGTCGTCATGGATCGGATCGCGCGGATTGTAGCTGGTGCTCCACTCGGTGAAGAACAGCGGCAGGCCCGGCTGGGCCGAAGCCTCGATCTCGGCCCGGACCTTGCGCACATCGGCGATCACGGCGTCAGGATTGCGCGAGAGCTTGTTGTCCCCCTCGCCTTTCTCGTCCAGGAACCCGCCCTCAACGCCATAGGTATGGGTGGTGACGAAATCGACGGCCGCGTCATGCTGCTGCGCATAGGCAAGGAACTCTGGAACCCACGCGGCTCCGGCCGTGGACGGCCCGCCGACGCGCAGGGCCGGATCGATCGCCTTGATCGTCCGGGCGGTGCGGACATAGTAGTCAAAATAGGCCGCCTGATCCGCACGCTCCCAGAAGCCATCCAGGTTCGGCTCGTTCCAGAACTCGAAATACCACGACCGCACCTCATCGATTCCGTATCGTTCGATCAGATGCCGCACGAAGGCGTCGATCAGGCCCGTCCATTTTTCGGGCTGCGGATGCGAGGTGTTGCCCTTCCAGTAGAAGAGCGTCTGCTCCGATGTCTTCATCGCATCGGGAGTGAAGCCCAGTTCGATGAAGGGCTTGATGCCCATCGCCAAAAAGCTGTCGTAGAGATGGTCGATCCGGGTCCAGTCATAAACGGCGCGTCCGTCGACCTCGCGATAGACCCCCATGTCGTCGTGGAAGATGTCGTGAAAGCGAATGTAGCGAAAACCCAGCTCATCACGCGCCGTCTTCAGCTGCGCCAGCGCCTCGGGCCGGATCGTCGTGCCGGGATAGTCGGCCCCAACCGACAGTTCCGCCATCCGGTCGCGGGGCGTGGAGGGGCCGCCGACATCGACCGAAATCACCCTTGAATCCACCGTCTGAGCGCTCGTCATCATCGGTGCGCCGACAAGCGCCGCGATCAGCGCCAGACTTCGGATAGGTGCGCGGTTCATCGACTTCAGTCCTTGGTTTAAGGGCAGTTCTTCATGCGCGTACGGGCGCAACATCGTCGGCCTCGGTGACCTGCCCCAGCTCGCCGCAAGCCCTCGCCTTTCTGCCGTAAACCCACTCGAACAGGGGCGAGGCCATCAGGGTGGTAATGATGGCCATCAGCACCAGGATGGAGAACAGGGCCGGGCCGATGACCCCCTTTTGCAGGCCGATGTTGATGATGATCAGCTCCATCAGGCCGCGCGCGTTCATCAGGGCGCCGATGCCCATGGCCGTGGCGTTGTCCTGACCCGTCAGGCGGGCGGCGGCCCAGCAGGCGCCGCCCTTGGCCAGGATGGAGCCCAGCAGGATGACGATGGTGACGGCCAGCAACCCCAGGCTGTTGACCATGGTCAGCTGGGTGTTCAGGCCGGAGAAGGTGAAGAACATCGGCAGCAGCACCAGCACGGCGAACGGCTCGAGTTGACGCTTGACCTCGTCGCTCAGCAAGCCGCGCGGCATGGCGACGCCCAGGATGAAGCCGCCGAAGACGGCGTGAATACCCACCGCGTCCATGGCCCAGGCGCTGAGCATGAACAGGATCAGCACGATCCCCAGCACTGTCGGGCTGAGCCGCCCTTCCCGTTCGGCGATCCGTCCCAATGGGGCCAACATCTTCGGCCCCAGCGTCAGCATGAACAGGGCGAAGGCGCCGCCCCCCGCGATGGCTGTCACCGCCACCATCGGTCCCGCGCCGAAGCTGGCCAGGACGATGGCCAGAACGCACCAGGCGCCGGCGTCGTCGATGGCGCCCGCCGCCAGCGACAACGAACCCAACCGCGTGCCGCTGAGCCCCCGCTCATGGATGATGCGCGCCAGCATG
Source organism: Brevundimonas vesicularis (assembly GCF_044807075.1). Taxonomy (GTDB): domain Bacteria; phylum Pseudomonadota; class Alphaproteobacteria; order Caulobacterales; family Caulobacteraceae; genus Brevundimonas; species Brevundimonas vesicularis_G. Next base: position 2,803,125 of record NZ_CP085234.1, read on the forward strand.
GGAAAGGCGGTGATCGAGATGGCCGCGCCCATGAACAGCATGGCCTGCCAGGTCTGGATGCCCGGCCCGAACAGACCCTCGGCGACCAGCCAGGGCGCAAGGGCGACAGCGACCAGGAAGGGCGCCGCCATGCCCGCCAGCGACACGGCGGCGGCGCTCTTCGCATTGGCCCTGAAGTGATCGCGACGGAAGCCCAGCCCGACCAGAAACATATAGAGGCCGACGCCCAATTGGGCGCCGACGAACAGGATCGACCGCGACTCCTTGGGGAACAGGGCCGCCTGAAGATCGGGCGCCAACAGGCCAAACAGCGATGGCCCGAGAATCACTCCGGCGATCATCTCGCCCACCACCTGCGGCTGGCCAAGGTAGCGTTTGGCCAGCCAGCCCACGATGCGGCAGGCGGCAATGATGATCGCCATCTGCAGGAAGAAGGCCACGCTCAGTTCAGCATTGGTCATGCGGCCGGTTCCCCCTTTGGCAAACCCAGCCTACTGCGTTGGGCAGACGGCGTCGCCCTCGTTCGACGCCAGGCGGATGTCCTCGACGGTGACGGCGAAGTCGGCGTTGGTGCGCAGGCCCCAAGGTTGGTCGACGGCGGCGATGTCGGAGCCGCGATCGCGCAGGCACGACAGACGCACCTTCAGCGTACGCCATTCACCGACGGGCGCTGCGGCGATCAGGCTGGAGATATCCACCGACCCTGCGCCCAGGGTCAGGAAGACCGGTCCCTTGGCACGGGCGTCCACGCGGTAGCGGAAGGCGACGGCCATCTCGCCGTTCGACTGGCGTGTCAGATCGACCGGCTGCGCCGCGATCAGGGCCTGTCCCCCGCCCTGCGAGAAGGTCAGGGCGCGCGCCGATTCCTGGCCGGCGCCGTCGGTGGAGCGCACCGAAACGCCGCCGCGCGGACTGGCGCCGGTCTTTTCGGAGCCCAGGCGGAACTCGCCGCCGGCATCGCGCAGCATCAGCGACCAGGGCGCGACGAAGCGGCCATCGACGAAGTAGCGATCCAGATTGCTGCCGGACCCGACCACGCCGCTGTCTTCCGACAGGGCGCCGACGCGGGCGTTGCGCGCATAGGTCAGGCCGTAGCCATAGGCGAACTGAGGATCATAGCCGGGCTGACCGACGTTCAGCGGCTCGCCCTTGGCGGTCTTGGGCCAGCTGAAGGACAGAGTTCCGGTAAAGTCGTTGCGCGGCTTGCCCGCCGCATCGCCGATCAGGACGTCTGCGACGCCGGCCCCTTCCGTGCCCGGCAGCCAGGCGGCGACGAAGGCGTCGGAGGCATTGATCTCGGGGTTGGTCCACATCGGACGGCCTGACAGGAAGACCGACACCGTCGGAATGCCCGCCGCCTTCAGACGCTTCAGCGTCTCCAGCGGTTCGGTCGGCAGGAAGTCCAACGTATCCACATCGCCCTGGAACTCGGCATAGGGGGTCTCGCCGAAGACGACGATGGCGACGTCCGGCTTCTGGGTGAAGGACCCGTCGGCGCTGAGGGTCGCTTGGCCGCCGCCGGCGGCGACCGCTTCCTGGATGCCGCCCCAGATCGACTTGCCGTTGGGGAAGTCGGCGTTGGAGTTGCCCGTGCCCTGCCACGTCAGGGTCCAGCCGCCCGAGGCCTGACCGATGTCGTCGGCGTGGCCCGCGACCAGCACCCGCGCGCCCGAGCGGATCGGCAGGACCGATCCCTCGTTCTTCAGCAGCACCAGCGACTTGCGCACCGCCTCGCGCGCCAGGGCGCGGTGAGCGGGCGAGCCCAGTTCGTTCAGACGCCCCTCGACCGGGCGGCTGTCGTTGAACAGGCCGGTCTTGACCTTGACGCGCAGGATGCGGCGCACCGCTTCGTCCAGGCGAGCCATCGGGATTTCGCCCGACTTCACCTGCGCCAGGGTATTTTCGTAAAGGGGCTTCCAGCTGTCGGGCGCCATGAACATGTCGATGCCGGCGTTGAAGGCCAAGGCGCAGCTTTCGTTGGAGCAGCCGGGCAGCTGGCCGTGGGCGTTCCAGTCCGACACGACGAAGCCATCGAAGCCCAGCGGACCGCGCAGCACGTCGGTTAGAATGGTCTCGTTGCCCGAGTGTTTGACGCCGTTCCAGCTGGAGAAGCTGGCCATGATCGACAGAATGCCGGCGTCGATGGCCTGGGGATAGCCTGACAGATGGGTGCGGATCAGTTCCTGTTCGGACCCGGCGAAGTCGCCCTGGTCCTTGCCGCCGGTCGTGCCGCCATCGGCCAGGAAGTGTTTGGCCGAGCCGGCGATATGGCCGGCCGTCAGCGGATGGTCGGGCGACAGCGTCCCCTGCAGTCCCAGGGTCATGGGCCCGGCGTAGCTCTGGGCCACCTCCGGGTTCTCCGCATAGCCTTCGAAGGCGCGGCCCCAGCGGTCGTCCTGGGGCACCGCCAGGGTCGGGCCGAAGGTCCAGTCGGCGCCCGTCACCGCCACTTCAAGGGCGGTCGCCTCGCCGATGCGGCGGATCAGGTCGGGATCGCGCGCGGCGCCCAGGCCGACGTTGTGCGGAAAGATGGTCGCGCCGACGATGTTGTTGTGCCCGTGCACCGCGTCGATGCCGTAGATCAGCGGGATCTTGGCGCCCGGACGTTGGGCCGCCGCCGCGCGGAAGGCCTGGGCCAGCTCGACCCACTTCTGGGCCGAGGCGCGCTCGTCGCCGCCGGGCGAGGAGTTGCCGCCCGCCAGGATGGACCCCAGCGGGTAGGTCAGCAGGTCTTCGGGCTTGATGGAGGCGATGTCGGCCTGGATCGTCTGACCGACCTTTTCATCCAGCGTCATCCGGCTCATCAGTTCGGTGACAAAGGCCTCGGTCTTAGCATCGCTCATCGCCGCCGGGGAGGCGGCATGCGGCCACAGGTCGGGATGGGCGCGTGTGCTGTTCGTAACGATCGACGCCTGGGCCGTCACGGCCTGAACCGGCGCCAAACGTGTCGAGTCCGTCGTGGCGCAAGCGCCGGTCGCGAGCGCGACGCCCAATGCAAGGGCGGAAACGGCGCTACGGCGAGATGTCGGGATGCGCAGGGTCATGTCTATGTCCGTCAGTGTGGCGGCGAAAACTATGTGACGAAAAACCCGGCGCGACCACTCGGATCGCGCCGGAAGTTCGCTCAGGGCGCAAAAATCAAGACATCGTCTCGCGCGCTGAAAGCGGCGAAATCCATTTGAACCCGAGGTTCGCTCCCATCACGTCGTTGATCGACGCCTTGATTTTTACAGACGCAACTTGATGCACCTGTGACAATCATGTCAACTGCCTATGCTAGCGCTAACATTGAGAGGCGGGATAACGCCTCCGATGAGGGAGAGACGGTAATGGCGACAGGCGTGACGCGACGCACGGCCGGAATGCTGGCCTTCGCTGTCGGCGGACTGGCGACAGCCTCCAGGGCCAGGGCGCAGGACGCCGCACCCTATGTCTGGCGCAACGTCGTGGTCGGCGCGGGCGGCTTTATTCCCGGCATCATCTTCAGCCCCGTCGAGCGCGGCCTGGCCTATGCACGCTCGGACATGGGCGGCGCCTATCGTTTCGATGCCGCCGCCGGTCGCTGGGCGCCGCTGATGGATTCGAGCCCTCTGTCCGGCGATTTCGGCATCGAGAGCATCGCCGCCGATCCCGTCGATCCGAATATCGTCCATGCGGCGGTCGGGGTTCACCGGGGCGATCCCGGCGCCATGCTGCGCTCGACCGACCGTGGCGCGACCTGGATCAGAACCGACGTACCCTTCCGAATGGGCGGCAACGAGGATGGACGCGGGCTTGGCGAACGGCTGGCGATCGACCCGAACGACAACCGCTTCCTGTACTTCGGATCGCGCCACGACGGGCTGCAACGCTCGACCGACGGCGGCGCAAGCTGGCGCAAGGTGGACAGCTTCCCCCTGAAAGGTCTGGGCGCGCCCACCGACCGCAGCACCCACGGCGGGCTCAGTTTCGTCGTCTTCGATCCGCGCAGCGGCCAGGGCGGCCAGGCGTCCCGCACCCTGTTCGTCGGGGTCGCCGATCTGCACGAACACGCCCTGTATCGCTCCGACGACGCCGGTCGGACGTGGCGGCCGGTCGAGGGCGGACCGCGCCACGAGCTGTCGGCGGCCAAGGCGGAGCTGGACGACCGGGGCGTGCTCTATGTCACCTGCACCCTGGGCATCGGACCGAACGGCGTGACGGACGGCGCGGTCTGGCGGCTGGACACCAACACCGGCGCCTGGAGCGACATCAGCCCGCCCCGTCCCCAGACCGCACAGGGGGGCGGCTTCATGGGCGTGGCGGTGGATCGCAAGCGGTCGGGCGTCATCATGGTCTCGACCCTGAACCGCTGGCAGCCCGGCGACACCATTTGGCGCAGCACCGACGACGGCCGCAGCTGGACCAGCCTGCGGGAAAAGGCCCGTCACGACGTCAGCGCGACGCCCTATCTGAACTGGGGCAACGACAAGCCCGACTTCGGCTGGTGGATCGCCGCCCTTGCGCTGGATCCGTTCGACAGCGACCGGCTGGTCTACGCCACCGGCGCCACGGTCTATGAGACACGCAACCTGTCCGCCGCCGACCGCAATCGGCCGACCGACTGGACCCCTTGGGTCGAGGGGATCGAACAGACGGCCGTCATCACCCTGGTCAGCCCGCCCAAGGGTCCGCAACTGCTGACCGGCTTCGGCGACATCTCCGGCTTCGCCCACGAAGACCTGAACCGCTCGCCAAGACGCCAGTTCACCACCCCCGTCTTCGCCAACACCAATCAGATCGACTATGCGGGCGCCGCCCCCGACATCGTGGTGCGCAGCGGCACGCCGCACGAGAGCGTCGCCTCGGAGGGCCACGACGGCTCGACCTTGGCCTGGTCGGACGATGCGGGCCTGAGCTGGAAGCCGCTGGGTCGCGCGCGCCCGGTCTCGGGCGAAGCGGCCGTCGTCGCCGACAATCCCCGCATGGACCTGTATCGCGACGCGCCGATCATGGTGTCGGCGGACGGATCGACCTTCGTTCTGGCGACGCCGCTGGTGGTCTGGTCGCGCGACCGCGGCAAGACCTGGAAGACGTGCGCGGGCCTGCCGTCGCTGCTGAGACCCCTCGCCGATCGCAAGGATGCGATGCTGTTCTACGCCTTGGATTTCCGCACCGGCGTCTGGTACGTCAGCGTCGACGGCGCCGAGAGCTTCGCCGCCGTGCCGTCGACCGGCCTGCCCGCGACCAGCGCCGAGGATCGACCGACCTGGCGCGAGATCGCCTTTCCGCTGAAGGCGACGCCCGATCACGACGGCGACCTGTGGTTCGTGTCGAAAAGCGGCCTCTTCAACAGCCGTGACGGCGGTCAGCGGTTCGAGCGGATCGACGGGGGACTGAACGTGGAGATGATGGACTTCGGCAAGCCGCCCGCCGGCTCCGCATATCCCGCCCTGTTCGCCATCGGAACGCGGGGCGATGTGCGCGGCGTCTTCCGGTCGGACGACAAGGGCCGGTCCTGGATTCGCGTCAATGACGCCCGCCATGAATACGGCCGGCGCTTCCGGGCCATCGCCGGCGATCCCCGCGTTTTCGGCCGTGTCTATGTGGCCACCGACGGGCGCGGCGTCGTCTATGGAGAACCGGCATGACCCTTTCGCGACGCGGGTTTCTGGGCGTCGGCGCCTCGGTCTCCATGCTCGGCGCGTGCGCCACCATGCCGGACGCCCCGACGACCGGTCCGTTCAAGCCGACGTGGGACAGTCTGGCGGCGGGCTACAAGACGCCGGAGTGGTTCAGGGACGCCAAGTTCGGCATCTGGTCGCACTGGGGGCCGCAGTGCGTGCCGGAGTTCGGCGACTGGTATGGCCGCAAGATGTATATGCAGGGCGATCCCTTCTACGATCATCACCTGGCGACCTACGGCCACCCCAGCCGCTATGGTTTCATGGAATTCATAGACCAGTGGAAGGCTGACCGGTGGGACCCGGAAGATCTGCTGGACCTCTATCAGGCGGCAGGCGCCCGCTACATCATGTCGATGGCCAACCACCACGATAATCTGGACCTGTTCGACAGCTCCCACCACGCATGGAACGTCATGCGGGTAGGACCCAGGCGCGACATCGTCGGAACCTGGGAACAGGCGGTGCGGGCGCGGGGACTGCGTTTCGCCGTATCCAACCACTCCGCCCATGCCTGGCACTGGTGGCAGACCGCCTACGGCTATGACGCCGAGGGACCGATGAAGGGCGTGCGATACGACGCCGCACGACTGACCAAGGCGGACGGCGTCGGCAAATGGTGGGACGGCCTGGACCCGCAAGAGCTTTATACGGGTCCGACCTTCGCGCCGCCCGACGGCATCGCCTCGGCCCAGGAAATGGACGCCTGGCACGACGCGCGCGATGGCCAGTGGATCGAAACGCCGCCAGAGAACAACCCCGCCTTCGTCCGCTCCTGGGTCGCGCGTCAGCGTGAGCTGATCCACAAATACCGGCCGGACATGGTCTATTTCGACAACACCGGCCTGCCTTTGGGGCAGTACGGCCTGGAGGCGACGGCCGAGTTCTACAACGCCTCGCTGGGGTGGCGCGGCGAACTGCCCGTGGTCAACGGCAAGAAGCTGGACGAGAGACAGCGCAGGGGCATTGTGGAAACAGTCGAGCGCGGCTTCTCGGATCGCTTGCGGCCGGAGCCCTGGCAGACCGACACCTGTATCGGCGACTGGCACTATAACCGGGCCCGTTACACCAACCACTTCTATGTCCCGGCCCATAGCGTGATCCAGCGCCTGGTCGACGTCGTGTCCAAGAACGGCAATCTGATGCTGAACATCCCCCAGCGCGGGGATGGCTCGATCGACAGCGACGAGCGCCAGATCCTGACGGAAATCGCCACCTGGATGAAGGTCAATGGCGAGGCGATCTTCGACACCCGTCCCTGGCGCATCTATGGCGAGGGTCCGACGGCGGTCGTCGCCGGCATGCACCGCGAAAGCTCGGCGCGCCCCTGGTCAGGCCAAGACATCCGCTTCACCACCAAGGGCGAGATTCTTTACGCTTTCGCGCTGGACTGGCCGCAGGACCGGAAGATGGTCGTGCGCGCCCTGACGCCCCAAGCGGGACACATCGAGGCCGTCGAATTGCTGGGCGCCGGCCCCCTGCCCTTCCGCCAGTCAGCCGAGGGGCTGAGCATCGAACTACCTGACGCGCGGCCCGTCGCGACCGCACCGGCCGTGCGTCTGAGAGGCTCAGGGCTCGTCTGCCTTTCATAAGGCGAAACAGGGAGGAAAATCGCCATGAAGACTGCAGTCATCGCCCTGAGCATGGGCATGGGCATCGGCCTGTCGCTCGGCACGCCCGTCCTGGCCCAGATAGCGCCCGCACCGGAGACGCCTCGCGCCAGCATGATCGACAAGCTGATCAACTCGCCCTTCGTGCAGAACTGGAACACGTGGGGTCTGACGCCCAATCCGACGCCGCACGATGTTCAGGGTGTCACCGGCGGCAAAGCCTTGACCATCGATGTCAAACGGGCGGGCGATCCCTGGTCGGTCGGGGCTGTGATGACCAACAGCGGGGCCATCAAGGCCGGCGATGTTCTGCTGCTGGGCGTGTGGGTCCGTGCGAGCAAGCTGCCCGAGGGCCAGACCGCGACCCGTATGCCCGTCATCCTGCTGGAGGCGCAGGGTGAGCCGAAGGTCGCGCTGGCGCAGGCGTCGAACGTCGCTGTCGGAGAAGGCTGGACGATGCTCTACGCCTCGGGCGTGGCCCCGAAGGACGTCGCCCCTGGCCAGAGCAGCATCATTCTGCAGATGGGTCAGGCCGTGCAGACGCTGGAGCTGGGACCGGCGTTGCTGTTCGACTTCGGCCCGGACTATCACCGGGCGCGCCTGCCGCAGAACCCTAATCAGCGGATATCGGCCTCGAACGGGACCGCCGGGAGACCGGCGGTTCCATAGAGATTGCAGACCGGGCTGTCGGCCCAGCAGAAGCGGACCTTGAGATCCGAGGCTATCGCAGTGGTCAGCACCACCTCGTCGCCCGCCAGGGTCGCATCGACAAAGCGGCAGGCGTTGTCGGACCCGCACAGCTCGAACCCGACCGGCCGGTTCGAACCGTAGGCGACCAACTGCGCCGAAGCGGCATAGCGGATATGGACGCCGTCTGTTGCGCGGGTCACGGACACCGGCTGCGGCGAGACGGGCTGGATTTGACCGTCCAGGCGCCGGGCCTCCAGCGCCAGACGGCGGCCAACCTCCAGCTTGTTGGTGGGATGGATATCGTAGCGGTCGCCGATGTCGATGGCGACGGCGAGACCTGCCAGAGGGTCGGCGTTGACGACCGTGCGCTGGCTTTCGCGCAGGGCCGCCCACCAGGAGTTGTTCGGCTGGCTGGCCATGGGGCCGAAGTTCGCCAGCTGCACCACCAGCATCCGCATCTCGGGATTTTCGAACCGCGCGCGCCAGTCGGCGAACAGGGCGGGCAGCAGGCGGCGATAGCCGACAGAGTCGCCGACGTTCGACTCGCCCTGATACCAGGCCATGCCCTTCAGGCCATAAGCGCCCAGGGGTTCGATCATGCCATTATAGAGCGTGGTCGTGCCGCTGCCGCCGATCCAGGGGGTGCGCGGGGGATTGGGCAGGTCGCCCAGGGGCGCGGCGACGCGGTGACGCCAGCCCGAGGACAGGCTGACCGCCGTGCCGTCTGCGAGCACCAGGCGCTTGTTCGTCGCCGGCCCCCAGGCGCCGCCGCCGCCGTTGGTGTCCAGCACGCCGACCGCGATCAGATTGCGGCCCGCCTTCAGCGTACCGGCCGGAACCGAATAGGTGCGCGGCGTGTCCCAGCCTTGCTGGCCGCCGATGTATTGGCCATTGACCCATGTCACGTCGGCGTCGTCTACTGGCCCCAGCTCCAGCGTCGCCGCCTGACGGGCCTGGGCGGCGGTCAGCTCGATCTCTGTCCGCAGCCAGACGATGCCGTCGAAGGTGGCCAGGCCCGGAACAGTCGACTCCCAGAACCCCTCGGCCGGAATGGGCGCCCAGTCGGCGTCGTTCCCGCGCGGCAGGTTCCAGCCTTGCTTCGTGCCAGGATCGTTGGCGGTCCACCAGGCCTGGGTGACGCGGCGCCAGACGGCGTCGCCCTGAGCCGGATCGCGGGCGTAGGCGTCTAGGGCGTCCAGCGCCTGCTGATGTTCGCCCAGCTTTTCGACGGCGTCGCGGCTGAGCCAGTCCTCGATGATCGACCCGCCCCAAGAGGCGGCGATCAAGCCGATAGGCACGTCCTCGGTGCGGCGCAGATCGCGGCCCATGAAATAGCAGGCGGCCGAGAAATCGCGCACGCTTTGCGGGCTGGTGACACGCCACTGGCCAACCGTGCGGGGTGTCGAGGACGGCGCCGGAAGGCTGGATCGACCGACCAGGAACAGGCGGATCCCGGCGTCGTTGGCGGCGCCGATCTCGGTCTCCGCATTCGTCGCCTGACGAACCGCGAACTCCATGTTCGACTGGCCCGAACACAGCCAGACATCGCCGACCATGACATCCGAAACGCTCTGTGTCGCACCGCCCGACTGGGCCGTCAGGACGTAGGGGCCGCCGGCGGTCTGGGTCGGCAGACTGGCGCGCCATACGCCGTCGGGGCCGGCGGTCGCCTGAGCCTGAGCCTGAGCCTGAGCCTGGCCGAGGCTGACGGAGACGGCGGCGCCGGGCGCGGCCCTGCCCCACACATTGATCGGGCGCCCGCGTTGCAGGACGGCGTGGTCCTGAAACATCGGATCGAGCAGGCTGGAGCCAGCAACCTGGGTCGTTGCAGCCTGGCCCTGAACTTGCGTCGTGGCCTGAGCCGACACCGACGAGCCCATCAGAGCGGAGGCCGCGACGGCGGTGAACAAGAACGAGCGCATGGCGGCTCCTGAATGGAAGGACGAGCGGTTCAGAACGACAAGGACTCAGATCGTGGACGGCCCTAGCGGCGAACCTCTACCGGCTGGCCCGAATACTGGATCGTCCTTGCGGGCTGGGCGTCGAAGTTTCCGACATCGGCCCCCGGTCCGCTGACGAAGCGCACATTGATGGTGCGGTTCGCCGGCATGGTGGGGTACGAACCCGTCCGCGCGCCGATGGCCAGGACGCCGGTCGCGTCGTTCCAGGTCATGGGGATGTTCGAGAACTCGCCGCGCTCATAGGCGTAAGTCGTGCCCTGATCCTCATAGAGCGAGAAGGAGCCGTTGGCGCCGGTGTAGACGATCAGCGTCAGCGGCCCGTCCAGCTTCTCGGCCGTGTACTGGATCGCCGGGCCGGTGGGCAGGATGGAGCCGGCGCGGACGAAGACCGGGATCTTCTCTTCCGGCGCCTGGACCGTGGCGGAGCGGCCGCCGGTGTACTTCTGGCCCGTCAGCATGTCGTACCAGTCGGCCCCTTGCGGGAAATAGACCGAGCGGCTGCGAGCCTTGTATTCCGTCACCGGGGCGACCAGCAGGGCATGGCCGAACAGGTATTGGTCGTTGATGTCGCGCGCCTTCAGGTCGGACGGGAAGTCCATGACCAGGCCGCGCATGATGGTGGCGTCGCGCTGATAGACGTCGCCGGCCAGGCTGTAGATGTAGGGCATCAGTCGATAGCGGGTGCGCAGCTGGGCAGCGTAGGCGTCATACAGCGGCGTGCCGGGCTGGGCCAGGTTATAGACCTCGCGCAGCGGGAACTCGCCGTGCGAACGGAAGATCGGCGACCAGGCCCCGAACTGGAACCAGCGCAGGTTCAGCTCGTCCCATTCGGCCTGATCCTCGGGTTTCATGCCGGCGGGGTTGGAATAGCGCGCCTCGACCGCGAAGCCGCCGATGTCGTGGGTCCAGTTGGCCAGGCCCGACAGGCCCGTGTTCACGCCCGCCGAAATCTGATCTTTCAGATTGTCCCAGCGCGCCACCACGTCGCCCGACCACAGGGTCGAGCCTGTGCGTTGCAGACCGCCCCAGGCCGAACGGGTCAGAATATAGGTCCGCTCGTCGCCCTTCTCGCGCCGGAAGTTCTTGTAGACGTTCTCGGCGTTGATCAGCGGATAGGAGTTGAAGACATAGGCGCCCGGACCGATGGCCGTCGGCCCCATGCGCAGGGTCCGTTCGGGGATGTCCAGGTTGGAGTGCATGTCCGGCTCGACCGAATCCAGCCACCAGCCGTCGAAGCCCATGCCCTTGAAGCTGTCCGACATCTGCTTCCAGTACAAGTCGCGGGCGGCGGGCAGATAGGGGTCGTAGAAGCTGTTGGCGTAGCCGGGTCCCACCCAGTCGCGCGCGCCGACATCGACGTTGCGGGTATACATGCCGCCGATGGCATCCAGCTGCTTGTAGTGGTCTGTCGTCGGATAGAATTTCGGCCAGACCGAAATGATGATGTTGGCGTTCATGTCGTGAACGTCCTTGACCATCTGGGTCGGGTTGGGGAAGCGCGCGGGGTCGAACTGGTGCGAGCCCCAGGCGTTCTCGGGCCAGTAGAACCAGTCCTGGACGATGTTGTCGATCGGCAGACCCAGCTCGCGATAGCGACGGACCACGCCGGTCACCTCGTCCTGGGTGTTGTAGCGTTGGCGGCTCTGCCAGAAGCCGTAGGCCCAGCGGGGCAGCATCACCGACTTGCCGGTCAGACCGCGATAGTTGGAGATCACCCCGTCCAGATCATCGCCGCCGATATAGTAGTAGTCGATGGCGGTGCCGACTTCCGACGCCAGGCTGAGCGCGCCCTGATCGGCGGCCGGCAGCGGATCCTGGTGGCGCAGGGAGATATAGCCGTCTTCGGGGATCCATTCGATCTTGACCGGCACGCGCGTATTGGCGGCCATCTGAACCTGGAAGTCGTGATCGAACGGATTCCAGTTCTGGCGCCAGTTATCCTCGACCAGCTGACCGTCGATCCAGACCTTGGCGTAGCCGGAAGAATAGAGGCGGAACTTGTGCAGGCCGGGGGTCGCGGTTTCCAGCGTGCCTTCCCAGACCACCTTGACGCCGGCCTGGCCGGGCTTGCCCATGTCGCCGGTCTGGACCGGCTGGCCCGGCTGAGACTTGAAGCCTTCGGGCCAGCGCGACCATTCGCGGATGAACTCGTAGTTCACCTCGGTCTCCTGGCGCTGAACCTTGAGCTGGTCGTTCTGATAGTAGCTGGCGGTCAGGCCGCCGAACCGGCCCGTGGCGTCGCGCACGATGAACTGGTCGGCGATCATTCCGTAAGGGCGCGGATCGCCGAAGCGGGTGATCGAGTTGTTGTCCCACAGGACGCCGTAGTTGCGGCTCGATACGACCAACGGAATGCCGACGTCGATGTTGTGCTGGGCCAACTGAACGTCGTGGCCCTTGTAGTTCATAACGCCCTGCTGGTGCTGACCCAGGCCGTAGAAGGCCTCGTCGGCCGGGCTTTCCCAGACCTGGCGCGTGGCCAGGAAGCGGTGGTCGCCCTTCTGGTCTTCGACGGTGACAGGGCTCAGCTCGCGGCTGCCGGGACGTTCCTTCAGCACCTCCTGACCGTTTTCGTCGAGGAAGCGGACGGCGCCGGTCTCGCGCGAGACCTCTGCGGTCGCCTCGGCGGTCTTCAGCAGAACCACATCGCCGCGCGTCTCGACATGGAAGGGCGTCGTGGTCGAGGGCTGGGCCGTGACCATCAGGCTGGCGGGCAGGTTGAAGTCAGCGTTTTCGGTCGCCGTGACGCGGATGGTCTCAGGGCCATAGACCTCAAGCCGCACGCGCCGGGCGGCGCCTTCGGTCGGGGTGACGACGATGCCGCTGGCGGTGCGTTCGAACGCCGCCTGCTGGATGGCGCCGGCGGAGGCGCTGTCCATCAGACCCTGACCGGCGCAGGCAGCCAGGGGTGCAGTCATCAGGGCGGCCAAGAACAGGCGGCGGGCGAGGGTCGGGATCATGGCGGGCGCTCGCTTCAACTCTTGCAGGATTTCAGTAGGTGGCGGTGACGACGCGCAGCAGCTGCGGTCGGTCGGTGGAGAAGTTCAGGCCGTAGTCGACCTGATCGCCGTTCCAGATGCGTTCGAACACCCATTTGCCGGCGTCGTCGAAATGGCCTTCCTCGACGCGCAGAACCATGCGGCGCTTGCCGTCGGTCGAGGGCTTGGCGGCGAAGTCGATGCGGATGCGGTGGCCGGCCAGGATGAACTGGCCCGGCTCGATCTCCGCGATGGCGACGGCGCCGTTCGGCTGGGCCGAGGCGGCGGGCACGTCGTTCGGATCAATCGGCTGATCGGTCGTGCCAAACTGCCAGCGCTGATAGCCGGTGGTGGCGGTCCAGTCGCCCAGGTCGATGACCTCGGGCTTTCGGTCGTCGGGTTCGGCGGCGCCCCACACCTTCCCCTCGAAGGCGAGGCGCGCCCAGGTGCGCTGCCACGGTCCGATCAGGCGATACAGATCGCGGAATGGCTTGAGCGACTCTTCGGTGATTTCCTTGGCGCCCAGCGGATAGTTGGAATAGCCGGTGTAATCGATGCCGAAGGGCGAAAAGCCGATGCCGCCCCGCCCCAGCGTCTCCATCAGATAACGGGCGTACTGGGCGTCACTGCCGGTCTCGGCGACGAACAGGGCGTTGTCGGGCCGGGCGTAGCGATCCAGATGCGCTTCATATTCGCTGGACTTGCGCGTGTAGATGTGGGGCGACAGGAAATCGATGGAGGGGGCTGCGGCCTGCCAGACCTCGATCACGTTCCAGGTCGGGCCGCCAGAGGCGTAGGTGGCGGGATCCTGGTGGTTCGTGGGGTCACGCAGGGCGGCGTTGACGTACATGGGCAGCGGATATTCCGCCTTGCCGGCGGCGGCGACCTGGCCGACGTAATGGCCGATGGACCAGGCGTGGAAGAACTCGTCCGCATCCTTACCGAAGACGGCGGACCAGGTTCCGGGCGCCTTGCCGGTGCGGTCCAGCAAGGCTTGGGGCACGGGGCCGTCGAAGGCGGCGCGGGCTGCGGGGGAATAGTCGCGTACGGGGCCGTAGGTGCCGACCTCGTTCTCCGGCTGGACCATGATCACGGTGCGTTCGCGCTCGTCCACCTGACGGATGTGACGCATCAGGGCGGCGAAGGCGCGGGTGTCGGCGGCCAAGGTCTCGGCCCCATAAGGCGACAGGGCGTAGCTTTCCTTGCCGCTCTTCTCGATCAGGTGCGGGAAACGCTGCGGGTTCAGCTTGACCCAGGCTGGCGCATAGGCGGGGGCCGTGTTCTTCCAGGTGGCGAACCACAGGAAGACCACGCGGATGTCATTGGCGCGGGCCTGCTCTATGGCGTGATCGACAAAGGAGAAGTCGAAACGCCCCTCCTCCGGCTCGATCTGCTCCCAGCCCAGCGGAATCTGGACCGTATTGGCGCCGATATAACGCAGCGCCGGCCAGGCCTGAGCCAAAGGCGCGGGATAGTTGGACGAGTTGTTGACTTGTCCGCCCAGGATGATGAAGGGCGCGCCGTCCACCATCAGGGCGTGGCGGCCATTTCGCTCGACCAGTTGCGGAATGGGCGACTGGGCCAGAACCGGCGAGGCCGCTGCGGCGACCAGAACCGCAGCAGAAAAGGCTGCGGCGAGCCCGCGTGTGAAATAGCCCATCGCCGCCTCCCAACGTCGACAAGAAAAAGATCGGGGCGCCGACGACCGCCGACGCCCCGTTGTCAAAGCCGAATCAGAAGGCGGCGCGCAGCACCACCGCGATCCGGCGGTCGGTATCGACCCAGTTATAGGGCGGTTTGCGGGTCTCGCTGCCCACCTTCAGCACCGTCCGTTCGTTCAAGATATTGGTCGACTGAACGCCGATCTTGATGTCCTTGGTCAGGTTATAGAAGATCGAACCATCCAGTTGGCCGTAGTCGCTGGCCCATACCGGCGCATTCACGTTCGCCGCCGAGGTCGTCAGCAGATATTCCTCGCGCCAGTTGTAGGCCAGGCGCGCGGAGATGCCATATTTTTCATACAGAATAGCGGCGTTGTAGCTGGTGCGGGACATGCCTTCGAGCGGCAGGGTGCTGTCTGCGGCGGCGCCGTTCTGGGTCGTGTCCAGGATGTTCTGGCTGGTGTTCTTGCCGCCGTCCGAGCTGATGTAGGTGAAGTTGCCCTGGAAGCCGAGGCCGCTGAGAGCGCCCGGCAGGAAGTCGAAGAACTGCGAATAGGCCAGTTCGAATCCATCGACCGTACCCTTCGCCCCATTGGTGTAGCGCGTGATCAGGAAGTCGTAGGTGACGCCGCCGTTGGTGATCGACTGCGTTTCCGTGCCGGTGAAGATGTAGTCCTTGATGTCCTTGTGGAAGGCCGCGAACGTCAGGCTTCCGGTGGGCGCGAAATACCACTCCAGGCTGGCGTCATAGTTGGTCGCCGTGATCGGACGCAGGGCCGGATTGCCGCCCACGCCGGTGAAGGGCGTTGTCGGGTTCAGCGTGTAGCCGTCAGGCTGGAAGTTGATCGACAGGTTGGTGAACGGCTGGAGCTGATACATCTCGGGCCGCACCATGGCGCGCGACACCGCAAAGCGCGCCTGCAGGGTGTCGCTGAGGAACCCACGCAGGTTCAGGCTGGGCAGCCAGTTGGTGTAGCTGCTCTCGACCGGCTGCCCGTCCAGCGATCCGCCGTTCACGAACTGAACGGCCTGATTGAAGGCTGCGCAGTTTGCGCCGGGTGCGTTGGCCGGCGGACAGGATCCCTGGATAGACGGCAGGGTGGTGACCGTGTTGGACGTGGTCTTGGTGTCGACCGCACGCAGGCCGATGTTGCCGTCGAAGGCGCGGCCGAAGAAGCCCGTGTCATTGCCGAAGCGGGCATAGACATAGGCCGCCTGCGTCTTCTCGGTCAGCTCGGTGATGCCGCCGTTGCCGCCGCCAAGGCGGTAGCTTTCATAGTCGTCGCTCAGCGGCGTCCAACCCCATCCCGAGCTCTCGGTATTGCGCAGGATGTCGTAGGCATAGGCCGTGCCCTGGTTCAGCAGGCTTTCAGCCGGGAACCATGCCACGCCCGGAACCGGCGCGTCGCCCCGGAAGAAGTTGTCGAAACGATAGAGGGTCGACGAATTGGGCAGACGCGGGTCCTGCGTGCCGCCCGGATAGCCCGTGTCGTCCAGATAGACGACCGCGCCGCCGCCGTTGCCCCAATACTGGTTCGATAGCAGCCCCCAGTTATAACCGGTCTGGCGATTGGTGTAGTTCTTCTCGGTGCCGCGAACGCCAAAGGCGACGGACTTGAAGAAGGACGAATTCTCGTCGAAGTCGTAACGGGCGTCCAGACGACCGGCCAGTTCGTCGGCCTCGTTGTCCTCGATGTGATCCATGGCCGCCGCCCACCAATAGGCGGACTTGTCTTCGGGCGTGCCGCCGGTGGAGGTCACGGTCGGCAGATCGCCGTCGATGGTGATCGACAGGTCCGGCCGGTTCTGAAGCTGGGTGAAGGCCGTCATCGAATAGATTTCGGCCGAGGACTTCACATATTGCAGATCGCCCGAGAACGACCAGGCCCCGCCGGGCGTGTACTGGAAGTTCAGCGCGACATCGCTGGTCTTCTTGGTGTCGTCGCCGACGCGGGTGTCGGTGTTCCAGGTCGCGGCCGGGATGTTGCCGCTCAGGAAGACGTTCTGGTCATCATAGCGATAGCTAGAGTTAGGCGAGACGATGCTGTCGGTGCCCAGCGCATATTCGACGTTGTAGGCGTCCGCCTGCGAAGCCAGACCCTGCAGAGTGAACAGCCACTGATCGTTCGGGCGCCACTGCGCGGCCAGGGCCACGGCCGTGCGCTTCTGCTCCCAATCAATGGTGCGCCAGCCCAGGTATTTGGGCACGAAGACCGTCTCGCCGGCCGTGCCGGAGCCGTCGGTGCTGGCGTTGCTGGCATCCAGCGTCACGGGATCATAGCGGTCGACCGAAATCGAATCCGTGCGGTTGCCGACGTTTGACACGCTGACGTTGGCCAGCAGGCCGATCTCGCCGATGCCGGTCTGCCAACGGTCCGTCGCCAGGATGCTGCCGGACCAGAAGCCACGCTCTGACAGGTCGCCATAGTTGTAGTCGGCGTTGATCGCCAACAGCGGGTCGCTGTTGTCGAAGGGAACGCGCGTCCGCAGATTGGTCGTGCCGGCGATGCCGCCCTCGATCATGTTCGCCGCGACATTCTTGTAGACGTCGACGCCGGCCAGCAGATCCGCCGATACGTCCTCGAAGCTGAGGCCGCGACCGTTGGAGGCCGAGAAGATGTCGCGGCCGTTGGTTTCCGAGCGAACCCAGGACAGGCCGCGGATAAAGACGCCGCCGCCCTCTGCCGCCAGACGGGCCGGGTCGCGCGCAGCGTTCGTGCGCTGAAGGGTGACGCCAGGAATGCGTTGCAGGGCCTCCGACACCGAACGGTCAGGCAGGGCGCCGATGTCGACGGCGGTCACGGAGTCGACGATGACCTCGGACGTCTTCTTTATGGCCTGGGCCGAACGAAGCTGCGCGCGGATGCCGGTAACGACGACCTCATCGACAGTCGTTGCCTCGTCCGACTGAGCCGGAGCCTCTTGAGCCAAGACAGCGGTCGGCAGCGATGCCGCGACCGTAAGCAAGGATGCGCCGCACAGCAGAGCGACGCGACGAACGTGATTTTGACGAGACATCGGTCTCAGAACCTTCCTGCTGGTCGCGCCCGCCGCTTATCAACGACGTAGGGCGACATCCCTCCCGACGTGAACCCACCCATCGTTCGATGAGACGATCACCTTTCAAGGATGCACAAGTTTTCATGTGCTGAAAAGCATTTTCTGTTAGCGCTACCACAATAGCGCAATGATGATCCCCGGCTATTAGATGGCGACACAGGATCCGCGGCCAGCGGGCGACAGGGAGCAGGCATGAGCGACCAGACGGAACCGGTGCGCCACATCGCGATTGTGGGCGGCGGGACGGCCGGCTGGATGGCCGCCGCCGCGCTGGGCAAAGCGTTCACCCGCAGCAACGGGCTGTCCCTAAAGATCACCCTGGTGGAGTCGGAGTCGATCGGCACGGTCGGCGTCGGCGAAGCCACCATCCCGCCGATCCGTCAGTTCGTGCAGATGATCGGACTGTCCGAAGAGGACTTCATCCGCTCGACGGCCGCGACCGCCAAACTGGGGATCGCCTTCAAGGACTGGACTGCGCCGGGTTCGGAGTATTTCCACGGCTTCGGCGACTACGGGCCCACGGTCGCCGGACAGGCCTGGCGGCAGTATCTGTTTCGCCTGAAGGCCGCCGGCCGAATCGACACGCTGGACGCGTGGTCCATGCCCACTGCCATGGCCCGCGCCGGCAAGTTCGCCCCGCCGGTCGACGACAGCCGTTCGGTGCTGTCTCACTATTCGTACGCGTATCAGTTCGACGCGGGCCTATTCGCACGGCGGCTCAGGACGCTGGCGGAGACGCTTGGCGTCGTTCGGCGCGAGGGGCGGATCACGGGCGCGGATCGCGACGGCGAGACGGGTCTGGTGCGGACCGTGACGCTTGAACACGGCGGCGAGGTCGAGGCTGATCTGTTCATCGACTGCTCGGGTTTCCGAGGCCTGCTGATCGAACAGACGATGCAAGCGGGCTACGAGGATTGGACGCAGTGGCTGCCGTGCGACCGCGCCGTTGCGATGCCGTGCGCGTCCAGCCTGGCGCCGGAGCCGTTCACGACCGCCCGCGCGCGTGAGGCCGGCTGGCAGTGGCGCATCCCGCTGCAGCACCGTGTCGGCAACGGCTATGTCTATTCCAGCGCCCATGTGGACGACCAGACGGCGCTGGACGACCTGCTGGGCCAGATCGAATCGGAGCCGTTGGCTGAGCCCAATCGGTTGAGGTTCGTCACCGGGCGGCGACGCGAGGCTTGGAAGGGCAATGTGGTGTCGCTGGGTCTGGCGTCCGGCTTCGTCGAACCGCTGGAGTCTACCAGCATCAACCTGATCCAGACCGGCATTGGGCGGTTGCTAGAGATGTTCCCCGACCGCAGCTTCGATCCGGCCCTGATCCGCGAATACAATCGACGCTCAGCCCAGGAGTTCGAGCGCATCCGCGACTTCATCATCCTGCACTATCATCTGGCCGGTCGCGCAGGCGCGATGTGGCACAGATGCCGCGAGACGGCGCCGCCTGACACGCTGATGGAGAAGATCGAACTGTTCCGCGCGCGCGGAGAGGTCGGCCTGCTGGCAGACGAGTCTTTCCGCGAAGACAGCTGGGCTGCGGTGTTCACCGGGCTGGACACGTGGCCGAAAAGGGCGTCGCCCCTGGCCTGTATCGACGATCTAGAGACAGTGGATCAACAGGCGCGTCAGTTCGCGCAACTGATCGCACGGGCGGCGGCCGCCCTGCCCGACCACTCCACCACCTTCACCGGTTACACACGATGATCCCTGCCCCGCTCAAGCGTATTCTGATCGTCGGGGGTGGCACTGCCGGCTGGATGGCGGCCGCCGCGCTGGCGCACGTCACGCGCGGCACGGTGAAGGTCGAACTGGTCGAGTCCGAGGCTATCGGCACGGTCGGCGTCGGTGAGGCCACGATCCCGCCGATCCTGCTATTCAACCAACTGCTGGGCATCGACGAGAACGAATTCGTCCGCGCCACCCAGGCCACCTACAAGCTGGGCATCCAGTTCAACGACTGGTTCCAGAAGGGCCGGAGCTATTTCCACCCGTTCGGAACCTACGGCACGCGCATCGACGCCGCCGCTTTCCACCAATACTGGCTGAGGCTGAATAAGGCGGGGTTGGACGGCGATCTGGACGCCTATTCCATTCCGACCATGGCGGCGCGCATGGGCCGTTTCACCCGGCCTGACACCGATCCGCGCGGCGCCGCCTCGCAGATGACCTACGCCTTCCATTTCGACGCCGGCCTGTACGCCAGGTTCCTCCGTAAACGCGCCGAAGCGAACGGCGTCGTGCGTCACGAGGGCAAGATCGCCGACGTACGCCTGCGCGACGGCGACGGCTTTATCCAGTCGGTGCGACTGGATGACGGACGCGAGCTGGAGGCGGACTTCTTCATCGACTGTTCGGGCTTCCGCGGCCTGCTGATCGAAGGGGCGCTGAAGACGGGCTACGAGGACTGGACCCACTGGCTGCCGGCCGACCGTGCTGTGGCCATGCCCTGCACCCGGGTCGGCGATCCGACGCCCTATACACAATCGACGGCCTTGGAGGCGGGGTGGCGCTGGCGCATTCCGCTGCAGCACCGCACCGGCAATGGCTATGTCTATTGCAGCCCCTACATCTCTGACGACGAGGCCCAGGCCAAGCTGCGCGCCTCCCTGGACGGCGAGGCGATGGCCGAACCCAACTTCCTGCGCTTCACCACCGGTCGCCGCAAGAAGACCTGGAACAAGAACTGTCTGGCCCTGGGCCTGGCCTCAGGCTTCCTGGAGCCGCTGGAATCGACCAGCATCCATCTGGTGCAGTCGGGCATATCCAAACTGCTGCTGCACTTCCCCGACACCGGCTTCGCCCAGGCCGATATCGACAACTACAACCGCATGATGCGGCTGGAGACCGAGCGCATCCGCGACTTCATCATCCTGCACTATCATGCCACAGCGCGCGACGACTCGCCCCTGTGGCGCCACGTGCGGGCCATGCCGATTCCCGAGACGCTGAAGCAGAAGATGGAGCAGTTCCGCAGCCGGGGCCGCATCTTCCGATATGAGGACGAGCTGTTTCAGGAGACGAGCTGGATCGCCGAGCTGCTGGGCCAGGGCGTCATACCCGAGCGGCATGATCCGATCACGGAGACCATTCCTCTGGAGCAGGTCCAGCAATGGTTGCAGAAGATGAAGGCGATGATCCAGCAGGGCGTGGCGCGGATGCCGACGCACGAGGCCTTCATCGCCGCTAACTGCAAGGCGCCGCCGCTGCAATAGGGCGGCGGCGGTTTGTTCAGTGATTGTCGCGCGGTAGGCCGATCGTATCGACGATGCGGTGGTATTTGACGGCGGGCTCCAGCACGGCGCCGGTTTCCAGTTGGCCGACCACGTCGCGCTGCATCTCCTGCCAAGGGGTCTGTGAGGCAGGGTATTTGTAGCCGCCTGCCGCCTCGAACGCCTGGCGACGCTGGGCCAATTCCTCGTCCGAAATCAGGATGTCGGCGCGGCCGGTATTCAGATCGATGCGGACCCGGTCGCCCGTCTTCAGCAGGGCGATGGCGCCGCCCGCCGCCGCTTCCGGAGAAGCGTTCAAGATCGAGGGCGAACCGGAGGTGCCGGACTGGCGCCCGTCGCCGATGCAGGCCAGGGCGCTGACGCCCTTTTTGATCAGGTATGCAGGCGGGCGCATGTTCACGACCTCAGCCGCGCCCGGATAGCCGATGGGGCCGGCGCCGCGCATGAACAGCAGCGTCTGTTCGGTGATGCCCAGGCTCTCGTCGTCGATGCGGTGGTGATAATCCTCGGGCCCGTCGAACACGACGGCCGGGCCTTCGAAGGCGTTCAGGTCTTCGGGGTTCGACAGGTAGCGTTCGCGGAACTCGTCCGAGATCACGCTCAGCTTCATGATGGCCGAACTGAACAGATTGCCGTTGAAGACGACGAATCCGGCGTCGGTCTTCATCGGCGCATCGAAGGTCTTGATGACGTCGGGCAGGTGGATTTCAGCGGTCTTGCAGTTCTCGCCGATGGACTTGCCGGTCACGGTCAGGGCGCCCTCATTGATCAGTCCCTGCTTCATCAGTTCGGACACCACGGCGGGCACGCCGCCGGCATGGAAATAGTCCTCGCCCAGATACTCGCCGGCCGGCTGCAGGTTGACCAGCAGCGGCACCTTCAGCCCTTGGGTCTGCCAATCCTGCAGCGGCACGTCGACGTGGGCGTGGCGGGCCAGAGCCGTCAGGTGGATCGGCGCGTTGGTCGAGCCGCCGATGGCGGAGTTGACGACGATGGCGTTATGGAAGGCTTCCTTGGTCAGAATGTCCGACGGCTTCAGATCCTCGCGCACCATCTCCACGATCCGCAGGCCGGTCTCATAGGCGACCTGGGCGCGCTCGCGATACGGCGCCGGAATGGCGGCCGAGCCGGGCAACGACATGCCCAGCGCCTCGGCCAGCGAGTTCATCGTCGTCGCCGTGCCCATGGTGTTGCAATAGCCGACCGACGGGGCGGACGAGGCCACCAGTTCGATGAAGCCGTCATAGTCGATCTCTCCGGCCGCCATCATCTGGCGCGCCTTCCAGATGATGGTGCCGGAGCCGGTGCGCTCGCCCTTGTGCCAGCCGTTCAGCATGGGGCCGACCGACAGGGCGATGGCGGGAATGTCCACAGTGGCGGCCGCCATCAGGCAGGCAGGCGTGGTCTTGTCGCAACCGATGGTCAGGACGACGCCATCCAGCGGATAGCCGTAGAGGCTCTCGACCAGACCCAAGTAGGCCAGATTGCGGTCCAGACCGGCGGTCGGACGCTTGCCGGTCTCCTGGATCGGATGGACGGGGAACTCCATGGCGATGCCGCCCGCCTCGCGGATGCCCTCGCGCACACGCTCAGCCAGGACCAGGTGGTGGCGGTTGCAGGGCGACAGGTCCGAGCCGGTCTGGGCGATGCCGATGATCGGCTTGTTCGACTGAAGCTCTTTGCGCGTCAGGCCGTAGTTCAGATAGCGCTCCAGATACAGCGCCGTCATGTCCGGGTTTTCCGGATTGTCGAACCAGGCGCGGCTGCGGAGCGGCTTTGCGGTCTTGGAGGTGTCGGTCATTTCAGGTCCAGCCGCCATCGACGACATAGTGTTGATTGGTGATCGCCCTCGCCTCGTCCGAGCACATGAAGACGACGACGCGAGCGATGTCGTCCGGCACAAGCCGGCGCTTGAGGCACTGGTTGGCGTAAATCTCTTCTTCGGTTTCCGGCGTGACCCAGTGCTCCAGTTGGCGCTCGGTCATGATCCAGCCGGGCGCGACGGCGTTCACCCGCACGCCGAACTGGCCGAAATCGCGGGCCAGCGAACGGGTCAGTCCGATTACCGCCGATTTGCAGGCCGTATAGGCCGGCATACCGCCTTGGCCAATGACCCAGGAGGTCGAGCCAAGATTGACGATCGCGCCCTTGCCCGACGCCTTCATGTCGGGAAGTACCGTCTGGGCGGCGAAGAACTGGTGCTTGAGGTTCACAGCCATTCGGCCGTCCCAGTACTCTTCCGTCACCTCCAGCGTGGCGTGACGTTCGTCGTGGGCGGCGTTGTTGACCAGGATGTCGATGGGACCAAAGGCGTCTCGCACCGTGGCGATGGCGGCCTTCAGCGCCGGAATGTCGGTCAGGTCGCAGGCGACGAATAGCGCGCCCTGCCCCAACTCGGCCTGAAGTTTCGCGCCGCGCGCCGTGTCAATGTCCAGAAACCCGACTCGCGCACCCTGCGCATGAAAGGCCCGAACGATGCTCTCGCCGATGCCGCCGGCGCCGCCGGTGACGACGACGGTCTTGCCCTTCAGATCGGAGTAGATGGCAGCCATGGATGCGGGCCTCCCCAGGCCGGAGGCCGTCTACGCGGCCCAAGGTCTTTTCACAAATGAAACTTGTTGCCGTCAACAAAAAACAGCGAAGATTGGATCAAGCCTGGGATACGGCGCTCATCTGGTCCGAGATCACCTCAGCGGCCCGCGCCAGAAGCGCAGCCGCATCGTCCTTTGTGCAGGTCATCGGGGCCTGTTCTATGAAAGGCGTGATCAGGGTGGCGATGATCCCGTCGGATCCCATGATCGGCGCCACGAGGTCCGTAACACCCTTCACGAAATCGCTGGCCCGCTCGACATAGAGGCCTTGCGTCATCGCCTGGGAACGCTCCGCGAACGCCTCCACAGCCGGCTGGCCGAACTGGGCGGCCAGGATGTCATGCAGGTACTTGCGGGCTCGCGCGTTCGCTCGCGAATAGAACATCAGCCCCGAGGTGGCGTGCAGTATGCTGCGCCGGTAGCCGATCCGCACCGAATAGCCGAGGTCGCCGGGGCTCTCGATCCGAGCGATGACCACGATCTGGTCGCCGGACGGCACGACCAGATGGCAGGACTGCATCGTCGACGACGCCAGATCGCGCATGGCCGGCATGGCGACATCGACCAGCGACTTGATCGGCGCCTGGGTCATGCCGAGCGTGAACAGACGATTGGTCAGGCGATAGCCGTCGGTCGACTGTTCGATATAGCCGCGAAACTCCAGAACCTGGATCATGCGGAACAGTTCGCTGACCGAGCGTCCCAGGGTGACGGACATCTGCGAAGGCGTCATCGGCTCACCTTGGGCCGACAACAACTCCAGAACGTCCAGGCCCTTCTCCAACGCAGGCGCGCGGTATTTGCGGTCGTCGACGGCGTCTTGGTCGGTCATGGCAATCCTGTCACTCGGGCCTAACCTTGCCCTTGCCGCCGCCGCGATGGAAGCCGAAGCGGCGAACGGCCTACTCATTATCGCAGGTAAAATGCGTCAGCGCATATAAAAAATCCATTGCGACAGGGTGGATGCTCGCCTAGGCTTTGAACCAAGCTCGATAACGGGCCGCATCGGGGAAATGCACCATGTCGCTCGCAGGCATCGATCTGGCGATTCTGACGATCTACGCCATCTTCATCTTCGGACTGGCCCAGTGGGTCTCGCGCAGCAAGGCGGGCGAGCAGAAGACCTCCACAGACTATTTTATGGCGTCCAAGAGCCTGCCGTGGTGGGCAATCGGCGCCTCGCTGATCGCCGCCAACATCTCAGCCGAGCAGATCATCGGCATGAGCGGCTCGGGCTATGTGATCGGCCTGGGCATCGCCTCCTATGAATGGATGGCGGCGCTGACCCTCCTGATCGTGGGCAAGTTCTTCCTGCCGATCTTCCTGCGCAACGAGATCGTGACGATGCCGCAGTTCCTGCAGCAGCGGTACGGGCCGACGATCCGCAATGTGATGGCCGTCTTCTGGCTGCTGCTCTACGTTTTCGTGAACGTGACCTCGATCCTGTGGCTAGGCGCCATCGCGGCGCACACTGTCACCGGCTTCAACCAGGACTACGCCATCGTCGCCATCGGCGTCTTCGCCCTAGCCTATCAGCTGTGGGGCGGCCTGAAGGCCGTAGCCCTGACCGACATCGTGCAGGTGGCCCTGCTGGTCTGCGGCGGCCTGATCATCGGCTTCATCGCCCTGTCGACCATCGGCGGCGCGGGCGGTGTAGTCGCGGGCTTCCATACCCTGATCACCCAGTTCCCGGACAAGTTCGACATGATCCTGTCCAAGGACAATCCCCATTATCAGGAACTGCCGGGCATCGCCGTCCTGCTGGGCGGCCTTTGGGTGATGAACATCAGCTACTGGGGTTTCAACCAGTACATCATCCAGCGCGCCTTGGCGGCCAAGTCGCTGCCGGAAGCCCAGAAGGGCATCGCCTTCGCCGCCTATCTGAAGCTGCTGATGCCGGTGATCGTGGTGCTGCCGGGCATGGCGGCGCTGATCCTAGCGCCCAATCTGTCGGCGCCGGACCAAGCCTATCCGACCATGATGAACCTGCTGCCGGTCGGCTTGAAGGGTCTGGTCTTCGCCGCCCTGATTGCCGCCATCATCGCCTCGCTGGCCTCCAAGGTGAACTCGATCTCGACCATCTTCACCCTGGACCTCTACGCCAAGATCAAGAAGGACACGCCCGAACATCAGCTGGTGACCGTCGGCCGGATCGCCGCCGTCGCCGCCGTCGTCATCGGCATTCTGACCGCCCGTCCGTTGTTGGGCGGCTTCGATCAGGCGTTCCAGTTCATCCAGGAGTTCACCGGCTTCTTCACCCCCGGCATCGTGGTCATCTTCATGCTGGGCCTGTTCTGGAAGCGGGCTTCCGAAGCCGGCGCACTGACCGCCGCCATCGGCTCTGTCGTGCTGTCGGCCATCTTCTGGTGGCTGCAGGAAACCGGTCAGTTCATCTTCCCCTTCATGAACCGGGTCGGCGTCGTCTTCGTCGTCTCGCTGATCGCGGCGGTGATCGTGTCCCTGCTGGTCCCGGCCAAGCCTGACGCCATGAAGATCAAGCTGGACCAGATCAGCTACAAGACCTCGCTGGGCTTCAACCTGGCGGCGGTCGGCGTGATCGCCTTCCTGATCCTGGTCTATACGATCTGGTGGTGAGGTGAGTTCAGCGACCGGACTGATCGGGGTCGATTGGGGCACCAGCAATCTGCGCGTCATGCGGATCGCCCAGGGCGGCGCGGTGCTGGACAGCCGCTCAGACCCGCGCGGCGCGGGCGGTCTGTCGCCGAACCAGTTCCACCACGTGCTGAACGCGGTCGCGGGCGACTGGCTGGACGACCGCCTGCCCGTCCTGATCAGCGGCATGGCCGGGGCGCGGGGCCGGTGGTGCGAGATGGCCTATCTGCCCTGCCCCGCCGGCGTCGCCGATCTGGCGAGAGGCGTGGCCAGTCCCGACGACGCGCGCCACGTCTCCATCGTGCCCGGGGTCGCCGTGTTCGAGGACGGCCGACTTCAGGACGTGATCCGCGGCGAGGAGACCCAGGTCTTCGGCTTGGATGCCCCCGATGACGCCGTCGTCGTCGGCCCCGGCACCCATAGCAAATGGATTCGCACCGCAGGGAGCCGGATCACGAATTTCCGAACCTTCATGACCGGCGAACTGTTCGCCGCCATCCGCAAGGGCACCATTCTGGGCGCCGACATGGGCGAGCCGGGCGTGGACGACGACGCCTTCGCGGCTGGCGTCGAGCGATCCCTGCTCGACCCTGCCGTCACCGCCGCCCTGTTCTCGGTGCGGGTTGAAGGCTTGTCCGGACGCCTTTCGCCCGCGTCCTCGGCCGACTATCTGTCCGGCCTGTTGATCGGGGCCGAGGTCGCGGCTCAGGCCGACGCCAACCATCGCCCCATCATCCTGATCGGCGCCGAGGCGCTCAGCCGCCGCTACGCCGCCGCCCTCGCGCAGGGCGGTTTTCACGATGTCCGCATTGCGGACGGCGCCGCCGCCACCGCCAAGGGTCTGTGGCGCATTCACGAGGCCGTATCCCAATGATTCCAGTTTCTATCGAAAGCCTCGACGCCCTCCCGCTGATCGCCATCCTGCGCGGCCTAAAGCCGGACGAGGCGGTCGAGATCGGCGAGGCCATCGTCGCAGCCGGTTTCCGCTGTCTGGAAGTGCCGCTGAACTCGCCCGAACCGCTGGAGAGCATCCGTCGCCTGCGCGGAGCCCTTGACGGCCGCGCCCTGGTCGGCGCAGGCACGGTGCTGAGCGTCGCGGCGGCGCGAGAGGTAGCGGACGCCGACGGCCAGCTGATCATCTCGCCCAATACGAATGTCGAGGTGATCGCCGAGACCAAGACCCTGGGCCTGCTGTCCCTGCCCGGCTTCTTCACGCCGTCCGAAGCCTTTGCCGCCCTGGGCGCCGGAGCCGACGCCCTGAAACTCTTCCCTGCCGAGGTCGCCAGCCCCAAAGGCCTCAAAGCCGTCCGCGCCGTCCTGCCCGCCGCCACCCGGATCTACCCCGTCGGCGGCGTTGATCCCGACAGCATGGCCGCCTGGCGCTCCGCCGGCGCCTCCGGCTTCGGCATCGGCTCGGCCGTGTTCAAGCCGGGGCAGTCAGCCGAACAGGTCGGTCATCAGGCGGCGGCTTTCGTGAGAGCTTGGCGCGACGCTCAAGCAGGCGCGTAAGTCCCTCATGCCAAGATGACATAGAACACTCAGGGATAAGTACCGTCAGATGAACTCTCGCTTGTGCGGCTTGCTGGCCTGCGTCGGCGCAGGCGCCGTCTTCGCCTCTGCCGCTCCTACTATGGCCGCTGACGGCCAGGCGGAGCTGACGTCGCCCAATGGTCGGTTATCGATTCAGGTCACACTGGCCGACGGCAAGTCCGCGCTATCCGTGCTTCGCGACGGACGGGTCGTCATCAGCCCGTCGGGTTTGGGCCTAACCCTGGAACGTCGGATCAATGTTGGAGATGCCCTCTTCACAGCAGACGCGGTCAGAGAAGGCATCGACGACTACGCCCTGCTGGGTCGCACCTCGCATGTCCGATCCGCTTGGCGCGAGATGACGCTGAGCGCCCCCACGACGGACGCCAAGCCAGCGATACAGCTCATTCTGCGCGCCTATGACGACGGGGTGGCCTTCCGCTATCGCGTGGCGCCGTCGGGCGACGCGCCACTGGGCCTGGTGTCGGAGAACACCCAGTTCGCCTTCCCCGCCGATTATACCTGCTGGGGCCTGAACCTGGGTCGGTTCAACTCCAGCCACGAGGGGGAGTTCGATCCGCTGCCGGCCTCGCATATCCGCGAATACAACGCCTTCGACGCGCCGCTGGTGTGCGAAACCGCAGCGGGTGGTCCGGCGTTCGCCATCGCCGAGGCGGACCTGAAAGACTATCCCGGCCTCTATCTGTCGGGACGCGGCGACGGCGGTCTTGGGGTTCAGGCCAAACTGGCGCCTCGTCTGGACGCCCCCACTGACGCCCCCGCCGTCGTGGCCACGGCGCGACTCGGACAGGATCTGGAGACGCCCTGGCGGGTGGTCATGATCGGCGACAAGGCTGGCGATCTAATCGAGTCCACCCTGATCACCGACTTGAGCGCGCCGGCGACATTCGCCGCCGGCTGGGTCAAGCCGGGCAAGTCGGCCTGGGACTGGTGGAACGGCGGGCTGATCGAGGCTGTGCCGGACAGCGGCATGAACACCGCCACCTTCAAGGCCTTTATCGACTTCGCGGCCGCCAATGGTCTGCAGTACGTGACCATAGACGAGGGTTGGTATCGCGGCGCCGGCGGCGGCGGGGTCGTGCGGCCCGGCGTGGACGTGACCGCCACCGTGCCGGAAATCGACATTCCCGAACTGGTCGCCTACGGCCGAGCCAAGGGCGTCGGACTGTTTCTTTGGCTGAATTGGAAGGCGCTGGACGCCCAGTTCGATGCCGCCCTGGCGCAATATCAAGCCTGGGGAATCGCCGGGATCAAGGTCGATTTCATGGACCGCGACGATCAACAAATGGTCGACTGGTATCATCGGCTGCTGAGCCAGGCCGCGCAGCATCGACTGATGGTCAATCTGCACGGCGCCTTCCATCCGACCGGCCTGACCCGAACCTACCCCAACTTCATTACCCAAGAAGGGGTTCTGGGGGCCGAGAACAACAAATGGTCCAGCCGGATCACGGCCGGGCACAACGTCACCCTGGCCTATACCCGCATGTTGCTGGGACCGATGGACTATACGCCCGGCGGGTTCGACAATCAGACGCCGGAGACATTCCGCGACAGGTTCCTGCTGCCCACGGTGATGACCACGCGGGCGCACGGCCTGGCGATGTTCGTCGTCTATGAAAGCCCGCTGCAGACCGTCGCCGACACGCCGGACGCCTATGCCCGCCAGCCGGAAACGGCCTTTATCGCCCAGGTTCCGACGACCTGGGACGAGACGCGCTTCCTCGGCGGCGAGCTCGGACAGTCCATTGTCTTGGCGCGTCGCAAGGGACGTGACTGGTACGTCGGGGCCATGACGAACACCGACGGCCGGACGGTCAGCCTGCCGCTGGACTTCCTGGGACGTGGTCGGTTCGAGGCGACGCTCTATGCCGACGGCGACGCGCCGAACCGCACGAACATCTCGACCCAGGGCGTCGATGCGACGACGACCCTGACGCTGAATCTGCAGCCCAGCGGCGGCGCGGCCCTAAGAATTACGCCGCGCTGAGGGATAAAAGGGCGCCTCCAGCCGGCGACGGGTCAGGAAGTCGATCGGCAGTTGGTCGTGTGTCAGGTATCGGTCTGACGCATAGGCTCGGCGCAGTCGATCCGGCGGATTGAGGGTGTCGGATTCCAACCATTCGGTGTGCCAGGTCATGAACCACAGCCAATCGGCGTCCGGTCCCAGCCGGCTGGGGTCCGGCACCGGCCCGTTCTCGTGCAGGCAGATAGGAACGGAGTTCCCGACGATCGCCTTCACCTGTGCGAACATGGGCGCCAGATTGCCGTCGTCCTCGACATAGATGTCGGCTCCGACGATGTCGACGTGGGCGCGCCCCGGATAGAAGGCTGGATCCACGTTCTGGCCCGCCCAACCCAGCACCCAGATCAGATTGTCCAGACGATGCAGCTGGGTGAAGCGATCCTGCATCAGCAGCCACAGAGCCTTGAACCCTTCGGCGCCGTGACGCCCCCACCAGAACCACTGGCCGCTGAACTCGTGCAACGGCCGCCACAGCACCGGCACGCCCGCATCGCGCAGGCCTTTCAACAGGTCGGCGACCACGTCCATGTCTCGCAGCATCGCCTTGTTTTCCGGGGTGCCGGGCGTCAATCCCGCCTCCAGGTCGAAGTCAGCCTTGGAAGCCTCGTAACCCGGCGGTCCACCCGGCGCGCCCCAGTGCCAACAGATGGAAACTATGCCGCCTGAACGGGCCCAGGCGATGGCGCGCTCGTTGACGGCGGCGTTCTCGTCGGGGTGAATGTAGTCGAAGCCGAGCAAGGCCGGCTGGCGACCCGTCACACGTTTCAGATAGGCCAGCTCCTGCCCCGGCCCTGCGGAGGTGAAGTTCTGCTCCTGCTGCCCGGTCAGGGTGTGGACGCCGTAGATGCCCCAAAGAAACCCGTACAGCGCCTTGGCCTCCGCCGACGGCGAGGGGTAACGAAGGCGACGATCAGACCCCGGCGCGAAGGCTTTCAGCCCCATCGCCGTCGTCAGGCCCAGCATCGTCTCGCGACGATTGAGAACGTCCAGCCTCATCGCGCGGCGGCAAGACGGAACGGTCCCAGCGGCAGGTCGTCGGCGTCGAACAGATTGCAGATCGGGGCGTCGTCCCAGCAGTAACGCACCACCTGACGCTCGGCCCCCATCGGCTCGATCAGCACGGCGCCGTCGATGACGCGGCCGACAGCGTAGCGGCAATCGTGCTCGGCCGGACTGCAAAGCTCCAGCCCCGTCACCCCGGGGCTGCCGACAGCGCGCAGTCCGACGGCGTCGCGCAGTTGCACGCGGATGCGCCCGTCGGCCTCGCGCGAAGCCGAGACCGCCGCCGGCCCCGCCTTTGCGCCGTCCCGACCATAGATGACCGCCTCGGCCGCGCGCGCCAGACGACGCCCGACCTCGCGCTTTTGACCGGGATGAATGTCGTGACGGTCGCCCAGATCGATGGTCACGGCCAGACCCGCGTGAGGGTCCGCTTCAACGGCCCTTCTCTGGGCGTCGCGCACCTCGGCCCAGCCCGAGCCGCCGCCCTCGTCCTGAAGGCGGCCGAAGTTCGCGAGTTGCGCAATCAGGAAAGGCAGCTCCGGCTGGCCCAGTCGCGCCCGCCAGTCGGACATCAACACGCCCATCTCCTGGGCGTAATTATCCTGTTCATAGGCGACGTTCGACTCGCCCTGATACCAGAGCACGCCTTTCAAACCATAGTCGTGCAATGGCGCGATCATGGCGTTCGACAGGGTGGAAAGACCGAACAGCGCCTCCCACGGCGCGCGCGGCGCCGGCTTGACCTCGGGCGAAACCTGACGATAGCGCCAGCCGAACGGATCCAACGGCACACTCGCCCCGTCCGCCGTCTTCAGCACCCTGGCCTCGGACGGGCCGAAAACGCCGCCATCGCCCCAGCTGTCCATGACGTTGACGACCAGCACATTGCGGCCGGGTTTCAATATCCCTTCAGGCACGCTGTAGTTCTGCTCTCCCGGCTCGCCGGCCCCGACAGGCTTGCCATTGATCCAGGTCAGGTTGATCTGGTCCACCATGCCCAATGACAGGCTGACGCCCGACGCCGCCTGCGCGCGCGTCAGGTCGAACTCAAGCCGATACCAGACCATGCCGTCGAACTGGGCCAGGGCAGGCACGCCCCACTGCTCCCATGGCTTGGTCATGTCCGGCGCCGGCGCCCAGTCTCCGCCCCGATCGCGCCATGGCCGATCCCCGACCTTTTCGACCCACCAGTCCTGCCAGAGGTTCATCCACTGCACGACACCTGAACGACGATCGTCGGCGTACGTCTTCAACGCCGCCAGCCGGGCGTCGTACCGGCCCGTGGCCTTCAGCCGATCCGCGTCGATCCAGGTTTGAAGAGACGACCCGCCCCAGGAGTCCGAAATCAGCCCGACCGGCACATCTTCCTTTTGACGCAGAGACTGGCCGAAGAAGAAGCAGACGGCGGAGAACTCCTCCACCGTCTGGGGCGTGGCCTCGCTCCACGACACGGGATGACGCAGGGCGTCCAGCGGCTGGACGGCGCTGTCCTTCGCTACGGTCAGCAGTCGGATTTGACGATCCGCCGCGGTGGCGACCGGGTCCCACGCGCGCTGGGCGTAGCGGATCGGCTGCTCCATGTTCGACTGGCCTGAACACAGAAAGACGTCGCCGACCATCACGTCCTGCGCCGACTGGACCGCGCCCGCCGCCGTTCGCGCGGTCAGCACATAGGGGCCGCCGGCGCCCTGGGCCGGCAAGGCGGCGCGCCAACGCCCGACGGCGTCCGCCACCCCTTGCGCCTGCACATCCCCCAAGGTGACGCTGACGGTCTCGCCCGGCGCGGCGTCGCCCCAGACCGAGATCGGGCGATCCCGTTGCAGCACGCCGTGATCGGCGAACAGGTTCGCCATCAAAGGTTTTGCGGCCGTCTGGGCCGAAGCCGTTCCCGTCTGCGACCACGCCGCAGACGCCAGCATAAGGGCGAGGATTGCACCATGTTTCCCGTTCATCGCCACCTTCTCAATCCAGCGTCAGAACGACCAGCGACTTGGCCGGCAAGGTCGCGGTCAGAAGACCGCCAGATAGGCGTGCGTCGAGGAACGGCTGCGGCGTCACGTCAGGCGCGGCGTCGAAATCATTCTGGGCATCCATGGCCTGGGCCGTCAGCACCTGTCCCGAAACCGCCCTTACCCCCGCGCCATCCAAGGCGATCGACACCGTGTTGACCTGGCGGGGGTCGAGGTTGACGAGCGCCAGCCGAACCTTGCCGTCGGCGCCGCGCGCCGCCGTCCCATCGACAGCCTTCAGCGGACCATAGGCGGGCGCTTCGATCTTCAGCGGCAGCACGGTCGCGCCCTGGAACGGCTGGTACATTTGGAAGGCGTAATAGGTTGGCGTCAGCACCATTTTTGACCCGTCGGTCAGGATCATGGCCTGCAGGACATTGACCATCTGGGCGATGTTGGCGAGCTTCACCCGATCGGCGTGACGGTGGAAGATGTTCAGATTCACCGCCGCCAGCAGGGCGTCGCGCAAGGTGTTCTGCTGCTGCAGCCATCCGGGCGGAGAGCCCTGCGTCGGATCGTACCAGGCGCCCCATTCATCGACGGCCAGAACCTTTTTCGACTCGGGATCGGTCTCGTCCATGATGGCGTCATGGGCGCGAAGCATCGTCTCCATGCGATAGGTCTGGACGAAGGCCGACAGCCATTGGTCCTCGCCGAAGCCGCGCGCCGCGCCCTTGGTCGTCCAGTCTCCGGTCGGCAGGGTATAGTAGTGCAGCGACAGGGCGTCGAAATCCTTGCCCGCCACGCTCATCAGCGTGCGGGTCCAATCATAGTCGTCGGCGTTCGGCCCGCCCGCCACGACGGTCGTCCCGGCCCCCGGGGTGATGAATCCGACATACTGACGAAACACGTCGGCGTACCAGTTCGCCCGCATCCGACCGCCGCATCCCCACGGCTCGTTCCCGATACCTAGATAGTCGATCTTCCACGGCTGCTCGCGCCCGTTGGCGCGCCGCTCCTGCGCCAGGCGGGAGTTGGACGGCGAGGTGATGTACTCGATCCAGTCCGCCGCCTCGGCCGGCGTGCCCGATCCGGCGTTGATGCTCAGGTAGGTCTTGGCCCCGATCAATTCGGCGAAGTCGAAGAACTCGTGGGTGCCGAAGGCGTTGTCCTCTTCCTTGTTGCCCCACCAGCGGTTCAGGGTGATGGGCCGCCGCTCGCGCGGACCGACGCCGTTGCGCCAGTGATAGATGTCCGCGTAGCAACCGCCGGGCCAGCGCAAGACCGGCGTCTTCAACGCCTTCAGGGCTCCGACCACGTCGTTGCGGAACCCACGCGTATTCGGGACAGCGGAATCAGGCCCCACCCACACGCCCCCATCAATGCCGGTCCCCAGCTGTTCCATGAACTGGCCATAGACTTCGGGCGCGATGACCGGACCTGTCTGATCCATATGCAGCGCACCGATCACCGTCTGCGCCATGACGACCGCCGGCGCGGAGGCCAGAAGCAGGGCCAGGGCCCACGCCTTGAGGGCGGCCCTCATCGTGACCACACAGCGGGATCTTCGCCCAGGGCCGCCGTCAGGGCAGCGGCGACCGCGCGATCGTCGGCCAGATCAGGATGCCAGTCGCAGGCGTTCAGTTCCATGCCGGATACCGGCACGAAGGCGATTTGGTTCAGACCGGAGGCCTTCAACGTATCGACCACGCGCGACGCAACACCGGCCATCGCGCTGCCGGCCATCCCCCAAACCAGTATGCGCGCCTGCGGATTGCGCTGAGCCACGGCGCTAAGAAAGGTCGCGTAGGATGCCTCATAATCGGCCGTCAGGGCCGCCAGATCGCGCCATTTCTCGCCGGGCTTTACGGGCGTGGAAAAATCATTGGTGCCCAGGGCGACGACGACGACCTGGGGTCGCCATTCGGGGTCGGCGTAGGGCGTCTTCTTGTCGAACAGAACGAAGCCATAGGCCTGGGGCAAGGTATCGAGCGGCGCGCCATCATAGTTGCGCACGACGCCCCGGCCCGAGATGGCGTTGACCTGATAGTCGGCCTGATAGCGCTGAGCCATCAGTCCGGCGATGCCCGCCGCAGTGTCCGTCGTCTCCCACACCTGATCTGGCGCGCAGATTCGCTGGTTGGAGGTGTTGGCGTAACCGACCGTGTGAGAATCGCCGATGAACTCGATCTGGCGATCCCGCGCATGGATGGGCAGGCCCTGCGCGGGCGCCCCATAGACGCCGCCGAAATCGACGGGCGACGACTGGTTCTCGCTGATGACGTCGATCCGCAGACGATGATCACCGTCCGACAGTCCCTCGATCCTGTGCAGCCCTGCCGCCGGGCGCATCACATCGACCGCCTGGCCGTCCACTGTCACGCGCAGCCTCACATCGCCCGGACCGGTGCGGAAGGCGACGTCGCGGCCATGGAAAGCGCTCTCGAAATAGACGCCCGGCCACTGCGAGCGATAGGTGGTCTCGGCGCCCGTCCCCAGAACCTGAACCCGACCACCAACATGGATCGGCAGCCCGCGTCCGGGCGCCGTGGCTGTCGGCGAGACCGTCAGCGTCGAGGCGAAAGCGCCGCTGGCGTCCAAAAGCGTGGCGCACAGCAGGGCGGCGGCGAGGCGGTTCTTCATCTTCATGTCCTTGCGGCACTCATCATTGATCGGAGGCCGTCAGCTCCACAGCCGGGCCGCTCCCCGCACACCGGAGGAATCGCCCCAGCGCGCCTGAACCACCCGCCCCTGCCAGGCGCCGCCGAACGCATGGGCGGATACGACTTCCGGCAGCCGATCATAGATCTCGGTTACATTCGACATACCCCCGCCCAGCACGAACACATCGGGATCGGCGATATTGACGATCATCGCCAAGGCACGCCCCAGTCGGCTGACATAGGCGTCCAGCGTCTCCTGGGCCTGGGCGTCGCCTGCGCGCGCCGCCTCGATCACCGCAGGCGCCTCCATGGCCTCACCCGTCCTGCGTTCGTGATCGCGTTGCAGCCCCGTGCCGGACACCAGCGTCTCGAGGCAACCGCGCTTTCCGCACCAACATTCCGGCCCTGGATATTCGTCGGGCGTCATCCAAGGCAGGGAGATGTGGCCCATCTCGCCCCCCATGCCGTTGGCGCCTTCGACGATTTTTCCGTCCACGACCAGGCCGCCGCCGACGCCGGTGCCAATAATGACGCCGAAGGCCGACCGCGCGCCTGCCGCCGCCCCGTCGAAGGCTTCCGACAGCGCCATGCAGTTCGCATCATTGGCCAGACGAACCGCCCGCCCGAGCGCCGCCTCAAGATCCTGTTGGAACGGGCGTCCGTTCAGGAAGGTGGCGTTGGCGTTGCGCATCATGCCGTCACGCGGCGATGGAGACCCCGGCGCGCCGATGCCGATGGTGCCTTGACGCCCCGTATCCTCCTCAACCTTCAGAACGAGGTCGCGCACGTCACGTATCGCCGCGTCGTAACCGCCGGGATTGGGCGCCCGGAGACGCGCCAGAAAGTCCCCCGAGCCATTCAGCGCCGCAGCCTCGATCTTGGTCCCGCCAAAATCCACGCCAATCTGAATCATTTAATCACCCCACTGAAACCTTTCCCGCGACGAGACCAAGACGGTGCCGAAGCTAAAAAGGTCAATTTGTTTTACTTATCCGATTTTCTTGTATCTTGAACATTCACGAGCCAGAGATTTCGTTCGAAAATCGCTGCACGAGTTCATGACAGCCAACCGTCCCGACATGCCATACTCCGCACCCGAAACCATCGCGTCGGAGGGGCGCGAAGCGCGTGCGTCGCGCACGCTTTCGGGCACCTTGTCGGGAACCAATCTGGTGCGCGCCGGCGACTACAATCTTCGCACCGTGCTTCAGGCGATCCGGATCCAACCCGATGTGACCCGGATCGAGATTTCGCAGCAGACTGGCCTGACCGCTCCGACCATCGCCAATATCACCCATCGCCTGACCGAGATGGGCCTTGTTACGGTGGCCAGCCGCCGAAAGGGCGTGCGCGGCCATCCGGCGCTGAAACTGCGTGTGGTGGCCGAGGGCGCCTTCAGCATCGGGCTGAACATCGACCGCGATCACCTGACGTTGGTCACGCTTGACCTGGAAGGCGTGGTTCGCAGCCGGGTGTCGCACGAAATCGCCTTCGCCATGCCCGACGAGGTGATCGCCTTCGTGCGCGAAAGTCTTGACGACCTGATCGCTTCGGGCGGCGTGGAACGATCGCGTATCCTTGGCGTGGGCGTCGCCATCCCCGACGACCTGGGCCGGATCAGTCTGGCGCACCGTCCGCAGGGCTACGAGCGCTGGAACGACACCGCCATCGATCAAGAGCTCGCCGCCCTGATGCCCTGGCCGATCCATTGCGACAACGACGCGGCTGCGGCGGCTCTGGGCGAGGCCGAATATGGCACCGCCTTTGACAACCCCAGCTTCTTCTATCTGCTGATCAGCGCCGGTCTCGGCGGCGGGCTGGTGATCGATCGGAACTATCATCGCGGCGCGGCCTCGCGCAGCGGCGAAATCGGCCTGATGCCCGATCCCACGGCGGCCTCGCCGGGGGCGGTCGTTCAGGACACGGTCTCCATGTCCGCCCTGTTGGAGCGGTTGGAGAAGGCCGGCGTGGCGTCGCCGTCCATTGACCATCTGAACGACCCGACGCCGATCGTCGCTGACGTCATTGAAACATGGCTGGCGGATTCGGTCCGGTCTCTGACCCTGCCCCTGGTCGGGCTGGCCTGCCTGATCGATCCGGACGCCCTGCTGATCGGCGGGCGACTGCCCGCGCCGCTGATCGAACGACTGGCCTCGGGCTTGAGCCAGGCGCTGAGCCGGATCGCCCTGCCCTCGCGACCCAAGATCATGCCGGCCGTCATCGCCCAGGATGCGCCCGCCATCGGCGCGGCCATCCTGCCCTTCCTCGACCAGCTGCTGCCGTCCGACGCCATCCTGATGCAGGCGGGGCGCGGCTAGATTTTCACGCCCCGCCATGGACGTCAGACGCTCAGCGCCGACATGGCGGCGGCATTGGCGCGAATGCGGCGACGGGTCGAGGCGTCGGCGTCGAACACCCCGTACCATCCCTGCGGCTCGTGCGGCGGATCGCCCAGCCAGGCCGTATCGCCGGACTTGAAGCGGAAGTCGGGATGGGCCGCCCGGCCTTCGCCGTTCCAGGCCCAGAAGTTGGTGCCGGCGATGGGTCCGCCCGCCCGCGCGTCCGCCAGGACCGCCGCATAGATGGTGTCGTAGAAACCGTCCCTCAGCGTGGTCGCAGCGGCCGGATCATACACATCGCCGTCACGGGGATATCCGAACTCCTCGATGATCAGCGGCTTGTTCAGCCCCTTCGACATTTCGACGTGCTGGGCGATGTATTCGGCGGTCAGCGCACAGGCGCGATCATGCGTCTGGGCCATGTTCTGGCGATCAAGCCAGCCCCAGTTGCCCGGCCAGATGTGGGCGGTGACATAATCGATGTCCGGCGACCGGTGCGTGTCCGCCACGATGTCCGCCTGCTCGCCCGAGCCCTTCAGCCCTTCGCTGCCGGTCGAGACGAGTTGATTGGGGGCGATGGACTTGATCAGGCGCGCCGTGTCGTTGACCCAGGTCAGGAAGGCCGGCTGGTTCTGGCGCACCTTGTCATTAGCGCCTGCGGCGCGTGGCTCGTTGGACAACTGCCAGGCCATGATGGCGGGATCGTCGGCGTAGCGCTTGCCGGTCAGGGTGTTGGTGCGCCCGACCACCGCGCGGACGTAGTCGTGATACAGACCGACCGCCTCGGCGCTGCGATAGAAGCCGGCGTTGATGTCGGCGAACTCCGGCCAAGGGTGCGCCGGGTCGTTCATGTCGATGTAGCGACCGCCGTTGACCCAGGACAGATAGGTCATCATCCCGCCCGACCATTCCCAGAAGTTGGTCAGGTACAGCACCGCCTTCATGTTCCGCCGCCCCATCTCCGACAGGGTGCGATCCAGTCCGACCAGCAGGGCCTCGTTGTAGTCCGCCCCGCGATCGCGGAAGGCGGGCCGCACCGAATTCTTCAGCGGCGACAGTTCAGCCGAGGCCGATACGCGGATGTTGTTGACGCCGTCTTCTTTCAGCCGATCCAGTTCACGCGTCAGCCGTCCGTGATCGCCATAGTCGGCGTCGGCGCCCAGCCAGGG
Source organism: Brevundimonas vesicularis (assembly GCF_044807075.1). Taxonomy (GTDB): domain Bacteria; phylum Pseudomonadota; class Alphaproteobacteria; order Caulobacterales; family Caulobacteraceae; genus Brevundimonas; species Brevundimonas vesicularis_G. The sequence continues at coordinate 2,841,860 of NZ_CP085234.1, forward strand.
CAGATACCAGGCGTTGGTCCCGGTGAAACGATAGGCCTTGCCGTTCAGGGTCAATCCCATGCCGTCACGACGCACAAAGCCGGATGCGCCCGATAGCCTCCCTATGGTGGCGCAGGCGAAGGTTCCGGGCACGGCGGCGGCGACGGCCCCTGCGGCGAGTATCTGGCGACGATTGAACATGGCGGCTCCTCGGATACGAACGAAAATCAGACGACGCCCAAGGGCGCTGAAGGCTGAGAAAGACGGGCGTCACGCAGATAGCGTTCGTGCGGCGGCATCCCCGCCACCCGCTCAGCCACCGCCCGGCGCATGTGACTCAGCGTCCGCTCCAGCGTCGCTTCGTCGACGGTGTCGGCGACGGGATGATGCGCTTGCGGCGCCAAGCCCTGACCGATCAGCACCGCGAACCAGTTTGTTTCCTTGAACAGCTCCTGCTGCCCGATCAGCACCTCGCCCCGGCTGCGGAAAATCTCCAGCCGCTCGGCTAGGGAATCCGGGATCGCCATGTCACGACAGTGCCGCCAGAAGGGCGTGTCGTCGCGCTCGGTCAGCTTGTAATGAGCAATCAGAAAGTCGCGGATGCTGTCATATTCCTGCGACATCTCGCGGCTGTATTTCGCGGCCAGCAGCGGCTCGCAGCGCCGGGTCGGGAAGTGGGCCAGCAGTTTGGCGATGCCGGCCTGAACCAGATGGATGCTCGTCGACTCCAGCGGTTCCAGGAAACCGCTCGACAGGCCCAGGGCCACGACGTTGCGGTCCCAGGTCCGAACCCGCCGCCCCGCTTGGAACCGAAGGATGCGCGGCTCGGCCAGCGCGTCTCCGTCCAGCCGTTCCATCAGCCGTTCGCAAGCCTCGTCTTCGGAGAGGAAGGCGTCGCTGAAGACATAGCCGTTGCCCGTCCGGTGCTGCAGCGGAATGCGCCACTGCCACCCCGCCTCGCGCGCCGTCGCCCGCGTGAACGGCGTCAGTTCGCCCGCAGACTTGCACGGCACGGCGGCGGCGCGGTTGGCCGGCAGCCAATGGGTCCAGTCCTCGAACGCCGCCCCCAGGGTCTCGCCGATCAGCAAGGCCCGGAAGCCCGAGCAGTCGATGAAGAAGTCGCCCTCGACGGCCTTGCCCTCCTCCAAAACGACCGCCGTCACCTCGCCGGTTTCGCCGTCGCGCGGCACATCCACGATCCGTCCCTCCTGCCGAACGACGCCCAGGTTTTCGGCGTATCGTCTCAGAAAAGCGGCATACAGGCCGGCGTCGAACTGGAAGGCGTAGTTGATGCGGGGCAGATGCTGGGTCCGCTCGGGCGGCGCCCGCATGAACCGGTTCTCGCGCGCGGCCAGGGTCTCGGCGTTGAACAGACCATGATCCGCCTCGCCGCCCTTCGCCTGATGCCTCAGCCAGAAGTGCTGGAACGGCACCCCGTCCATGTCCGCGCCGTACAGGCCGAACGGATGGAAATAGCTGTGGCCCAGCCTGCGCCAATCGACGAACTCGATGCCCAGTTTGAAGGTGGCGCGCGTCTCGCGGATGAACTGATCCTCGTCGATGCCCAGCACGCGGTTGAACATCAGGATCATCGGGATCGTGGCCTCGCCCACCCCGACCGTCCCGATTTGTTCGGACTCGACCAGCACGATCTCGCGGTCGCGTGCGCCCAATGTCTTGGCCAGGGCGGCGGCGGCCATCCAGCCCGCTGTCCCGCCGCCGACCACCACGATGCGTCGGATCTCGCTCATGCCAAACGCCTCGCGCCGATCCAGGCTTCGACTGTCGGAAGGGTCGCGACCTCGTCGTTCATCGCCTTCATCAGACCCTGCAAGCGCGGAATCTCCACAGCATCCTTCAGCGCGGCGATGCCTGGATCGGGATCGGTCGGGATCAGCCCGTGCCCCAGCAGCATCATACGCCAGTTGTCGGCCTGGAAGGTCTCGTCCTCGAACATCTCCAAGGCGCCGCGCAGGGCGAACAACTCCAGCCGCTCGGCCAGCGACGCCGGCGGGTCGACGTCGGCCGCCGCACGCCACGACGGTTCCGGCCGTCTGGCCAGGCGATAATGCGCGGCCTGAAAATCCCTCAGCGCCTCGGCATGACGGCGGACAGCGGCATTGAAGGCGCCTGCCTCGGCCATCATGTCCTCTTCGGTCGGAAATAGCGTCGCCAGATGCGTCAGCCCGACCTGAAGCCCGTGCAGCCAACCGCCGTCCAGCATATCCGCCCGAATGGCCGAACGCCCGAGGGCGACGCAGTTGCCGACCCATCCCTGGCGCAGACCAGGCGCCAGGGCCTGATCTGATGCCCGTTGAACCGGCGTCCCGACCAGATCAGCCATCCGCGCCTCGACCACGTCGATCCCGGCGACCGTCTCGTCGAAGGCGCATTGCAGGACGCGCCGGTCCTGCAGATCGACGACGCAGACCCATCCCGCCGCCCAGGCCAGCACGTCCGTGACGGCCTCCAGCGGTCCCGCGCGCGGTGTGACGAACGTCGCCAGCCGCCGAAACGGAAACCACGCCGACCAATCTTCCCAGGGGCCGGCGTCGCCGATCAGCTTCGCCCCGGCGCCCGTCGCGTCAATGTAGAGATCGGCGGTGGTCTCCTCGCCCTCAACCCATCTCAATCGCACGATCCGGCCGTCTTCCCAGACAGCTTCGACCTGCGAAACCGACTGCGTCAGAACGCCCAGAGCCAAGGCCTTGCGTCGGAGCAGATCAACATAGGCCGCGCCGTCCAGATGATAGCCATAGTCGGCGCCCCGCCAATCTCCACGCAACGGTGGGCCACGCCGTTTCACGACCGCCGCCCCGCCCCGGCTGAAGTCGCTGAACCGCGCGGGCATTCCCCGCGACCGCGCTCTCAGCCAATGCTGGAGAAAGTCCATGTGCGAGGCCGTCTCGCCGACCTGGGCATAGGCGTGGACGAAAAAGGGTTCGCCTTCGTTCCAGTCGCTGAAACGCTGTCCCGCGACCGGCACGGCCGCGCACGACCGGACGATCTCGCGCTCGTCCACGCCCAGGATGCGATGCAGGGCCTTGGCGGCGGGCAGGACGTCCAGAGCGATCGGCGTCGGATCGTGCGGCGTCTCCAGCACTTCGATCTGGACGCCCAGGTTGGCCGCGGCGCGCGCCAGTCCCAGCGCCGACAGCCAGGCGTCCACGCCTGCCCCGACCACGACGATGCGCGAGACCGGCCAGCCCATCAGGCGGCCATCCCCGCGGCGTGCCGACCGACATAGTCGGCGTGTGTCGCCATTCCCGCCACGCCGCGCAGGATCTGCGCGCGCTCTTCGGTCATGGCCGCCAGAGAGGTCTCGAACGGCGTGTGATCCGCCAGACGGTCATAGCCTTCAGGCGTCAGCCCCTGCCCCGTCAGCACAGAAATCCAGCTGGGCGCCGCGAACAGGCCGTTGCGCCGCGATGGCGCCAGACCCCGCTTGCGGAACAGTTCGACGGTCTCGACCAAACTGTCCGGGGGCGGCGTCTCGCGACAGCGACGCCACAACGCTTCGGGCCGCTCGTTCAGCCAATAGTGCAGGATCAGGAAGTCGCGAACCCGGTCGTATTCGAAATCGATGGCCTGGTTGAAGACCTTTCGCAGCACGCCGTGTCCGCCCCCGGCCCCTGGCCAGTATTTGACCAGATAGGTCACAGCCGCCTGGATCAGATAGATGCTGGTCGATTCCAGCGGCTCCAGAAACCCGCTCGACAGGCCCACGGCGACACAGTTGCCGTTCCATGAGGCGCGCCGCCGTCCCGACTTGAACCGCAGAAATCGAGGCTCCGCCAGCGCCTCGCCGTCCAGGTTCGCCAAAAGAACAGACGCCGCCTCGTCATCCGAAATATGGGCGCTGGAATAGACATAGCCGTTGCCCGTTCGGTGTTGCAGCGGAATGCGCCAGCGCCAGCCCGCTACGTCGGCCGTCGATCGGGTATAGGGTGAGAAATCCTGCGACCGCGCACAGGGTGCCGCCACCGCCCGGTCGCAGGGCAGCCATTGGGTCCAGTCTTCCCAGGCGTCATGAGGTTGCGAGCCGATGGCGAGGGCGCGAAAACCGCTGCAATCGATGAAAAGGTCGCCTTCGATCCGCTCGCCGGAGGCCAGCCGCAGCGCCGTAATCCGGTCACCCTCGCGCTCCGCCGCCTCGACCCTTCCCTCGGTTCTTTTTACGCCGCGCTTTTCCGCGAGGGTTCTGAGAAAGCGGGAATAAAGACCCGCGTCGAAATGATAGGCGTAGCTATAGGTCGACTCGACCGCGTCGCTATCTTCTGACGGCGGCTGGAAGCGGTTCTGACGACAGGCCTCGATGGCGTAGGAATAGTCGTCGATCGGCCCGACCGCCTCACCCGCCAGGTGCGCCCGCGTCCAGTGATGGATGAAATCGACCCCGCCGATGGGTCGGCCGTGCGCGCCGAACGGATGGACGTACCGATTTCCCACCCGCCCCCAATCCATGAACTCGATGCCGAGCTTGTAGGTCCCATGCGTCGCGGACAGCATCTCAGCCTCGTCCACGCCGGCGAAGGCGTTGAACTCGCGGATGGCGGGCAAGGTCGCCTCGCCGACGCCGACGATGCCGATGTCATCGGATTCCACCAGCCGGATGGAGGTCGGATTCTTTCCCGCGCCGCCGAGGTGATTGCTCAACGCCACGGCGGTCATCCACCCCGCCGTTCCACCGCCCAGGATGACAATGGATTTAGGCGCGTCGTTTTCAGGACCTGGCTGCATTTCCCGGCTCCGCGCGATGACAGGCGCGCCTCACCGTGGCGAGGCGCGCCTTCAACTCATCAATATTTCAGCCGCAGCGTCAGCATGTAACGGCGATCGGTGCGGTTCCAGGAGTAGTCCTTGCGCAAACCACCGTCATCGGCGTCCGTCAGTTGCTGGGTCAGAACGGATTCCGTGTCCAGAAGATTGGACGCCTGGAAGCTGAGCTCGGCGTTGTCGCTGACCTTGTAGCGCAAGGTGGCATCCAGATAACCGGCCGCCTCCGACCATACCGGCACGCCGATGCAGCAATCGACCGCCGTCAACAGGAACTCCGAGCGCCAGTTGTAGGCCAGCCGCGCGGACCAGTCGCCCTTTTCGTACATGCCGACAAGGTTGAAGGCGTAGTCGGACATGCCCTCCAGACGATCGACCGCAATGCTGTCGTCCGCCTGATTGACGCCGCCGCCGGCGGTGCCGGCCGTTCCGCCGTTGGAGGTGTTGGTCAGGTTTGCGTTGGTGATGCCCGAGTTCTTCACATAGGTGAAGTTCGCCTGAACACCCAAGCCGTCGAATGGATCGGGCAGGAAGTTGAAGAAGGTCTGGAAGGCGACCTCGACCCCTTTCATCGACGCGCCGTCGCTGTTGGCCGGACCACGGACCTGCACGTTGCGGGTCACGCCATTGATCGTCGTCACCTGATCGAAGACGCCGTACTGAATGTAGTCGTTGAACTTCTTGTAGAAGAGCGCGATCGAGAACGAGCCCGTGTCGGAGAAGTAGTTCTCCAGCGTCAGGTCGAACTGATCCGCCGTCACCGGCTTCAGGTTCGGGTTGTAGGAGTCGGCCGTGTAGCGCGGATTGACGCCGACGATCGTGCCGGATGAGTCTCTAACCCACCGAGAGTCCGTATTGTCATCAAGGCTCGGCAGGTTGATGGCGATCTGCTGATAGTTTTTCAGATAGCCGATGTCCGGCCGCGACATGGCCCGCGATGCCGCGAAGCGCATCAGCCAAGTGTCATTCAGATCGACGCGGACGTTGAAGCTGGGCAGCCAATTCTTGTGCTTGGCCTCAATCGTTGATTGCTCCGCCAAACCATCGGCGAAGGCGATATCCTGAGCGCTGAGATAACAGCCCATAGTGTTGGGAACGGAGCTGGACGTAAGGCCAACTGTTCTCACGCTGCAATCCAGCGACGTCTGACGCAGGTCCGCATGGATCAATGAACCGGAGCTGATATCAGTCGTCTCGACGTAGCGCGCACCGATATTGCCAGAGACGCGATAACCGCCGATCCGGGTTTCCGGCCCGCCGAATTTCAGCATGACGTAGGCGGCCTGGGTCTCTTCCTGAATTTTCGCGATTTCCTGCGGCAGATAGCAACCGTCCACCTCGCCGACGCGACGGCAGACCGGCGCCCAACGTGACGTGACCCCCTTAAACTCCTCCAGGAATAGCTAGAGTCCGCCCCTCGAAAGGACGGACAGAATGAAGCGATCACGGTTCACGGAAGAGCAGATCATCGGGATCCTGCGCGAGCAGGAGGCCGGCGTTCCGGTGGCGGACCTGTGCAGGAAGCACGGGCTGAGCTCACCGACCTTCTACAAGTGGAAGGCCAAGTATGGCGGCATGGACGTGTCAGAGGCCCGGCGTCTGAAGGCGCTGGAAGAGGAGAACGCCAAGCTGAAGCGGATGCTGGTGGACTCGATGCTGGACAGCGTCGCGCTGAAGGATCTGCTGGGAAAAAAGTGGTGACGCCCGCTGCGCATCGAGAGGCGGCGGCGCACCTGCAGTCGGCCTACGCGATGAGCGAACGGCGGGCCTGCCGGGTGTTGGGCGTGGATCGGACGAGCGTGCGCTATCAGGCGACGCGACCGGACGACGGCGTCCTGCGGGATCGGCTGAAGGCCCTGGCCCAGGAGCGACGGCGGTTCGGCTATCGCCGCCTGCACGTGATGCTTCGGCGCGAGGGGCATGCGGTCAACAAGAAGCGCGTCCAGCGGATCTATCGCGAGGAGAAGCTGACGGTGCGCCGGCGCGGCGGGCGCAAACGCGCCATAGGCACGCGGCGTCCGCTGGAGATTCCCCTGGTCGCGAACCAGCGCTGGTCGCTGGACTTCGTCTCCGACCAGATGACGGACGGGCGGCGCTTCCGCATCCTGACGGTGATCGACAACTGCACGCGCGAGTGCCTCGGGCTCGTCGCCGACACCTCGCTGTCAGGGCGACGGGTGGCGCGCGAGTTGGACGCCATCATCCTGCGGCGGGGACGCCCGGATACGATCATCAGCGACAACGGCACGGAATATACGTCCAACGCCATCCTGGCCTGGGCCGACGACGCCGGCGTGAGCTGGCATTACATCGCGCCGGGCAAGCCTCAGCAGAACGGCTTCAACGAGAGCTTCAATGGTCGGCTGCGCGACGAGCTGCTGAATGAGACGCTGTTCCGATCGCTGCCGCACGCCCGGGCTGTCCTCGAAACCTGGCGGCGCGACTACAACGAAACCCGGCCTCACTCGAAGCTGGGATGGTTGACGCCGAAGGCCTACGCACAGGCGCTCACCGGACAGAGCGGCCGGTCTGCTGCGCTGGTTGATGGCTGCTCAGACCGGCCTATTGCCAACCCCGCCAACCCCAGTTCAGATCAACCAAGGACTCTCGTTATGGCTGGATGAGAAACGGGGGTCACGTCAAACGCGAAGAACCCACGCCGACCCGGTTATACTCGAACTCGTCCGAGAACCGGTCGTGGCTCTCCAGAATGTCCATGTTGAAGAAGGAGTACGGCCCACCGCTGACCAAGCCCCCGAAACCACCTGGGAAATCGCGCACGTCGGTCAGATTGGGACTCCATCCCCTGAACGTCGTTTCAGGTGTGGAGGTATTGCAGTCGCCATTCACATTGGACGCCGGCGCGGTGCGGTCCGTATTGTACCAAAGATAGTTGGTTCTTGGATTGTTTGTAATGTCCGAATCGCAACCCCAGGCATTAGAGACACCCGCCCAGTTGTAGGCGCTCCATCGCACGGTCTGTTCGCGATCTGCGTAGCGGACGCCGGCACGCAGACTGTCCAACCAGCCGCCAGTGTCAAACTTGTATTCCACGTCGCCACGGACCGCGAACTGGCTGCCCTCGCTGTCTTCGGTGTGGTCGTTGACGTTGTTGAAGCGCCAGGCGTTCGGATTGGACAGGAAGCCGGCGGCGTAGTTGTTGTTGCTGCCGGGCGTGAACACCATGGTCGGGTGCTCGCCCGTCGCGTCCAGGCCGATATTGGCATAGGCGTTCTGCGTGATGTCCTGGTCCAGGTTCGTCACGGTGGCGTTCACATATTGAACGTCCGCCGAGAAGCTCAGGCTGTCGCTGGCGTTGTAACGCAACTTCAGACCCAGGTCCTCGGTCATCTGCTCGTTGCGGTTGTAACGGGTGCTCGTGCCCACCTCGCCGCCGCGGACTTCGGCAGGACACCCATTGGCCGAATTCCAATCATAGCAAGGATAGATTATCGGATCGCCATTGGACGTCACCCCGATACCCCAGCCCGGCCAGTCTCCACTTGTCGGAGATACTTGCCCCACCCAGCCCAAGGGCGAGTTCATCACGCCGCTTTCGAAGTTGCCCTCGTCATCGAAGATGAAAGTCGTGCCCGGCGCCGGCTTGATGAAGTTGTTCACATTGGCGTCGGTGATGCGGAAGTCGGTCGGCTGCCCATACAGGCTGAAGGCGCTGCCCTGCACCGAACGCTCGTGCCAGACATTCTCGTAAGTCGAGCGATTGTACTGCAGCGTCGCCTCGAACTTGCCGGAGGTATCGCGATACTGACCGGCCAGAGCGATCCCCTGACGCGTGCGATCAAACTCCGTATTGCCCAGACGATACCAGGCCGGGATGTATTTCGTGCCGCCGCCGAAGGCCGTGACATTTTCGAAGATGCCCATGCGGCCGTACTGGGCGCTTTCGGATACGCTGGCCAACTCGGAATAGGCCAGGTTGGCCATGACCCCGAACTCGCCGATCGAGGTATCGTAACGGTCGCTGAAGATGGCGGAAACTTCGGGCGTCAGTTTTTCGGCCAGGCTGCCGTAGTTGCCCGTCACCGTCAGGGCTTTCAACTGGCCCGGCGCGTCGAAGGGAACGCGGGTGCGCAGATTGATCGTACCGGCGATGCCGCCCTCGATCAGATCGGCCGTCTGGTTCTTGTAGGTGTCGACGCCGGACATCAGCTCGGGCGAGATATCGCCCCAGCTCAGACCGCGCGAGGAGTTGGCGCTGAAGGTGTCGCGGCCGTTGAACTCCGAACGGACCTGCTGCAAGCCGCGCACGATCACACCCGAAGGTTCGTTCGAGAAGTGCGTGGTGTCCGATGTCGCCGCATAGCGGTTGACGGTGACGCCGGCGACGCGTTGCAACGCCTCGGCCACCGACTTGTCGGGGAAGGAGCCGATATCGGTCGCCGTAATCGCATCGACCACGGTGTCGGCGTTTCGCTTGATGGCTTGGGCCGATCGCAACGCGCCGCGTATGCCCGTCACCACGACCTCGTCGACCGTCGTCGCATCGTCATTGGTCTGAACTGGCTGATCCTCAACGGACTGCGCCGCCGCACTCGTCGCCCCGGCCGTCAAGATCAAACCCAACGCCACGGCGGAAGCGCCCGCCATCAAGCCGCCGACGCGGCCATACCTTGCCTTCAACATACACACCCTCCCCTCGCGCTCCCAACAGCGCGTGATTATGCCTTCGACCGCTGCGACGGCCGGTTTCGGGCCACGCCCAGTCTGATTGTTCGGGATGTGCGCCGCTTCGCGGCCTTTCCTCCCACCCCTACCCGTCTGACGCGGGTTGTCGATGGACTTTACGCAGCTTGAACTGAAACGCCAGCCTTAAATGAAATGTTTTTTTCTATTACCGGAAACCGCTCGGGATGTCCGCATCTTCGACTAGCGAAACCAAAACCTGGACGCGTAGCCAGCGGCGTCGTCAGGCGGGCTCTAGTCAGAGTGGCCACTTTCATTCGGCAGCATTCCGGCACGACCGCAACCTTCCCTGAAGCGTACCGTTGTCCAACTCCTCCCGTCGCTAAAGCCGCCATCGTCGCTGGGCTTTGATCATCCGAAGGATCGCCATGCCGGTCATCGTCGTCACTGGAGCCAGAACCGGCATTGGTCTGGCCACCCCGACCGTCGCTCTGATCGGCCTTGCGATTGGGGCGTTCAAACGATGAGCGCGACGGCCTTTACGCCCCAACCCGGTCGCGCCTCGGAGGCGTTGCGTCCAGACGGTTACGTCGCTCTGGAAGACTATGGCGTTCTGGGTGAAGGCCGGACGGTGGCGCTTTCAGCACTGGATGGCGGCATCGACTGGTGGTGCGTGCCGGCGATCGATGCGCCGCCGCTTTTCGACCGCCTGCTGGATCCGGAGGGCGGCCGGTTTTCGATCACGCCCACCGAGCCCTTCACCGCGACCCGCCGCTATCGTCCCGACAGCAATGTGCTGGAGACGGAGTTCACTACCGCTAGCGGGCGCGCGCGCCTGACCGAAAGCCTGAACAGCGGCACGGCCGGTCGTTTGCCCTGGTGCGAACTGGCCCGCCGTATCGATGGCCTCGAGGGCGAGGTGACCTTCGCCCTGGACATGCGTCTGGGGCGACGCGGCGATACGGCCAATCCGTATCATTCGAAGATTGGCGACCACACGGTCTTCCACGTCGAGCGGGTGCTCGGCCTGTTCGTCCACGATCCGCGCATCTCATGCGAATGGTCCGACGAGGGCATTGTCGGAACCATCGTTGTCGGCGCAGGCGAGCGGCGCACCGTGGCCATCGTCGCCGGGCGGGACGAGCCGCTGGTCGTACCCTCCATCGAAGAAATCGACGCCCGCATCGACCTGTCGGATCAGGAATGGCGGGATTGGGCGGCGCGCTTGAACTGCCCCGGCCTGTATCGCGACGACTTCATCCGCAGCGCCCTGGCGTTGAAGTTGCTGCTGTACTCGCCGTCGGGCGCCATCGCCGCGGCGGCCACGACCTCCCTGCCCGAGCGTCTGGGCGGCGACAAGAACTGGGATTATCGCTACGCCTGGCTGCGTGACGCCGGCTATACGATCGAGGCCTTCCTGGCGGCCGGCGCCCAGGCCGAGGCCAAGGCCGCCTTCAGCTGGCTGTTGATGCAGCTGAAGCGCCATGGCGCCAAGGTTTGCTACAGCCTGGACGGCGCACTCGTGCCGCCGGAAACGCATTGGGACATGCCGGGCTACCAAGGCTCGCGTCCGGTCGTCACCGGAAACCGTGCCGCCGACCAGGCTCAGCACGGCGTGTTCGGCGACATCTTTGAGACCGCCTCGCGCTTCGTCGGGTGCGGCAACATCCTCGACAGCGCCAGCGCCCAGCAGCTGTCGGAGCTTGCGGACCAGTGCGCCGACGCCTGGCGACAGCCGGACGCGGGCATGTGGGAGCTGGAGGATCAGCAGCACTACACCATGTCCAAGATCAGCTGCTGGCAGGCCCTGGCCCGCGCGGTCGAACTGGCGGACGCGGGACAACTGCCGACGACGTGCCGGGATCGCTGGCGGCGGGAGCGCGACCGGATTTTCGACTGGGTCGAGACGCATTGCTGGTCGGACAGCCTTCAGGCCTTCGTCATGTATCCGGGTAGCGACAAGCTGGACGCCGCCCTGGCCTTGGCCGTACGGTTCCGCTTCGACGGCGAAGAGCGGCTGCGCGCCACCCTTGAGGCGCTGGATCGCCATCTCGGCGCTGGCGCCTTCCACTATCGCTATACCGGCATGCAGGCCGAGGAAGGGTGCTTCATCGCCTGTTCCTTCTGGATCGCCGAAGCCTGGGCGACGCTCGGCGAACCGGACAAGGCGCGCGCCCGCATCAACGGCCTGCGCGAAGCCCTCAGCGGCCGCTGGGGCATGCTGACCGAGATGATCGATCCGGACACCGGCGCCTACCTCGGCAACATGCCGCAGGGGCTCAGCCACCTCGCGCATCTGACCGCCCTGACCGCCGTCGGAAAGGCGCAGACCTCTTCACCCCAGCCCGAAACGGAGACGTTCCATGACTGATCGACTGACCCTTCAGGATCCGCGCGAGCAATATCCAAAGCCGCCCTTCCCGCGCCAACCGCAGCCCGTGCCCGGCGAAGCGCGCGAGATGGACCCAAAGCCCGATCATGGCGAGGACAGCTATCAGGGTTCCGGCAAGCTGAAAGGACGCAAGGCCCTGATCACCGGTGCGGACAGCGGCATCGGCCGCGCGGCCGCCATCGCCTATGCCCGGGAAGGCGCCGACGTGGCCCTCTCCTATCTGCCGTCCGAGCGCAAGGACGCCGCCGAAGTCATCGCCCTGAGCGAGGCCGAAGGCCGCAAGGCCATCGACCTGCCCGGCGACATCACCGATGAAAACTGGTGCCGACAAATGGTCGAACAGGCCGTGTCCGAGCTGGGCGGACTGGACATCTTGGTCATCAACGCCGGCCGCCAACAGTATCGTGAGGACATCTCGCAGGTGACGTCGGAAGACTTCGACAAGACCTTGAAGACCAACCTCTACGCCATGCACTGGATCGCCCAGGCGGCGGTGCCGCATCTGCCGGCGGGCGCCTCGGTCATCACCACCGCCTCGATTCAGGCCTATGAGCCTTCGGCCATCCTGCTGGACTACGCCACCACCAAGGCCGGGATCGTCGCCTACACCAAGGCCCTGTCCAAGCAGCTGATCGAAAAGGGCATACGCGCCAATGTGGTGGCGCCCGGCCCCTTCTGGACGCCGCTGCAGTCGTCCGGCGGACAGCCGCAAGAGGCCGTGATGAAGTTCGGCGAACAGGTGCCGCTGGGTCGTCCGGGCCAGCCTGTCGAGATCGCCCCGGTCTATGTGCTGCTTGCCTCGCAGGAAGGCAGCTACATCACGGGCGAAGTGTTCGGCGTCACCGGCGGCATGGGCGTCGCCTGACAAGACAAAACCGGCGGCGGCATCGTCCCGCCGCCGGTCTCTTTCTCGGCCCTACGACTAGCCGGCGATGGTGGCGACCGAACCGGAATCCACCCGGATGCCCGCGCCGTTGATAAAGCTGGCGCGTTCCGAGCACAGGAAGGCGACGGCCGCTGCGACCTCCTCCGGCTTGCCCCTGCGATCCAGCGTCATGCCGGGACGTTCTTCCTTCAGGAAGCTCTTGATCGCCTCCTCGAAGGTTTCGCCGCGTTCCTCGGCGCGCTTCTTCATCATGGCGTCGGTCATCGGGGTGGCGATGAAGGCGGGCGAGACCGTGTTCACCAGCACATTGTCGCAGCCGTAGGCCTTGGACAGACCCTTCGCCAGGCTGAGAATGCCAGCTTTCGAGGCGCAATAGGCCAGTTCATCGATATAGGGCTGCACCGCATCTTCCGAAGCGAACAGGACGATGCGGCCCCAGCCCGAACGCCGCATGGCCGGAATGGCCTGGCGGCACATCCGCACCGCGCCCATCAGATTGATGTCGAGCGTCTCCAGCCAACCGGCGTCATCGACATCCAGGAAATCGCCGGTCGCGCCGGTCACGCCCGCTGCGTTCACATAGATGTCCGGATCGCCCATGCGGTCTCGGACCTCCGCCCACAGCCGTTCAACATCGCCGGCCTTGGTCACGTCGCCCGTCACGCCGATGCATTCCCCCAACGCGGAAAGCGCTTGGACAGCTTCATCCAGCGTGCCGTCCGGCTTGTCGGTCAGGGCGACCCGTACGCCGGCTTCCAGCAGCAGCCGCGCCGTCTCCTTGCCCATGCCGGAATCGGCGCCGGAAATAAGGGCGATACGCCCCTTGATCCCGAGGTCCATCACAAATCTCCTGTTCGTTGACGTTCGAGGAAGCGATCGGCCGTGCGCAGGGCGACGGCCATGAGGGTCAAGGCCGGATTGGCCGAAAGCGCGCTGGGGAAAGACGGAGTTGTCGCAGACGTACAGATTGTCGATCTCGACGCTGCACCCCTCGGCGTCGACGACCGCCCCGTCCGACTTGTCCCCCATCCGGCAGCCGCCGATGGTGTGCGCCGACCGGGCCACCGCGAAGATGTCCTCGGCGCCGGCGGCGGTCCAAATCTCCGTCATGACGCGCCGGGCATGGGCGTCCAGACGCCGCTCGTTCTCGCCATAGCTGAAGTCGATCCGCGCCTTGCGCAGTCCGACGGCGTCGACCTCATCGGACAGAGTCAGGCGGTTGTCGTCGTTCGGCAGACACTCTCCATTGATGCCGATCCCGGCGAGCCGGCGGTAGTTGCGCAGCGTATCGATCAGCGGCGCGCCCCAGGGGCCCGCGCCGCGCGCGAACCCGCCCGCCAGGGTGACCGGCATGACGCCAAGGCTTTGGATCAGATAGCCGCCGGCGAAGTTCGCGTCCGACGGACGCACCATGTCTTCGCTGATCAGGGAAGAGGGATAGCCGCGGTTCATCGACATGTCGGCGTCGAACCGGCCCCAGACCTGGGTCGCCACATGGGTCATGAAATTGCGGCCGACCTCGCCGCCGGCGTTGCCTAATCCCCAGTTCAGTAGCAGCCGCGGCGTCTCGACACCGCCCGCGCAGAGGAACAGCGCTCCACAGTTCAGTCGATGATCCTGCCCGTCGCGACGATAGATCACCGACTTGATCCGCCCGCTGGCGTCACGCTCCACGCCTATGGCCCGCGCGTTGGCGATGATCGTGGCGCCATTGGCTGCGGCCATCGGCAAAAAACTGTTGTCCGCGCCGCCCTTGGCGCCGGTTCTGCATCCCTGGTGGCACGCGCCGCAGTTGACGCAGGCCATGCGGTAGGGCGTCGTCCCCGCCTCGCGATCGCGGGACAGCACGGCCGCCGGCGCATCCGTGACCATCAACCCGACACCCCTTGCGCCGCGGGCCATCGCATCCGCCGGGGCGTTGCGCGGGACAGGCGGATAGGTGAACTGTCGCCCGCCCCACGGATAGTCGGCCGGGCCTGAGACCCCGATCACCGTCTCTACGGTGTCGACATAGGATTTCAATTCGTCCCAGCCGAACGGCCAGTCCCGCCCGCGTCCCGTCTCCGAGGCCAGCGTCAGATCACGGGGATCGGGTCGCGGGCAGAAGGCGCCCCAGTGCAGCAACGAGCCGCCGACGCCCTGGCCGGAGTTGTTGGCCCCAAAGGCGGTCGGGTCGCGCCCTCCACTGAGGCGCTCCTCCATCCAATAAAGGTCTGCCATCGTTTCGTCGGGCGTATGCTCAGCCGGATCGAAGGCCCGCCCTGCCTCCATCACCGTGACCGACAGCCCGGCCTTCGCCAGCCTGGCCGCGATCGGAGCCCCGCCGGCCCCGCTGCCGATGATGACGACATCGGTTTCGCCGGCCGTCCTTGCAGGCGCGCTCAACCCACGCCCTCCATCGGCAGACGCCAAGGTTCGGTGTGGTCCGCCGCCGTCTGATCGTAGCCCTGAAACCGGCCTTCGCCGCCCGTGGCGAAACCGTCGTAACCGATCTGGACCCAGGTGGCCGGCAGCGACATCCACAGGCGCGCGGCCTCGGATACGACGTCCTCGAACCACAGCTTCATGGCGCCCGCCGAAAGCCGGCCAAGCTCGGCCCATTCGCCCTGTACAATGGCGCGCAGGATGTCGTCCTGGCGATCGTGGGCCAGGGTTGCGAACTCCGGCGCCATGACGGCGATCTCATCCAGCCCGC
Source organism: Brevundimonas vesicularis (assembly GCF_044807075.1). Classification (GTDB taxonomy): domain Bacteria; phylum Pseudomonadota; class Alphaproteobacteria; order Caulobacterales; family Caulobacteraceae; genus Brevundimonas; species Brevundimonas vesicularis_G. The sequence goes on from NZ_CP085234.1 coordinate 2,857,232, forward strand.
GTCGCCAGGCCTCGGCGTCCGAGGGAAGATCGGCGAACCGCCACCCGTCGCCCTGTCCGCTGGAGAGGCCCACATCCAGACGTCGCGCCAGATCATCCGGATCGCCTGTACCAGGCAGAATGCGCGCGATCATCGCCGACAGCACGGCGCGCTGGGTCGGGTTCAGGACGCCGCCGTCGGCTGGCGCCGGACCGAAGTGACGATCCAGCATTGCGCGGCGGGTGCGATCCGACACGCGATCGGACGCCATCAGATCCACGAAGACTGGAGGCAACGCGATTGAAGCAACTTTCTCGACAAACTCCAGAACCAGGCCGGCGAGACGGTCTGGCTGTTCCTGAGGGATCAGATGCGCCGCATTCGACACGACCACCACGTCAGCGGCGCGATAGTGAGGGGCGTTGACACGCCGCTGCGCGGCCTCGCCCAAATCGCCATCCTCCGCGCCGGCGATGATCAGGGCGGGGAAAGGCAGGACGCCGACTTGATCGGACCAGTCCTCGCGCGATCCTTCGGCCAGCCATCCGCGCCAGGCTTCGGGGCTGGTTCGGGTGAAATCGGCCAGCGCCTGATCGAAGGCGGCTTGCGGCAGACCGGCCGCGGTATTGGCGTCGATGAACTGGCGTCCCCGATCCTCGATCCTGGTCGGATCGTCGAACCAGGTCAGCATATCCGCACGCCTGCTCTCGTCCATCGGCTCCGGCGAGGGTGGCGATCCGGCGACCAGCACCACGCCCAGCAACCCGCTCAGGCCCGCCACCCCGTCACGCGCCCGCGCGGCGATCAAGGTCGCAAACTTGCCGCCCATGCTGTGGCCGACAATGATCCACCGCGCGAGATCAAGATCGGTCAGCCGGCGGTGCAGGTCGTCGAGCACGACCTGGACATCGCCATAGCCCTCCCCCGCCCTGTCCCCGAACCCTGGAAGATCGATCGCGACCGTCACCACCTCATCGGCAAGCCGGTCGATCACCGCGTCCCAATCGTGGCGACTTGAGCCCAGGGAATGAAGGAAGACGACAGTAAGGCGGGTGTCTGTGGGCATGCAGGGGCTTTTTCGAAAGCGAAGACGCGAGACCCCGCCGTGGTCGGGCGGCGGTCGTCGATCAGCGCGCCAGCGGCGGAATTGCTCCCGACAAAACAGACCCCGGACGTCGAAACCGTCTGAAACCCGCCCTGCCCTCAGGCCGCCGCCAATTCGGTCAGAAGTTTCTCGATGAAGGCTGTGTCGTGCGGTTGATCGTTGGCGGCGTCGACGATCATGCGATCCTCGGACCAGCGGCGATCATCGCGCAACGGCAAGGACGCTTCCATGCCGGGCCGACGCGCCGCCGCGATCCGCAACGCCGTCGCCTTCGGTCCCGAAACGATTTCCGTGACGCCGGCATCACGGGCGAGCGCCGCGAGGCGACGGCCGGTGAACAGGTCCTCTGCGGAGTCGGGTAAAGGGCCGAACCGATCTTCGGCCTCGTCTCGCAGGGCGTCGACATCTTCCGCCGTCGCGGCGCGCGCCAACCGGGCGTACAGATTGATGCGCACGGTTTCGTCGGGGATGTAATCCGCCGGCAGATGCCCTGTCGCGCCGACGTTCAGACTGGGAGAGGCTTGGTCTGGATCGGGACCGCCTTTTGCAGCCGCGAGCGCCCGAGCCAGGACGGCCTGATAAAGGGCCGAGCCGATCAGCCTGACATGTCCGGCCTGTTCCTCACCCACCAGATCGCCGCCGCCGCGCAGGTCCAGATCGCGCCCGCTGATCGCGAAGCCCGCCCCCAGTCGGTCCAGCGCCTCCAGCGTCTGCAAGCGCGCTTCCGTCGCCGCCGCCATCGGCGTTTCGGGATCGGAAAGCAGATAGGTGAAGCCCTGTCGCCGCCCCCTGCCGACCCGCCCGCGCAGCTGATGCAATTGCGCCAGGCCGAACCGGTCAGGCCGCCAGACCAACATCGTATTGGCGCGCGGCACATCCAGGCCGGTCTCGATGATGTTCGTGGCCAGAAGCACGTCCCCCTCGCCGTCGGAGAACCGGCTCATAACCTCGTCGATCGCGGACGGGGACATGTCGCCGTGCGCCGACACCACCGACAACTCGGGCGTCAGGGTCTTCAAGCGTTCCGCCAAGGGTTCCATATCCTCGATCCGCGGCACGACCACGAAACTCTGGCCGCCTCGCGCCTTCTCGCGCATCAGCGACAAGCGAACCGCCCCGGCGTCGAACGGGGTCATGAAGGTTCGGATTGGCCGACGTCGCGCAGGCGGACTGGCGATCAGGCTGACGTCCTGAATGCCGACCATGGCGCTTTGAAGAGTTCTCGGGATCGGGGTGGCCGACATCGACAACAGATGCGGCGCCTTCTCTGCCAAAGCCGATTTCATCTGCGCGCCGAAGCGGTGCTCCTCATCGATGATGACAAGCCCGAGGTCGGAAAACGCCAACCCCTCCGACGCCAGCGCCTGCGTACCCACAACGAGGCGCATTGAACCATCCGCCAGTCCAGCCTTGACCGTCCGCGCCTCTGCGCTGTCTGCGGCGCGCGACAGGTGGCCGATTTGAATGTCCGTGTCCTTGAACCGCCTCTTGAACACCTCGAAATGCTGGCGCGCCAGGACGGTGGTCGGGGCGACGACGATGACCTGTTTGCCGGCAAGGGCCACGGCCGCCGCAGCGCGCAGGGCGACCTCGGTCTTGCCGAAACCGACATCACCGCAGACGAGCCGGTTCATGGGCTTGCCGGATCCCAGGTCCGACAGGACCGCCTCGATGGCGCGCGCCTGATCAGCCGTTTCGGGGAAGGCGAACCCGGCGGCGAACCGTGCCAGCGCCTGACGCGGCGCGGTGATCGGCTCGGTCCTCAGCGCTGCACGCGCTTCGGCCCGGGCGGACAGGGCGGTTGCGGCCTCGTCAATCTGCGCGCTGACCTTGGCGCGGCGCTTGAGCCATCCTTGGGTGTTCAGCCGATCCAGCGACACCGCGTCCGGCTCCGAGCCGTAGCGCCAGATTTTGCCGAACTCCTCGATTGGCGCGAGGATGGCCCCACCGCCGTGATACTCGATGCGCAGAACGTCGCGCTCTACACCATCGGCAGGGACCCTTTCCAAAGCCTTCAGGACGCCCAGGCCGTGGTCTTCGTGGATGACCACGTCGCCCAGCCGCAACTCAGTCTCCCCAAAGGCGTCCGAGGCGTCGTTCGATCCGCGCGCGATCCGCCCGCCGAAAATGTCCGAAGGCGTCAGAACGACCAGACCAGCCGCAGATTGCCGGAAGCCGATGTCCAGATCGGCGCGCACGAAGCCGATCTCCGAGGGTTTGAGATCTGTGATGCCGCTCCAGTCGCTCAGAGCGACGGGCGCATCGACGCCATGACGGCGAAGCAGTCGTGCGATGATCCGGTGTTCGTGCGTCAGCCCGGTAAGGATTACGCGATCGCCCGCCTCGCAACGCTCGGCGATGAACTGTTTCAGGGCCCGCCCCGGCGCCCTTTCCAGCGCAAAGCCCGGCGCGGGCGCAAAGGCGTCCACATCCAGTGTCGCCGACCCTTTCAGCGCCTTTTCGATCTCGGCAGCTGTCAGATAGAGCCCGTCAGGCGCGGGCGGCCGCTCACCCTCGCTGAAGCGCAGTCGCGTCTCATAGGCTTCGGCCACGTGCGCGCGGATCCGCTCGAACCGATCCTCCACCCCGATGTCGGTCAGCATCGTCGGCTTGTCCAGGAAGTCGAACACCGTGGTGGAGGCCGCCTTGTCCGCTGCCCATCCCCCTTCCTGACTGGCGTCATCGTCGTTCGTGAGCTGGCTGGACGCCCACTCGGCGGCCGGGGTCAGGCGGATCGCATCGATCTCGACGTCCCGACGCTGCGACACCGGATCGAAGGCGTGGATCTCGATAATCCGGTCGGCGTCATCAAGGACGATGCGGTACGGCGTCGCGGACGCTGGCGGGAAGACGTCGATGACTGCGCCGAGCAAGGCATATTCGCCAGGCTCGTCGACACGCTCATCCGCCGCATAGCCCGTCGCAAGCAGGAAGGTCTCGAGCGCCTCGCGGTCCAGCGTCTGGCCCGCCCCTAAATCAAAGCAGGCGTCGATCCGGTCACGCGAGGGCGTGCGTTGCACGACGGCGTCCGGCGAGGTGACCAGGAAGATCCGACGCTCGCTCGCGCCAGTCAGAGCAGCCAAGACGGCCATTCGCCGTCCCATGCTCTCACGAGACGGCGCGGCGCGATCATACGGCAGGCAATCCCATGGCGGCAGGACCAGAACGTCGGCGTCCTTGACCATCACTGCGAGTGCGGCCGCGATCTCGTCAGCACGGCGTTCGCTAGTCGCGATAAAGACCAACGGCCGCGACACCTTGCCCTTCACGCCCGCCAGTCCGGCCGCTGTAGCGGCCGCCGGCATTTTCCATTTGGACCCCAGGTCCGGGCGTGGGGCCGGACCATCAACCAGCACCTGTTGGCCTGTGGCGGACACGTCCGCACTCATTGGGAAAGTTCTTTCATGACGCTCCAACACAAAGCGCCGGATCGGGTTGCGCTGTCGTTGCGCACGACGCCGCTAATGAGTTTAAGCGCGTCGTGGCGGCGGAGCGCTATCCGCGACACGAAGGATTGGCGCGCCCGCAGCGGCTTGAAAGTCGTCTTCGCCGCTGGCGGATCAGATAACCGAGACCTGACTGAGCGGGCATCGCAGCGCATACGATGGCCGACCCAAGGATCGGCCATCCGCCTCGCCGTTTAGAAGAAGCCCAGTTTGTCGGGGCTGTAGCTGACCAGCAGGTTCTTGGTCTGCTGATAGTGGTCCAGCATCATGCGGTGGTTCTCCCGCCCGATGCCCGACTTCTTGTAGCCGCCGAAGGCCGCATGGGCCGGATACTGGTGATAGCAGTTGGTCCAGACCCGGCCTGCCTGAATGGCGCGACCGGCGCGATAGGCGGTGTTCATGTCGCGCGACCACACCCCGGCGCCCAGGCCGTATTCGGTGTCGTTGGCGATTTCCATGGCCTCTTCGAAGGTCTTGAAGGTCGTCACCGCCAGGACCGGACCGAAGATTTCCTCCTGGAAGATCCGCATGTCGTTGGTGCCTTTGAACACGGTGGGCTTGACGTAATAGCCGCCGGCCAGATCGTCCTTGAGCGCGGCCTGATCGCCGCCGGTCAGAACCTCGGCCCCCTCCTCCCTGCCCAGCTTCAGATAGCCGAGAATTTTCTTCAGCTGCTGGTCTGAGGCCTGGGCGCCGACCATGGTGGCCGGGTCCAGAGGGTCGCCTTGGACGATGGATTCCACCCGGGCGATCGCCTTCTCGATGAAGGCCTCATAGATGTCCTCATGGATCAGAGCGCGGCTGGGGCAGGTGCAGACCTCGCCCTGATTGAGCGCGAACATGGCGAAGCCTTCCAGCGCCTTGTCCAGATAGGCGTCGTCATGATCCATCACGTCTTTGAAGAAGATGTTCGGCGACTTGCCGCCGAGCTCCAGCGTGACCGGAATCAGGTTCTGGGTCGCATACTGCATGATCTTCTGACCAACGGCGGTCGAGCCCGTGAAGGCGATCTTGGCGATGCGCGGATTGGTGGCCAAGGGTTCGCCCACCTCGGCCCCCGTTCCCGAAACGATGTTCAGCACGCCGGCCGGCAGCAAATCCTGGATCAGTTCGATCACCACGAGGATGGACGCCGGGGTCTGCTCCGCCGGCTTCAGCACGATGCAGTTGCCCGCCGCCAGGGCCGGAGCGATCTTCCAGGCCGCCATCAGGATCGGGAAATTCCAGGGGATGATTTGCCCCACCACGCCGAGCGGCTCATGGAAATGATAGGCGACCGTGTCGTGGTCCAGTTCCGAAATCCCGCCTTCCTGCGCCCGGATGCAGCCGGCGAAGTAGCGGAAATGGTCGATCGCCAGGGGGATGTCGGCGGCCGTGGTCTCGCGCACCGGCTTGCCGTTGTCCCAGGTCTCCGCCTCTGCGACGGCTTGCAGATTGGCTTCGATCCGGTCGGCGATCCTGTTCAGGATGACGGCGCGTTCGGCGACGCTGGTTCGCCCCCAGGCGTCCTTGGCGGCGTGTGCGGCGTCCAGCGCCAGTTCGACGTCGGCCGCGTCCGATCGTGCGACCTCGCACAGGACGCGGCCGTTCACCGGCGAGGTGTTCTCGAAATAGCGGCCGTTGACGGGCGCGACCCACTGTCCGCCGATGAAGTTGTCGTAGCGCGCCTTGAACTTGGGCGTTGCTGCGCGGGTGAATTCGGGTTTGGTCATCATGGCCTCCTGCGTGTTCCTCTGGCGTCGATTGTCGACGTCGTTGGATCGGAAGGTCATCGCTGGGCGATGATGGCGCCAGACGGCCGGATAATGGTGCAGTGCAAACCTGTCTCAGGACTGCGACAGTTTGCTCACGCCGGTTCGTTCACCAGTCCCAGGCGATGCAGCTTACGGTGCAATGTCGCCCGGCTGACCCCGAGCGCGCGAGCTGCTTTGGAGACATTGCCTCCGCTCAACGCCAAGGCGCGACGCACAGCGCCCCGTTCGGCGTCCAGCAGATCGGCCTCCAGGGCGCCGGCGCCCAACACTTCCGACGCCGCCAGTTGGCCTGCGATCCGTTCATCGGTGATGGCCAAGGCGAGGCGCGCGGCGCGCGTCGCTCCGACGACCAGATCATCCCTATCCACCGCCAGAAGACCCGCCGTGTTCCGGCCCGCCGGATCGCCAGTCAGGACGATCCGAGCATGGGGGAAGGCCAACCGAAAGGTCTGCGCCTCGATCGCCCTGGCGGCGTCCGCCACTGCGGCCGCAATCAGGCCCATCACGCCTTGGCTCGCATCGGCCCGGCACGACGATACGTCCAGCAGGCCCGCCAGACGTCCTTGCGGGTCGTAGATGGGATGGCTGGTGCAGCTCAGCGCCGTATTTCGCGTATGGAAATGTTGATCGCGATGGATGGTCAGCGGCCGCCGCTCCGCCAGCGCCGTTCCAATCCCATTGGTGCCCTCGACCGCTTCCGACCAGACGGCGCCGGGCCACAGACCCCAGCGCCGAAAGATTTCATCGTCGGCGGCAGCGCCGCGCCGCTCGACCGGGACGCCGTCCGCATCGGTCAGAAGGACACAGCATCCGGTGTCGCCAACGGTCGAAAACAGCCGGTCCAGCACGTCCTGCGCCGCTCTCGCCATCGGCTCCATGGCCTGACGGGCTTCACGCAGTTGCGTGTCCGTCAGGCTCGCGGGTCGTCTGCTGTCTTCAGGATCGAGCCCGTACAAGGACATCGAACGACGCCACGAGGCCGCCAGCGCGGAGCGCGCTTCGCCTCCGGCGTCGTCCAGCGCCTGCTTGATCAGCTTGCCGTGGCCAGTTTCCGTTTGCGCAACCATTGAAGTTCCCTGGCGCTGTCTCGGAAAAGAGCGCCGCATCGGTGTTCCAGTCAATGGGACCAAGGTCGGTGACCAGTAAAGCTTCCGCTAGAATTTCCGGCTGACGCCCAGAGACACGACCCACGGATCGAGATTCACGTTGGACTTCAGGGCGCCGTCGTTGATCTTGGCGTCGGTCTCGAACCAGACCTTCTTGACGTCGACGTTCAGGCTCCAGGGCCCATGAATGCCAACGTCCGCGCCCGCTTGAAGCGCGTAGCCGAAACCGTCGTCCAGATCGACGGCGAAGCCGTTCTTGTCCTTGCCGCTGTAAAACAGCATGTAGTTCACGCCCGCGGCGACATAGGGGCTGAAGCTCCCCTGGCTCAGCGGGCGGTACTGCAGGGTGACCACCGGCGGCAGGACCCAGGTCTCATGCACGGCCACGTCCGTCGCGCCGCCCTGCGCGCGAATCTCGTGCTGGGTTGTGCCCAGGATCGCCTCGACCGCGAGGTGATCGGTCAGGAAGTAGGTGAAGCCCAGGGTCGGCATGACGCTGTCGCCCACATCCACCTTCAGGCCGGTGTCCGCGCCCGCAGCCGTGGTGATGTCGTCATCGGCCTGGGAGAAGACGTCGGTGACGCGCCCGCTCACCAGGAAGTCGCCCTTCTTCGGGGCCTCCCAGGCGACGGATGTCTGAGCGAGGGCTGGCGCGGCGCAGGCGGTGAAGGCGGCGGCGGCAAGCAGCAGGGTCTTGGTATTCATCTTCTGATCCCCGACGCCCTGGCCGCCTCGTGCGGCCTTCGTCAGGCGTCTGAGCGGGGGTGTGCGCCCCGGTGGACGCCTCGGCCTTGATCCAGCGCAAATCGTTCAGCGGGTGGACAATCTGTCCACTCACACCACCCGCGCATGCCTTTGCTGAAGAGCCGCCGCACCGGGATCGAAGGCGGCGCAAACCGCCCTGACGAACGGACGGCCCAGCTCGGTCACCGCCACCACCGTCCCGTCGATCCGCACCAGATCATCGTCGACGAAGCGCTCCAACACGGACCAGGCGCCGGCGACGTCCGACAGGTCTCGACCGCGACGTCGAACGATGGCCGCGAGATCGACGACGAAATCGCACATCAGCCGCTCGATAATCTCGCTGACGAACATGTCGCCTTCGGTCAGGGCGACGCCTCGGGCGACCGGTAGATCGCCCGACTCGACAGCGCGGCGCCAGTCGCGTTCCTGCGGGTGGTTTTGAACATAACCCCTGGTCGTGCGGCTGATCGACGAGGCGCCCAGGCCGATCAGCACGTCTGCGGCGTCGGTGGTGTAGCCCTGGAAGTTGCGATGCAGGCGTCCGGCCCGGTCCGCCACCGCCAACCCGTCGTGCGGCAGGGCGAAATGATCCAGCCCGATCGCCTGCCATCCCTTACCGACCAGATAGCGCGTCGCCGCCTGGCTCTGGGCGAAGCGCGCTTCGGCGTCCGGCAGGTCGGCGTCGTTGATCAACCGCTGATGCGGCTTCATCCACGGCACATGGGCATAGCCGAACAGGGCGATCCGTTCCGGCCTCAGCGTCGTGACCTGGCCCAGGGTGGTGATGACGTTCTCGACGGCCTGAAGCGGCAGGCCGTACATCAGATCCAGGTTGAGGGAGCTCACGCCCTGCCCCCGCAAGGCTTCGGCCGCCCAGCGGATGGTCTCGAAACGTTCCGGCCGGTTCACCGCCGCCTGGACACGCGGCGACAGGTCCTGCACCCCCAGACTGGCGCGGCTCAGGCCGATGCGGCCCGCCGCCTCGACCCATTCCTGCGTCAGGACTTCCGGATCCAACTCGGCGGCGACCTCGAAACAGTCGCCCAGGTCGAACCGCGCGGACAGACCGGCGAACAGTCGTTCCAGATCGTCCGGCGACAGCATGTTCGGGGTGCCGCCGCCCAGATGGATCGAACCGACGCGGACCGGGCGGCCGATCCGCGTCAGAACCAGATCCGCCTCGCGCAGCAGCAGATCGACATAGCTGGAGATGACGCCCGCCCGGTTTACCGCCCGGGTGTTGCAGCCGCAGTACCAACACAGCCGCTTGCAGAACGGCAGGTGCAGATACAGCGAGAACGGCTGATCGGAGGGCGCGCCCCCCAGCCAGTCGGCCCACTCGCCGGGTCCGACGGCGGGCGTGAACTGGGCCGCCGTCGGATAGGAGGTATAGCGCGGCGCATGGGCGTCATAGCGCGCGATCAGGTCGCGAATGGACAGGCGCGCGGGGCTAGAGGGGAACATCGCCCTCTTTCGATGCGTCGGGCGTGGACAGGCCGGCGTCGCCTTCATCAAACAGATGGAACTCGTGCCACAGGCCGTTCAGCACGCCGAAACCGACGGCCAGGCCAAGCCCCAGGATCCAGGAAAAATACCACATGGTTCTGCGCTCCTAAGGGTTAGTACAGATCGGGGTTGGTCTTGAGGGCGGCGGTCGATGTCCGGCCCCAGAGCACGCGATAAACCCAGGCGGTGTACAGCAGCACCAGAGGCAGGAAGATCGCCGTGACAATCAGCATGATGAACAGGGTCAGATGGCTGGATGAGGCGTTCCACACCGTCAGGCTGGACTGAGGATTGACCGAACTGGGCAGGATGAATGGGAACATCGACAGGCCGACGGTGGAGATGATGCCGACGGCCGACAGTGACGATCCGCCGAAAGCCAGCGGCGCGGACCGCCGCCACATGCCGACCAGGCCCACCAGCGCGCCCAGGAAGCCCAAGGCCGGCGCGATCAGCATCCACGGATAGCGGCCGTAGTTGTCCAGCCAGGCGCCGGGCGCAGCCTGAACCGTCGTGCGAAGCGGATTGGAGAAGCCGTTGACGTCTAGCGCGCCGGTGATCCGGTAGCCCAGGCCGCCGTAAGCGACATACAGTCCGCCGACCGCGAACAGGATCAGGGCCAGAACAGCGGCGACCGTGCCGAACAGACGCGCCCGCTCCATCACCGGGCCGGCCTCGGCCTTGACCGACAACCAGGCCGCGCCGTGCAGGACCAGCATGGCCACCGACAACAGGCCGGCGATCAGGCTGAAGGGGGTGAACAGGCCGAGCAGCGTGCCGTCGTAGAAGGACCGCAGGTCGCCATCCAGATGGAAGGGCGCGCCCAACAAAACGTTGCCCACCGCGACGCCGAACACCAGGGCCGGAACGAAGCCGCCGATGAACAGGCACCAGTCCCAAAACGACCGCCACTTCGGCGACGCCCGCTTGGAGCGATATTTGAACGACACCGGCCGCAGGATCAGCGCGGACAGCACCAGGAACATGGCCAGGTAGAAGCCCGAGAAGCTGACCGCATAGACGAAAGGCCAGGCGGCGAAGATCGCGCCGCCGCCCAGGATGAACCACACCTGGTTGCCTTCCCAGGTGGCGCCGACGGTGTTGATCACCATGCGGCGCTCCTCATCCGTCTTGGCGACGAAGGGCAGAAGGGCGCCGACGCCCAGGTCGAAACCGTCGGTCAGGGCGAAGGCGATCAGAAGCACGCCCAGCAGCCCCCACCAGATCAGGCGAAGCGTGGCGAAGTCGAGGGGAAGATCCATTGTCGGATGTCCTAAGGTCTTGGGTCAGGCCACGGCGGGCGCGGGAACGCGCTCGGCCGGCGCTTCGGGGCTGGGTTCGCCGAACGTCTCCTGTTCGTGGAACGGCCCCTTCTTGATGGCGAATAGCATCAGCCGCACCTCGACCACCGCCAGTGCGCCATACAGCAGGGTGAAGCCGACGATGGTGGCCCAAAGCTGCGGCACGGTCAGGGACGAGGCGCCCAGGAAGGTCGGCAGCACGCCCTCCACGGCCCACGGCTGGCGGCCGAACTCGGCCAAGATCCAACCGAACTCGATGGCGATCCATGGCAGCGGGATGGCCAGGACGGCCAGGCGCAGGAACCACTTCGTATGATGCTTGCGCAGGGTGCAGAGCACGAAGGCCGTACCGAACAGGGCGATCATGAACATGCCGATGCCCGCCATGATGCGGAAGCTCCAGAACAGGGCCGGGACGTTGGGCACGGTCTCCCACGCGGTCTGCTGGATCAGCGCAGGCGTGGCCTGGCGGGGATCGGCGACGTGGCGCTTCAGCAGCAGGCCATAGCCCAAGTCGCGGCGGTGGGTCTCGAACACGCCGCGCGCGACGGGATCGGCCGGGTCAGCCTTGACCTTCTCCAGCGCATCATAGGCGATGACGCCGGATTCTATGCGGTCCTCAGCCGTGGCGACCAGTTCGAAGATGCCTTCGACGGGCTTGTCGATGGTGCGGGTGGCGATCAGCCCCATGACCCACGGCACATGGACGCCGAAATGGGTCTCGCGATCCTTCATCGAGGGAACGCCGATCAGCGTCAGGCCAGCGGGCGCAGGCTCGGTGTGCCACATGGCCTCCAGAGCGGCGAGTTTCATCTTCTGGTTATCGGTCAGATTGTAGCCGGACTGGTCGCCCAGCACGACGGCCGACAGCGACGCCGCCAGACCGAAGGCCGAGGCCACCGTCATCGACCGCTTGGCGAAGCCGACGTGCTTGCCGCGCAGCAGATAGAAGGCCGACACGCCCAGCACGAAGACCGAGGCGCAGACATAGCCGGCCGAGACGGTGTGAACGAACTTGGCCTGTGCAACCGGGTTGAACAGCACGGCCATGAAGTCCGTCACCTCCATCCGCATCGTGTCGGGATTGAAGGCGGCGCCGACCGGGTTCTGCATCCAGCCGTTGGCGATCAGGATCCACAGGGCCGACAGATTGGTGCCCAGCGCGACCATGAAGGTGACGAACAGGTGGGCGTGCGGCTTCAGCTTGTCCCAGCCGAAGAACATCAATCCGACGAAGGTCGCCTCCAGGAAGAAGGCCATCAGCCCTTCGATGGCCAGCGGCGCACCGAAGATGTCGCCGACATAGTGGCTGTAGTAGCTCCAGTTCATGCCGAACTGGAACTCCATGGTGATGCCGGTCGCGACGCCCAGCACGAAGTTGATGCCGAACAGCACGCCCCAGAAGCGGGTGATCGTCCGCCAGATGGGCCGGCGGGTCATCACATAGATCGACTCCATGATGACCAGCATGAACGACAGCCCCAGCGTCAGGGGCACGAACAGGAAGTGGTAAAGGGCCGTCAGCGCGAACTGCAGCCGGGACAGGTCGACGACCGCGAGGTCGATCATGGCGTTGCTCCGAGGAATCGGTCTGCTCGACCGACGTTTCGATGGCCGTAGAAGGTGGGCGGGGCGCCCGCCTTGATCTCGATCAAAGCGCCGACAAACGCCCGGCCCTATTGGACGCTTGGTCCTTGGACATTTCGTCCAACGACGTTTTGCCCAATGGCGCGCGGCCTGCGCCGAGCGCTGGAGTCCGTTGATGAGCGCCGTGCCAATCGCCCCTGCCTCTGCGGCCGCCTGGTTGAAGCAGATCGGTCGTCCGTGGAGGCGGCTGACCCTGCTGACGGGCGTGCTGACCATTGCGGACGTCGCACCTGCGATCGGCTTCGCGGCTGGGCTGGCTTTGACCATTTCCAGCCTGGCCTTATCGCCGGCCGCCGCCGCGCCGTGGCTGGCTTTAGCCGTATTTAGCCTGATCGCGCGGGGCCTGATCGGCCAGGCCGCCGTGATCGTCGGCGCGAAGCTGGGTCGGGCGATAAAGACCGACGTCCGAAGCCGCCTGCTGTCGGACCTGTTCGGGCGAGGACGACGATCCAGCGCGCAGATGACGGCCCTGGTCGAGGGGGTCGGCGCGCTGGACGGCTACTATTCGCGGTTTGCTCCTCTGCGCCTCGCTGCCGGGGTTTCGCCGCTGCTGATCATTGCCGCCGCCGCGATCGCCAGCCCGGTGTCGGCGGGCATCCTGCTGTTCACCCTGTTTCCCTTCATCGTCGGCATGGCCCTGGCGGGCACGGCCGCGGCAGGCGAAAGCCGTCGTCAGTTTCAGGCGCTTGAGCGGCTGTCCGGCCTGTTCATCGACCGTATCCGCACCCTGCCCGCCATTCTCGCCTTCGACGCCGTGGGTCGCACGACGGTGCAGATCGCCCAGGCCTCGGACGAGCTGGAGCGCCGCACCGCCCGCGTCATGCGCATCGCCTTCCTGTCGTCGGGCGTGCTGGAGTTCTTCTCGGCCTTGTCGGTCGCGCTGATCGCCGTCTATTGCGGCTTCAACCTGTTGCGGCTGCTGCCCTTCCCCGTTCCCGAGACGCTGGACCTGTCGCGCGCCTTCTTCGTGCTGGCCCTGGCGCCCGAAGTCTATGCGCCGCTGCGCCGCCTTGCGGCCGCCTATCATGATCGCCAGGCCGCCGAGGCCGCGGCCCCATCCCTGATCACGCCAGACCCGCGCCCGGCCCAGCGCACGCCCATCGGCGACCTGGCGCCCGCCATCCATTTCCGCGATGTCGCGATCGCTTATGAAGGCTCAGCGCCGGTCATCGACGGGTTTGATCTCGACATCGCGCCGGGCCAGATCGTGGCGCTGGTGGGCGCCAGCGGCGCGGGCAAGTCCAGTCTTCTGCATCTGCTGCTCGGCCTCGCACCCTTGACGCGCGGCGAGGTCGAGGTGGGCGGCGCGCGGCTCAGCCAGTGCGGCGACATCGCCGGGCGGGTCGCCTGGGCCAGCCAGCACCCGATCGTCACGCCTGGGACCCTGGCCGAGAACATCGCCCTGGCGGATCGCACCGCCTGCCCCGGCCGCATCGGCCTGGCCGCGCGCACGGCGGGCCTGTCCGGCGATCTGGATCGCCCGATCGACGAGCGTGGCGGCGGTCTGTCGGGCGGCGAACGCCGTCGCCTGGGCTTGGCCCGCGCTATCCTGAAGCGGGCGCCGCTACTGGTGCTGGACGAGCCGACCGCCAATCTGGATCCGGCCTCGGAACGCGCCATGCTCGACGTCATCCGTCAGGCCGCGCGCGGCCGCACCACCCTGATCGCCACCCATTCCCCAGCCGTCGCCGCCTTGGCCGACCGCGTGGTGACGCTGTGAGAGTCCCGTCACGCATCGCCGGCCTGATCGGCGCCCAGACTCAGGCCCAGCGCGCCCGGCTTAGGGTCGCAGCGGCCGGCGGCGCCGTCGTCTCGGTAGCGGCCGTCTGTCTGTTGGGGCTGTCGGGCTGGTTTATCACGGGCGCGGCGTTTGCGGGCCTGGCGGGCGCGGCGGCCGCCCAGAGCTTCAACTATATGATGCCCAGCGCCATCATCCGCCTGCTGGCCATCGTCCGCACCGGCGGCCGCTATGTCGAGCGCGTCGCGGGCCATGAGGCGGCTCTAAAGGCGCTCGCCCGCCTGCGCCCGCAGTTGTTCGACGCCATCGCCACAGGCCCGGCCGAGCGCGCTCTGAACCTATCGTCCGGCGAGGTCTCGGCCCGGCTGGTTCAGGACGTGGACGCGGTTCAGACCCTCTTCGTGCGACGCTCGGCGCCTTGGAGCCTGGGCGCCGGCGCCGTTTCCGCCGTGCTGCTGGCCGGCCTCTCCTCCCCCTTGGCTGGCGCGGCCCTGCTCGGCGTGATGATCGCAGCAGTCTTGGGCGGCGTTCTGATCGCTCGCCGCCTCGCCGATCCGGCCGGCCGAGCGGTGCAGACCGGCGCCGGCGCGCTGAAGGATCGCCTCGCCGCCCTGGAGGCCGCCGCGCCCGAGCTGAAGGCCTACGGTCTTGACGACTGGGCGTGCGCGCAGGTCGCGCGGGTCGCCGCCGATCACGACGCGGCGCAGATCGCCCTGACCCGATCGGGCGGCTGGATGGCCGTGTGGCAGGCGGCGGCCAGCGCCCTCGCGGTCGGCGTCGTCATCCCCGCCGCGTCCTCCGCCGACCTGCCGCTGATCGCGCTCGCGGCCTTGGCGGCGGTCATGGGCGTCGAATCCGCTGCGGGGCTGGTTGTCGCCCTGCACCAGAACGGGTCTGCCGCCCAGGCCCTGTCTCGCCTCGACGCCGCCATGCCCACGGCGTCATCCCGTCACGGCCGACCGCTCAGCACTGCGACGCTCGGTCTCGCAAACCTTGGGCCCGAGCTGGCGCCGCCCTACCGCCTCGGCGTCTTCGGTCCCTCCGGCGCAGGCAAGACGACGCTGATCGAACGCCTGATCGGGCTGCGGACGCCCCAGGCCGGCGAGATGCGGCTGGGTGGAATGGACGCCGTCGACATCGCGCCGGAGGATCGGCGCCGGCTGTTCGCCTACGCGGCGCAGGACGTCCGTCTGCTGAACGGATCGGTGCGTGAGAATCTGTTGCTTGCAGGGCCCGCCGACGAGGCGGCCCTGTGGGCGGCGTTGGACGACGCCGCGCTGGGCGACCGGCTCCGCGCCGAACCGTTGGGCCTGGACACCCCGGTCGGCCCCAACGGCGAGCGACTATCAGGCGGGGAGCGACGGCGTCTTGGCTTGGCGCGCGCCTATCTGCGCGATGCGCCCTGGCTGGTGCTGGACGAACCGACGGAAGGTTTGGACGCCGCGACGGAGGCCCAGGTCCTGGACCGCCTTCAGAACCGCCTGGCCAAGCATGGACAAGGCCTGATCCTGGTCAGCCACCGGGCGCCGCCGATGGCGCTCTGCGACCGCTCCATTCGGGTCGAAGGGCTGGGCAGCGACGGACATCTTCGTCTGACCTGCTCGCCAGCCGACTTGGCCGCCTAGGATGCGCCGTTCGCCATGTCTTTCAGGCGGTCAGGGCGCTCGATCCGCAGGTCGTGCAGAGAAACGGCATGGATGACGCCGCTGGTCTTCAACTTGGTCAGCTCGCGACTGACCGTCTCGATCGTGAGGCCGAGATAGTCCGCGATCTCGGATCGGGTCATCGGCAGTCGCACGGCGTTGTCGCCGGAGGGACGCAAGGGATCGCGCGAAAGCATCGTCACCAGGAAGCTGGCCAGGCGTTCGCGTGCGGTCTTGCGGCCGAGCAGAAGCATCTGATCCTGCGCCGCCGTCAGCTCATGCATCGCCCGGCTCAGCAAGGCCGCTTCGAGACTAGGCCGCTCTCGCGCCAAGGCGCGATATTCAGAAGCGCGAAACCGACATACGGTCGTTTCCTCGATCGCCTCCGCAGAGAAGGCATAGGTCTCACCGGCCGTCAGTCCTACGAAATCGCCTGCGAACAGGAAGCCGGTGATCTGGCGGCGACCGTCGGGCAGAAGCTTGTAGATCCGCACAGCGCCCGAGGTGATGTTGAGGACACTGGCGGCGGGTTCATCTTCGCGCGCCATGACATCGCCCGCCGCCAAGACGATCCGCTCGGCGATAGAGTCCAGTCGCACGAGGTCATCGCCGGGAAGGCTGGCGCAGACGCTGAAGGCGCGCGCGCTGCAGCTTGAGCAGACGCAGCTATGGCGTCTTTCGGCGCAATCGGCAGGCAGGGCGCGGACCTTCAGCATTCCGCCTCTCTACCATTGCCGTGAACCTCTCGGGCAGTCTGTTTTTCCGGATGACCCGCCAAACGGTCTTCCGAATGAACCGAAGCAACGTGTGCGTGACCGAACTTCTTCTCACCTGCACCAAGGCGCTGGCGAAATCCCGGCGAACCCGGAGGACGCCGAGTTTCTCGTCTGGGCTGGCCGAAGACGTCGGGCCGACGCGTTGAGACGGCCCGCTCTGCCTCACCAACCGTATTTGAGCCCGATCTGGCCGCCGTGACTGGAGCTGGCGTCGCCCAGCATCCCACGATAGCCGAGGCTCAGCATCAGACGGTCGCTCAGCGACCATTCCGCGCCCAGGTCGAGGTTCAGAGCGTCGCGCGACCAGCCATCGAGCGGGATCAGGTAGGTCGGACTGGCGGCCCAGTCGGCGTAGCGGACGCCTTGGGTCTCGATATCCTCCAGCTCGTGCGACCACTCCAGACGCACCGTAGGCCGCAGGACGCCGAAGCGACGGCTTTCGATGACCCAGCGCCAGGACGCGCCCAGATTGACCGAGATGCCGCTCTGATCAATCGCGTCCCAGGCCAGGGCCGAAAGGCCGCCGCTGGTTTCCGTAAAGCCGTCCAGCGCGATGTCGCGGCCCTCCATGAGCACGTAGAGGTCGGCGGCCAGGCCCTGGCGGCGCAAGGTCCGTCCGAACGCGGCCGAGGCGAAGCGCACGTCGCCCGAACGCTCTCCGTCGGCATAGCCACCCGCCTGCCCCAGCAGACCGACGACCCAGCGACGGCTGTCGAAATCGAGATCGGTCAGACCGATCACCCCATCGACAAACCAGCCGTCGGCCGGGCGCCAGCTGGCGTACAGGGCGCCGGTCGTCGCCTTGCCTCTGGACATCGAACCATTATCGCCAATCCGGGTCTTGTCCTCGCCATATCCGAGGCCCCCGCCGACGATCAGTTGATCGTTCACGCGGACGTCGAGGCCAGCCGTCACGCCTTGGGTGGTGAAGCGGCTGTCGCGCAGGCCTTGCGCGTCCTGACGGCCCCAGTCGACCGAGCCCGAGGTCCAGACCCCGACCGATCCGCCGCCTTCGGCCGCCCCCTGCCCGGCCGGCGCCGCGTTCAGACGGTTGGCCTGGCTCTTCGTCGGATCGACCGTAACCGTGCGGTCAGATGCGAACTCCAGACCCAGCATGTCGCGGTCGCGATCGTCGCCCAGAGCGCCCGGATCCAGCCGCTGATCCTGACCCAGCTGACGCCTGAAGGCGACGCGCGGATCACGATCATCCTGATTGGCGGCGCTGCCGAAGTTCAGGCTCAGACCGTTGCGAGATTCGTTCGATCCATCTCGCAACCCTTCCAGACGCCGCTGGAAGTTGTCGACCTGGGTGTCGGAGAAGCGGCGCGCGGCCGTGATCTGGCCGGAGGCGACGCCCCGCACATCCGGATCCAGCGACGGGTCCGGCCGCGCCGCGACCGTGACGGTCAGGGTTCCGGTCGAGGTTCCGCTGGCGTTGGTCAGGGTGAAGCGGATCACAGCCTGTCCCGAGAACGCGTCCTGAGGCGTAAAGGTCAGGTCGTAGGTTCCGGTCGTTCCGGCGATCGCCGCAGAGCCCGCCGTCGTGGGCGAGATCGAGGTGACTGCGGCGCCTGTGAAGGGACCGCCTGCCGTATCGCTGATGCGAACCGTGACCGGACGGCCCTGGATCGTATCGGCGGTCAGCGTCTGCGAGGCCGGAACCTGGCCAACCGTCAGATCCAGCCGACCTGCCGCCGACGAACCGAACGGCAGATCGATGACATAGTCCAGCGAGGTCGATCCGCCGTTGGCCAGACCGGGCGTGAAGACGATGTTCAACCCTTGGACCGTGGCCGTGCCGAACGCCGGCTGGCGGGTGATGCGCAACGCCTGGAACGGGCCGCCGACCAAGGTTGCGGTCGGCGATACCGTCAGAGTTTCGCTGGAAACGACGCTGCCTGACAGATCCGGCGCCTTGCCCGCGACCTGGAAGGTGAAGGTCGCCGGCGCGGAGTCCCCGCCGGGACCGAAGGCCACAACATTGACCGTGTCTGTCCCGATGAAGTTGTCGGCGGGCGTATAAACCAGGGCGAAGGTATCGCTGCCCTGGGGTGTCGTCGCCGGGGTGGTCGAGATGACCGAAGCGCCGAAGCGCGCGCTGGTCGTCACGCGATAGCCGTCCGTCACCCCTCGTGTACGGGCGCCCAAGTCGACCGAAGTCGGCGCCGCACCGCCGCCGCTTGCAGGCGGAACCACGACCGGCGCTGGCGGCGTGACGTCGGGCGGCGGCGGCGTGGCGACGGTCAACGAAACGGTCGATGCCGAAGAGGTTCCACCGGGACCGCTGGCCGTGAAGCTGAAGGTGTCGTCGCCGAAATAGTTCGAGGCGGGCCGATAGGTCGCCACCGCGCCGGAGACGCTGACCGTCCCGTGCGCAGGCGCGGTCGCCACGTCGATACGGTCATAGACGCCACTGATGGAGGCTGACAGGTCGATCGCGAAACCAGGGCTGGCGTAGGGGACCGCGACGCCGGACACACTCGTCGTGACCGGCGCGGGCGGCGCGCCCACGGTGATGCTGACAGTGGCCGGCGCCGAAACGCCGCCCCCATTGGTCGCCGTATAGGTGAAGCTGTCGGTGCCGAAATAGCCGGCGGCCGGCGTGTACAGGAAGCTGCGTCCGCTTACGGCCACCGCGCCGTGCGCAGGCCCGGTCGACACCGCGACACTGTCAGCCGTTCCGCCCGACAAGACCGGCGAGATGGCGTTGTTCGTCGAGCCATAGGCGACCGTCGCGGCGAGATCGCCCGCAACGGGTGGATTGGGCGCGGCGATGACGAGCGCATAGGCCTGACTTCCCGAGAATGGGCCCGAACCTGCGGAAGCGTCCGTCGCCGTGACGGTGAAGTTGAAGGTTCCGCTCGTAGTCGGCGCACCCGACAGGACGCCAGCAGACGACAGGTTCAACCCTGCCGGCACAGCGCCCGCCGTAACGGCGTAGGCGTAGGGCGCCGTGCCGCCCGAGGCGGACAGACTCTGGCTATAGGCCGCCTCGACCTGTCCTCCAGGTAGGGTCGTGGGCGTCACCACGATCGTCGCGGCGGCGACCGTCAAGGCGTAGCCGCGGCTGGCCGTGAACGGAGCGCCGGTTCCGGTCGAACTGTCGGTCGCCGTGATGGTGAAGTTGAAGCTTCCTCCCGCCGTCGGCGTGCCGGACAGCGCGCCGTTGGACGCGAGGCTGATTCCGGCCGGCAGGGCGCCGGACGTAACCGCGTAGCTGTAGGGCGACACGCCCCCGCTCGCAGAGACCGTCGCGCTGTAGGCTGCGCCAGCGGTCGCGTTCGGCAGGTTCGTCGGCGACAAGGTCATCGTCGGCGCACTGACCGTCAGGCTATAGGTCTGCGCGCCGGAATAGGGACCGGAGCCGCCGCTGCTGTCGGTCGCGCTGATCGTGAAGTTGAACACACCGCCGGCGCTCGGTGCGCCGGACAGGGCGCCGTTCGACGCGAGCGTCAGGCCGGCAGGCAGGGCGCCTGCGGTGACTGCATAGCTATAGGGGCCGACGCCGCCGGACGCCGTGACGACCTGACTGTAGGCCGTCCCGACATTGGCGTTGGGCAGGCTCGTCGGCGTGATCGCGATGCTGGGTCCATTGACCGTCAGGGTCAGGGCACGGCTGCCGCTGAACGGCCCGGCGCCGCCCGACGAGTCGGTGGCCGTGACGGTGAAGGTGAATCCACCCCCTTGCGTCGGCGAACCGCTGAGCACCCCGGCCGAAGACAGGCTGACGCCGGCAGGCAGGGCGCCGGACGTAACTGCATAGCTGTAGGGGCCCACGCCGCCGCTGGCGGTCAGGGTCTGACTGTAGGCGCTCGCCACCGTCGCCGCAGGCAGGGTGGCGGTGTCGACCGTGACGGTCGGCGCCGCGATGACCAGCGTATAGGCCTGGACGCCGGTATAGGGCGCCGACGATCCGGTCGTCGCGTCTGTCGCCGTCACGGTGAAGTTGAAGCTGCCCGACGTCGTCGGCGTCCCGGCAAGCGCGCCGGACGACGACAGGGACAGCCCTGCGGGAAGAGCGCCCGCCGTGACCGCGTAGCTGTAGGGCGCAGTCCCTCCGCTGGCCGTCACCGTCTGGCTGTAAGCTGCCCCCGTCGCGCCGGCCGGCAGGCTGGTCGGCGCGATGATGATCGTCGGCGCCGCGATGACGATGGAATAGGCTCGGCTGGCCGACGTCGGCCCTGCCCCAGTCGAACTGTCCGTCGCCGTCGCCGTGAAGTTGAAGGTTCCTTGCGCCGTCGGCGTGCCGCTGATCGCGCCCGTGGAGGAATCGAGAACCAGACCGGTCGGCAACGCACCGGCCGTGATGCCGTAGCTATAGGGCGCCACGCCGCCCGAGGCGTTGAGCGTCTGGCTGTAGGTCGCGCCGGCCTGTCCGCCGGGCAGGCTGGAAGGCGACAAGACCATCGTCGGCGCGCTGACCGTGAAGCTGTAGCCGCTGCCCACCTGGTAGGGCGCGGCCGGACCGCCGGTGCTGTCGCGCGCAATCACGGTGAAGTTGAACGTGCCCGCGCTGGTCGGCGTGCCCGACAGGGTTCCATCGGACGCGAGCGTAAGCCCGGCTGGCAGTGTCCCGGCGGCGCGGAAGTAGGTGTAGGGCGCCGTGCCGCCGCCGGCGACGAAGGCGCCGGAGTAGCTCTGGCCGACCACGGCCGAAAGCGTCGGCGCCGTGAGCGTGAAGTAGGGTGAGGTGACCGTGACCGAATAGGCTCGGCTGCCGCTGTAGGGCGCGCCTGCGCCGGTGGAACTGTCGGTCGCCGTGATTGTGAAGTTGAACACGTCCGACGATGTCGCCGTCCCGGACAAGACGCCGGCGGACGACAGCGTCCAGCCGGGCGGCAAGACTCCGGCCGTGACCGCAAAGCTGTAAGGGCCCGTACCGCCGGAAGCCGTCACGGTCTGGGTGTAGGCCCTGCCGGCGACGCCGTTTGGTAGCGTGGCGGGCGTGACGCTTACGGTTGCGGCCGCGACCGTCAGCACATAGCTGCGGCTGCCCGAAAAGGGCGCGCTGCCGCCCGTCGAGCTGTCGGTCGCGCTCACGGTGAAGGCGAAGCTTCCCCCCGCCGTCGGCGTTCCCGAAAGCACGCCGGCGCTGCTGAAGGTCATACCGGACGGCAGGGCGCCGGCTGTGACGGCGTAGCTGTAGGGAGCGACGCCGCCTCCGGCGGTCACGGTCTGGCTATAGGCCGCTCCGACCGTCGCATTGGGCAAGGTCGTCGGCGCAACGGTGATGGTCGGCGCGACGACGGTCAGGGTCGCCGCATTGCTGGTCGCCGTTCCCCCGACGTTCGTGAACACGGCGCGGAACCGCTTGCCGCTGTCGGCCGTGGTCGTCGCGGGCGTCGTATAGGTGGTGGAGGTCGCGCCGGCGATGTCGGCCCAGCTGCCGCCACCGTCGGACGAGTCCTGCCATTTTACGGTCGGGCTGCCGGAAGCGGACGCCGTAAAGGTCGCCGTGGCTCCGGCCGTCACGCTCTGGCTGGAGGGCTGGGTCACGACGGTGGGCGCGGCTGGCGTCACGGTAATGGCGACTGTCGCCGGCGCCGAAGTCGAAACGCCGTTGTTCACTGTAAAGGTGAAGTTGTCGGATCCGCTGTAGCCGGCGGCGGGCGTATAGGTCAGGTTCGGCGCCGTCCCACTCAATGTCCCATGCGCCGGCGCCGTCTCGATCGTGTAGCTCAGCGTCCGCGCCGGCGTATTCGGATCGCTGCCGGTCAGGGTGAGCGCAGTCGCGGTCTGATAGGAAACCGTCAGGCTCTGACTGTCCGCCGTCGGCTGCGAAACGACCGTCAGCGTGGCGGCTGAACTGGTCGCCGTGCCTTGGCTGTTGGACAGTATTGCGCGATAGACCGTGCCGTTATCCGACGGCGTCGTCGCCGGCGTCGTATAGCTGGTCCCGCTTGCGCCGGAGATGTTGCTGTAGCTCGCGCCGCCGTTCGTGGAGACCTGCCACTGCACCGTCGGGGATGGACTGCCCGAACCGGCGATGGAGAAGGTCGCCGTCGCGCCCGCCGCCGCCGTCTGGTTTTGAGGCTGGGTCGTCACGGACGGAGCGGTCAGCACCACATAGCTATAGCCGCCCGCCAACTGCCCCGTGCCGCCCGGCGTCGTCACCGACACCGTCGTCGCACCGGCGCCGCCCGCCGGCGTGGTCGCGGTCAGCGACTGTCCGTCGCCGGCGATCACGACATTGCTCGCGGCATTACCGCCGAACGTCACCGAGGTGGCGCCCGACAGACCTGAACCGGTGATCGTGACGGCCGTTCCGCCAGCGGTGCTCCCCGAGTTCGGGGCGACGCCCGTCACGGTCGGCGCTGCGACATAGGTGTACTGATCCGCCGCCGAAGTCGCGCTGGTTCCCCCTGCCGTCGTGATGCGTATGTCAACCGTGCCCGTGCCCGCCGGCGCCGTCGCCGTGACCTGGGTCGCGCTGTTGACCGTGAAGCTGGTCGCCGCCGCACCTCCGAAGGTCACGGCGGTGGCATTTGCGAAGTTCACGCCGGTCAAGACGACGGTCGTCCCCCCGGAGGCGGGGCCGGATGTCGGTGCAATCGCCGTCACCGCCGGTGGGGCGACATAGGTGTATTGCGAAGCGGCCGACGTGCTGCTGGACCCGTCCGGGCTTGTGACGACGACATCGACGACGCCCGCCGCCTGGGCGGGCGATGTGGCGGTGATCTGGGTGGCGCTGTTGACGGTGAAGCTGGTCGCCGCTGTGGCGCCGAACGCCACGGCCGTCGATCCGCTGAAGTTCGATCCCGTGATCACTATCGAAGTGCCGCCTGCGGTAGGTCCCTGAGACGGACTGAGGCTGCTTACAGCAGGCGGCAGAGCTGCGGCGGCCACCACGACAGTGACGTTGATGACGCGCGAGGTGTTGTTGTTGTCGATCGTGAACGTGTCCGTGCCCGAAAAACTGGGCGACGGCGGCCGATACTGAACCTCGCCCGCCGCCGTCCGGATCAGGGACCCGCCCTGGGACGTCGCATTGGTCACGGGTTGGTTCAGCGTGGGGGTGGCCGTTCCACCCACCAGAGGCCGGATGGCGGTCGCGCTGGGCAGGTTGTTACAGCCGCCCGATGTCGCCGTGATGTTGCTGGCCGTCAGAACACCGCCCAACTGGAAAGACCCGTCTCCCGCATTGGTGAAAGACAACCCGGAGATGTCGGAAGGCCCGATAGAGCAGGGGAAGGTCGCGGCTTGAGCCGGCGCCGCCCATCCGCTCGCAAAAAGCGTCACGAATGCGACCAGCGCGCACAGAAGCACACTCGCCCTACGGCCTAAGGTCTCGCCAACCATCTGTTATTCGCCCAAAATTTCGAACCACGCCGCCCCGTGTCAGGACACGCCGAAATTCGACCCCACAACCCTGACGCTAGCTTGACATCCCCCGCCAAGCTTGTAGCGTCCTCCCATGACGATGGTATTCCTAACATGCCGTCGGATGAACACGCAATCCACGTCGTGATGTATTGGCCCTCTAGGGTTGTACGGCCCCGGTCATATCGCCGATTTCGCCTGATCCTCGGATCGCACAGGAGCCTGCCCATGTCGGAACCCTTCCTCGGTCAGATCATCACTACCGGGTTTGGCTTTGCGCCCAGAGGCTATGCCCTGTGCAATGGCCAGCTTCTCCCGATCACGCAGAATACGGCGCTCTACGCCCTGCTCGGCTTGCAGTATGGCGGGAATGGATCACAGACCTTCGGCTTGCCGGACCTGCGCGGTCGCTATCCCCTGGGCGCCGGACCATCGACGGATCCGGCCTGGCAGCCCCCGGCCCTGGTTCAGGGCGTCCCCCAAGGGGTCGAGAGCGTGACCCTGATGGAGTCGCAAATCCCGCCGCACACGCACATGATGGGCGTCACCAGCGCGGCGGCGGCCAATGGCGCGCCTTCGAACGAAGTCTTCGCCACAGCGTCGACCAACGCCTATGCCGCCGGCGGAACTCCGACCCCTCTTGCCGGCGGACCGATGACGTCGGCGGGCGCCCTGCCCCACGACAACAGCCAGCCGTCTCTGGTGCTCAGCTTCAGCATCGCGCTTTCCGGCATCTTTCCGTCTCGCCAATAGGGCTGTTTGGCGCAATCAAGGAGATCATCCATGAGTGACCAATACGTCGGCGAGATTCGCTGGTTTCCCTATACACGGGGTGTTCCGAACGGCTGGCAGACGTGTGACGGCTCACTGCTGTCGATCGCTCAGTACGAGATACTCTACGCGCTGATCGGCACACAATACGGCGGCGACGGAAGGACCACCTTCGGTGTTCCCGACCTTCGCGGACGACTGCCGATCCACCAAGGCCCCGGCCCTGGATTGACGCCGCGTGTGCTGGGCCAGACGTTTGGAAGCGAGGCCGTTACGCTTCAGTCGAACCAGTTGGGGGGACACAGTCACCTGCTGGTCGCATCATCATCGCCCGCCGCGACGGCCAGCCCGAACGGCGCCCTGCCGGCGGCCCTCGGCTCGGACGACACCCTCTACGTCTCGAGCATCTCAGGCGCGACCCCTGCTCCGATCACCGGCACCGCCGTCCAGCCTGCCGGCGGCAGCCAGCCTCACGAGAACCGGGCTCCGACCCTGCCCCTGCGCGCAGCGATCGCCTGGTTGGGCATCTATCCAACCCAAAGCTGATCCCGGCCACCCCACCTCCATTTCCTCGCCGTGCGCGGCGACAAGACGAAAGGACAGGATCATGGCAGATCCCTATACAGGCGAAATCCGCATCTTCGGTTTCCCCTTCGCGCCGGTGGACTGGGCCTTCTGTAATGGCGCGACCATTCCCCTTGTACAGCAGACGGCCTTGTTCGCGCTGATCGGAACGACCTTTGGCGGCAACGGATCATCGACGTTCCAACTGCCGAACCTTTCAGCACGCGGCTTCTGCGGTGCGGGCCAGGGCGTAGGGCTGCAGTCGTATCAATTGGGCGACGAGTTCGGCCAAAGCTCCGTGACCCTCAGCGTCGCCGAGATCGCCGCCCATAGCCATCAGTTGTATGCTTACGAGGGCGGTACGGGGGCGCGTACGCCAGGCCCGACCTCGACCAGCGCTCTGGGCACGTCAGACCTGACGTCCATCTTCGCGGCGGCGCCGGTCGATCAGGCGTTTTCGCCCTCTGCGATCAGTCCAGCCGGGGGTGGCCAGCCGCACGAGAACCGTCAGCCGGGTCTGCCGTTGAACTTCTGCATCGCGACCACCGGCGTCTTCCCCGACTTCCCGTGACCAGCGGCCTGGACCGAGGGCCTGCGCCCAGCGTCCGCTCACCGCTTGTCGTCTCCGCAGCGATGGCCCAAGTCGGGCTTGGCGTTCGGCCCATGCGGCCGACCGATCAACCGTTTCTGCGCGCGCTCTATGCCGATATTCGCGCCCCGGAGATGTCTCTGACGGGATGGCCTGCGTCGATGACGCAGGCCTTTCTTGATCAGCAGTTCAACTTGCAAAGCCGACGTTTCACCACGCGCCATCCCGACGCCGATCTGCTGATCCTCACAGGCCGCGGTCCGGACGGCGCGCCGCGGGACATCGGCCGGCTGTATCTGGATCGGACGACCAAGCGGTGGCGTTTGATCGAGCTGGCGCTGCTGACGGCCTGGCGTTCACGCGGATTCGGCGGCCTGATCCTTGGCTGGCTGGCGCGGACAGCAGCGACCCACCACGCCTCGACGATCGACCTCAGCGTCGCCGTCGACAATCCGAGGGCCGAGGCTCTGTATGGGCGGCACGGCTACCGGATCGAGAGCGCAACAACCGAGACGCACCGGTCAATGAGCCTGTCGCTCAGTTGAACACCGCCTGATAGACGATGCCTTCGCGATCCCGCGCGACGGGCACCAGAAAGACTTGAAGTGCCCCCATCACGGCGTTGCGCAAGCCATAGATCTTCTGCGGCAGCACCACGGCGCTCTGGCTGCGGAACATCAGCGAAAAAGGCGCCCGCATCGTCCCCGGCGCCAGCGTCGGCGACAAAGATTTCACCTCCACCAAGGTCAGCGGCATCGACGTGTCCGCCCCCATCGTCAGGTCAAACGTCTGATTTCGCGCGGCGGCGAAATCCTGGATCGCGAGCAGTTTCATCACGGTGGGTTCAGGCCTCGGTCAAGCTCTCAGGCGAGTGCGCCGCGTCTTCGGTCGAACGTCAAGAAAAATCTCCTTAAGATTGCATCTTCACGACTTCAGGTGCGGCTGGGCATCGACACTTGCCCCCACATATCAACAGAAATATCGCGCCAGACGAGTGACGACACCCCTTCGGCGAGCAATGGTATCTGGCATTGGGCGGGCTGATCCATCGAGTTCGTCGTCTTCTCGATCGCTTCTCAGCAGCGCCAAACGACCTGGAGAGCAACGCGTGAAAAGCCGATCAGCAGTACTCAAATTCTCTGCCGCCGTGGCAGGCCTCATCGCCGCCCTGGTCCCGGGCATCGCTTCAGCCTGGAAGCCCACCTCTCACGTCTATTTCGCGGAAATCGCAGCCAGAGACGCGCTCGACGACGGGTTCGTGGAAATCCCGATCCTGGGCGGCGGCGAGGTGCGTCGATACAGGGTCGATCCTCAAACGCTCGAGGCGCTGCGGCTTGGCCGGGCGCAATATCGCGCCGGCGTGCTCGGCCCCGACGCCTATCCCGACATCCTCACCGGACAGCAGGTCATCCATCCGGATGGCGACGAGACCGGCGTCTCCGGCGGCTCCAACGCCTGGCTGGAGCATGTGTGGTCCAGCTTCGATGAAACGCCGACGCAGCGCGCGTTCAGACTGGGCTTCCTCACCCACGCGGCAGGGGACACCTATGGCCATACCTTCATCAACCATTTTTCGGGCGCGCCCTTCACCTTGACGCCGCCTGACAATGCGATCCGCCACATCGTACTGGAAGGCTATGTCGACAAACGCCTGCCTGCCGACGCCCTGACCGGAGACTTCTTCACCGCCTCTATCGATGGCCTCGATAGCCGCATCTACACGACGATGGTGGACGCCCGCCCAGGAACCCGGCTGGATTCCTTGCTGCCACGAGCGAACTCCAGTTCGAACATGTCCGTGCCGCGCATCTTTTCGACCCTCAGGGCCGAACTCGATGACGACATTCGGGAGTACTACGCCCACAAGGCCGACCTTCAACGCCGCGCCGACGCCTGCGGCGCCTTTGACTGGAGCTGCTCCAGGGTCGCGTTGACCGCCGAGCTGGCCGCCTACATGGTCGCGAACGCCGGGCCGATCACCTACAAGGAATACTGGCGCGACGACATCGACGAAGGCCTGCGCCTTTGGCCGTCGCTGAGCCACCAGGCGGCGGTCGCGCTGTTCTTCAATGCCGGTCGAACAGCCGACACCGAAAAGGCCGACGCGATCCTTACCGATTATGCGACGCGACACCTTCTCTCGATGGCGGGCGCACCTGACGTCGTCGGCGGCGGCATCGCCCTGGCCGGCGATATCGTCGAGGCCGTAACGCCGGACTTCCTGCTCAAGCCGATCCGGGAGATGAAGGCTGCACTGCTCGGCACCCTGCTCAAGGGCGCGACCGGGATGACCAAGGCTGAGCTGAAATCCTATCTCACCACGCCCGACCGCTACTTCGATCAGGTCATGACCACCGGCAACGGCGAACATGTCACCCTGGCGGATTTCAATCGTCGCTATCTGCAGATTTCGGATCCCGGCTTCACCAACCCAACCGAAGCCTTCGACTACAGGGCGCTCCCGGCGACCTATAATACCGTGATCGCCAGCAAGCTGGTGCTTCTGCCGCAGAGCGAGGTGAACCGGCTGATCCGCGACCTGGGCGGCTCGCGCAGTCTCGAACGCCCGAATGTCATGCTGGGCTTCGCACAGACGTTGGACGGCTCGTTGCAATGGCGCAGCGGCATGGTCCTGGCGGCTGAGCCAGCGGTTTATGACAAGGTCTTCAAGCCGCTCCCCGGAGAATGAAGAGGTGTCAGAGTTGGCGCCGGACCCTCGTCGTGCACGGATGGAAAGGTGGCTTGCGCTCTTCGCATTGAAGCCGTGACGCTGTTGTCTGAAGGAACCGGCCTACTCTAGGCGCCGATCAGCAAAACCAGCGTTTGGAAAATCACGCCGATCCCCCCCAGAAGGGCTGCAGACATCGCGATCCGCAATCCGAAGGCCTGGGTGGCCTTCGGCTTCGCGCGCAAAGCCATCAGGCACTTCCAGCACAGCGCTGAGATGGCCATCAGGCAAATCAGGCTGAAGACATAGCCTCCGGCGTTCCAGGCGCCGGCGTCGCCACGCGCCATGTCCGCAGCGCTGGACAGCAGATACAGGCCCAAGAAATGCGCGGCCCATACGAGGAGGCCGCCCAGCATCAGCAGCCAGAACCTCATGCGCCGACGCCCGGGAACAGGCGGATCAGAAGGGTCGTCGCCGCGCCCTGAACCGCCGTGAAGGCCACGAATAGGGCGACCACTTCGAACGTCGCCGGGTAACGCGGCGACACCAAGCCGCCAAGCCAACGCAGCAAGACGAACGGGCCCATCAATAGCGAGATGCCGACGAATGTCCCATGCCAGGCCAACAGCGCATAGACGGTCGCGCCCTGGCTGGAGGCGTCGGGGCGAAGGCCCGAGTTCCACCAGGCCGAGGCCTCAGACGCAAAGGCGCCGCCCGCCGCTGCAGTGGCGGCCAGCATCAAGACGGCGGCGATGCCGGCGCTGCGCGGCCGGTCCAGCTTCAGCGCGCCTTGAGACGCCCAGGCGCCGATTCCGGCAGCCGCCAGCAGGCCCAACGTCAGAGGCAGGGAGCCGATCTCGGGCGGCGCCTGCCAAAGGTCCGGCCGCCGGCTCCAGAGGAAGACGTAGGAGAAGCAGGCCATGATCGCGACCATGCCCGACACGACCAGGGTGATGACCATCGCCCACCAGCCGTGACTGCTGGGGCCGGACACATAGGTCGGCAGTCGCACGCCGCCGCCGACGTCCACCGTCGCTGGACCGCCGGGCCGATCCAGTCCCCAGCACCACTTGAGGATGCAGTAGACAGCCAGAACGCCGCTGACCAAGGAGGCGACATAGGCCTGGATCGTCAGGATCAAGAAGAAGCCGGCGGTGAAGATCGCGCCCCAGACATACCAGCTGGAGGGCCGGGGCATCCGCTGGAGATATTGAGGCTCGGCGTTGATCGGACTGGTGATCATGGTCTCGCGCTCGCCGCGCGGCGCGCCGGGCAGGAAGTAGCGGCCGGCCTCCACGTCGCGGGCCAGGTTCGGCTGGTCCCACACCGGATACAGGCTCTTGATCACCGGGACGGACCGCAGCGAGTATCGACCGGCGGGCAACCATTCCAGCCCCGGCCCGCCAAAGACATTGCCCGCGTCCTTCTCGCCGAAGGGCCGGAAGTTGCGGATCATGTCGATCATCCACAGCACCACCGCCAGGCCGAACATGAAGGAGCCGACGGTCGAGATCATATTCGGCAGATCCCACCCCCGATCCGGGAGATAGGTGTAGACCCGGCGCGGCATGCCCATCAGTCCGGTCAGGTGCATGGGCATGAAGGTGACGTTGTGACCGACGAACATCAGCCAGAAGATCCACTTGCCCCAACGCTCGCTGAGCGGCCGGCTGCTGGACATCGGCGTCCAGTAGTAGATGGCGGCGAATAGCGGGAAGACCATGCCGCCGATCAGGACGTAATGCAGGTGGGCGACGATGAAATAGCTGTCGTGGGCCTGCCAGTCGAACGGCACCATGGCGACCATCACCCCGGTCAGCCCGCCCATGACGAAGATCACCAGCCCCCCGACCGCGAACAGGCCGGGCGTGTTGAACCGCATCCTGCCCGCCGCCAGGGTGGCGATCCAGGCGAAGACCTGCACCCCCGCCGGCACGCTGACGGCCATGGAGGCGGCGCTGAAATAGTTGATCGAGATCTGCGGCATGCCCGTGGTGAACATGTGGTGCGCCCAGACGCCGAAGCTGATGAAGCCGGTCGCCAGCATGGCCAGGACCACCAGCCGATAACCGACCAGCTTGGTCTGGGCGACGGCCGGGATCAGGGTCGACATCGCCCCCGCCGCCGGCAGGAAGATGATGTAGACCTCGGGGTGGCCGAAGAACCAGAACAGATGCTGCCACAGCATGGGGTCGCCACCCTTGGCTGCATCGAAGAAGGGCCAGCCCAGCGCGCGTTCCAGCTCCAGCAGCAGGGTCGACAGAATGATCGACGGGAAGGCGATGATGATCATGCAGGCGAAGATCAGCATGGCCCAGGCGAAGATCGGCAGCTTGTCCAGTGTCATGCCCGGCGCGCGCGTCTTCAGCACCCCGACGATGATCTCGATGGCGCCGGCGATGGCCGAGATCTCGATAAAGCCAATGCCCAGGAGCCAGAAGTCGGCGTTGATCCCAGGCGAGTAAGTCGTCGACGTCAGCGGCGGATACATGAACCAGCCGCCGTTCGGCGCCAGGCCGAAGAACAACGAGGCGAAGAAGCACAGCCCCCCGACCAGATAGGCCCAGAAGGCGTAGGCGCTCAGCCTCGGGAAAGGCAGGTCGCGCGCCCCCAGCATCTGCGGCAGCAACAGTACGCCCAGCGCCTCGACCGCGGGCACCGCGAACAGGAACATCATCACCGTGCCGTGCATGGTGAAGATCTGGTTGTACGTTTCCTGCGCCAGGAAGCCCGTCATCGGCAGGGCCAACTGTGTGCGCATCAACAGCGCCAGCACGCCTGCCAGCACGAAGAACAGCATGGCCGCGCCGACGTAATAGACGCCGATGTAGTTGTTGTTGATCGCCGTGATCCACTCCCACGGCCGGCGCGGGCCGCACCAGACCTCGTCGAGCTGCTCCAGCTCGCCCTCGGGCCGGGCTTCGGTGGTGGGGAAGCGTTTGTAGAGTTCGGGATCGAACCCGGTTTCCGAACTCATTTCAGGCTTTCCAGATAGGCGGCGACGGCGCGCACGTCCTGGCCCGGCAGGACGGCATAGGATGGCATCCGATTGCCGGGCTTCAGGCTCTGGCTGTCCGAAATCCAGCCAGCCATCGTCCCCTGATTGTTCGGCAGGATGCCGGCGCCCAGCGTCTGGCGCGATCCGACATGGGTCAAGTCCGGTCCCGCCAGACCGTTCGCTTCGGTCCCGCGAATAGTGTGACAGGCGGCGCAGCCCGAGGCGGCGAAGACGTTGCGCCCCTGATCGATCAAGGCGAGCGGCCCCTGGGCCGAGGGCACGACGGCGGCCGGCCGCGACTGACGCGCCAACCAAGCGGCATAGTCGTCCGGCGCATGGGCCACGACCACCAGCCCCATCAGGGCGTGAGGACCGCCGCAGTATTCGGCGCATTGGCCGCCGTAGGTGCCAGGCTCATCGGCTTGCAGCCGCATGAAGTTGCGGCGGCCGGGGATCATGTCGGTCTTTCCGCCTAGCCGCGGCACCCAGAAGCTGTGGATCACGTCCGCGCTTTCCAGCTCGAACACGACAGGCTGGCCGGCCGGGATATGGACCTCGTTCGCGTCCTGCACGATCTCGCGCCCTTGACCATCCAGATAGGCGACGCGCCACCACCACATTTCGCCAGTGACGCGCACCCGCATTTCGCCCGGCTTGGGCGCATCGGCCACCCGCGCCGTGGTGGTCAGCCCGTAAACCAGCAGCCCGGTCAGAACGACCACCGGGAAGACCAGTCCCGCAATCCAGATCAGTCGCTCGCCGCCGACCCGGCGCTTCCATTTGCGCGGACCGAACAGGGCGATGCCCAGCGCCACCGCCACCACGACCATCACCACCGCCGCCATGATGAACAGCACCCAGGCGACGGTCTGGATCGGTCCGGCGAACGGCCCGGCTGGATCCAGCACGGGCGGCGGCCAGCCGGCGATTCCGGGAGGGGCGTCAGTCTTCATCGAGCGTATACAGATAGGCCGCGACGTCGCGGGCTTGGTCTTGCGTCAGGGGCATGGGCGGCATGGCGGTTCCGGGGTCCATCGACGGTGCGTCGATCAGCCAACGGATCAGGACATCGGGCTGGTTCGGCAGACGTCCGGCGATCAAGGGACGCGCGCCGAACCCCGCAAGGTTCGAGCCGGACCGGCCCTCGGGCCAGGCGACGCCGGGAATCCGGTGACAGGCGCCGCAACCGACCTCCTTGATCACGGCCAGTCCGGCGGCGGCATCGGCCTGAACCACCGGCCGGGGCAGGTCGGACTTGTCCACGCAGGCGCTCAGAGCGAGCGCCAGCGCGCAGGCCGCCACCCGTCGTCCCATCGCTTCGCCCGTCGCCCGAAAACCCATCCGCCCCCCAAAGCTTCGCGAGAGCAATCCCCTTGTCGGAAGGAGGTTCCCGACTGCGACATGGAGCCTTGGCGCATCGCCGCAAGGAACCTTCGCCATAAGCAGGTGTTGCACCGCCGTGCGCGTCTCCCTTTCCGTCCTTGTTCTGCTGACCGGCCTCGCCGCCTGCGACTCGAAGCCGGGCCAGACGGATCGCGCTTTCACGGCGAATGGTCAGGTCACCGCCATGAGCGGCGGCGCCGGCGGGGCGGCAAACGCCTGCTTTACCTGTCACGGCCTGGACGGAGGCGGGGACGGGGTCGCAGCCCCGAGGCTGGCGGGCTTGGACGCCGGCTATCTGCAAAAGCAGTTGGAAGACTATGCATCAGGCCTGCGTCCCGACGACGCCATGACCCGCATCGCCAAGGCCTTGGACCAACAGGGCCGACGCAAGGTCGCCGCCTACTACGCCGCCCTGCCCGCGCCGCCGACGCAAACGCCCGCGTCGATGGCGCCTGCGCCCGCCATCTATCTGAACGGCGACCCTTCGCGCGGCATCGTCGCCTGCGCCTCATGTCACGGCGACCGGGGTCAAGGCTCGGGCCAAGGCGGCAACCCCCAGATCGCCGGCCAGCCCGCCGCCTACACGCTGGAACAGATCGACCGCTGGAAAGCGGGTGAACGCCGCAACGACCCGCGCGGCGTCATGGCCGCCGCCGTCAAATCGCTTTCGGTCCCAGAAGCCCGCGCCATAGCGTCCTGGCTGTCGACCCAACCCGCTTCTCCAGCGCGCGCCAGCGCCGCTGCCACCGGGTCCGCTTCGGTCGAAGCCGCGGCACGACCGGCAGCATCGCGTGAAACACATCGTCCCTATCGATCAGGTGGTGCTTGAGCGCAGCGCCCGCGTGGATCGGGATCATCAGCAGCAGCGTGATGACCAGTCCCCAGTGCATCCATTCCGCCGCCGCCTCGATCGCCCATAGCTGGGTGTTGGACAGATCCTGCAGCGGCAGCAGCGGCCATTTAATGAAGCCCAACGTCTCCAGCTGACGCGTCCGATCCGTCGCCGAAATCATGGCCCAGCCCGACAGCGGCAGGCCGAACAGACAGATGTAGAAGACATAGTGGGTCACATGGGCGGCCATGCTCTCCCAGCCCGGCTTGTCCGCATCATTGATCAGGTTGGGCGCCAGCAAACGCCATGATAGCCGGCCGATCACCAGGATCAGCATCAGCACGCCGATCGCGAAATGCAGGTCGTAGGCGGCCATCATGGCCCCGCCCACCGGCTGTCGTCCCATCCACCAGCCCCAGCCGAGCTGGAAGATCACCAGCCCCGCCATCACCCAATGAAAGCCGATGCCGACGGGCGAATAGCGGCCCTCGTCATGGTGACCCGCCGCCCATTCAAGCAGCTGCCTGAACAGTCTTTCGATCATGCCGGATGCGCCTCGGCGTCAGGGCCGATCATCCGCCCCAGCCGCCACAGGGCGGCGAA
Source organism: Brevundimonas vesicularis (assembly GCF_044807075.1). Taxonomy (GTDB): domain Bacteria; phylum Pseudomonadota; class Alphaproteobacteria; order Caulobacterales; family Caulobacteraceae; genus Brevundimonas; species Brevundimonas vesicularis_G. Next base: position 2,891,708 of record NZ_CP085234.1, read on the forward strand.
CAGATACAGCGCCGCCGCCGGCGCCCACATGATCAGTCCGGCCGCCTGCTGATCCTCGAGCGGCGTCATACCCCAGGCCAGGGTCGAATAGGCATGGGGCGCATAAACCGCCTGCCCCGCAAAGGTCAGCACCGCCCCGAGCAACCCCATCGCCAACATGGCCGCCAACAGGGCGATGACCGCCGCCGGCGCAGGCGCCGACCGCGCCGCGCACCAGAACCAGACGGCGCTCGCCAGCAGACTGATCTGCATCACCCAATAGACCGCATCGTTCGATAGGGCGGCGCCATAGGCGTCAGGCGCATGCCAAGCCCAGAACACCACCGCCTGCACCGCCGTCGCCAGGATCAGCGACCCATATCGTCTCATGGGCAGGGCCGCCGCCAGCAAGGGCGCGGCGACACCGACCAACAGCACATGATGCACCGTCCGCGCCGAGAACAGCGCCGAACTGAGGGCGCACAGCGGGGACACAAATCCAGCGACTAAAACAGCGACGGCGGCCAGACCATACCCGCGCCGCCGCCCTTGCAACCGCCACAGAACCAACCCTGCAGCAGCGGCCAGAACGAGCAGCAGCGCCGGATCCAAGTTCCAGCGCCACTCGCCAAAAGCCGGCGCCGGTCCGCAATACGGCATCCAACTCAAGACTGCACCCTCGCTGCTGTCATCCGCCTTATCCGCGCCTCTCTGGTTCCCTGACAAGAGGAAAACCTAGGCTGCTGCGACGGTTCCACTCGCAGAGCAGCGCCGTCGAGTTGCGGTTATCACTACAGCGCCAATCGTCTTCTGAGTGAGTTAAACGCGACAGCGTCAGGCAACTGCCCGCTTCGACAACGGAAAGGCCTTATAAAGCGGCATGACGGGCTTCATGCTCCGTCTGGCGAAGCCCTCCAGCGCGCGTAGGTATCCAACGCTGTCTGAGGCGACGAAATCCACCAGGAATAGCCGTTGCGCCTCCCGACGGAGATTTCATTCACATCGTCGTGGATCGTCTGGTCCTTGTCGCCGAAGATCGGACGTCCGGTCACCAGATCGTAGTTGCGAGACCAGATCGGCCCCGCCCCGGCCTTGTCGATGAGCTTGCGTCCGTCGTCGGTCATTTCGAATGACTTGTCATAGACACGCACCGCCTGAAGCCATTCGGCGGCGCCGCGAACGGCGGCCTTGACCTCCGGCGATGCGTTCTCCTCGCCCATAAGGAAGATCAGGATATCGGTCGTTTCGCCGCTTGCGATGGATCGCGGCTCGTAGTTCCGAGCGCTTGTTGGCACCAGCCGCATGGGCTCGACCTGCTGCGGCCAGCCCAACAGCCGATCGCCTTGGCGCACCTGTGCGGCGAGGATCACGTCGATCGCCTTCCGGGTCGCCTCGGCCGCCTGTGTCTTCAGTTCAGCCGGCACGAAGTCGAAGCCCTCAGCGCCATGGGCGACATCACGAAGCAGCATGGCCGCGTTCGCCACCGCATTGTCGTTGAAGGTGATCGAGTCGTGGAAGCCGCCTTCGAGCGGCCAGATCTGAGGCCAGCCGCCATTTGGATATTGCGCATTCAGCAGGTAGCGCACGCCTCGGATGACGCTGGCGCGCCAGGCGTCGCCGTCGCGTCCCGGCGCGTGGGCGGCGACCTTGGCCAGGAAGCGCATTTCCGACCACGTCGCCTCGTTGTCCAACGTGCCCACGAAGGTCCAGAAGCGATCCGCCGGCGCATCGAAGTTCGCCGGGTTCTGCTCCATCGTTTCGGCATCGTTGGAGAACCGCTGACCCGGCAGGCGCGCAATGCTGCGATCCTGATTTTTGCTCCATCCGCCTGCGGGCGTCTGGAAACTGACGATCGCATCCGCGACGGCCCGGGCGTCGGCCGTGGCGTACCAGTCGGCAGGCCGATCCAGCGGCATATTGTAGTGGGCGGGTCCGACGGCCTTGGGCGGCGGCGGCGCAGCCACTCCGGCGGGAAGCTCGGCCTCGAGCGCGGCGCGGTCGGCCAGATGCTGGGCTTGAGAGCGTGCAAGATACTCGGCCCACGGACCACGCTCCGCGTCGGGCAAGGCGCCGATCCTGTCGCTGGTCAGGCCCACCGCCGGCGTGTTCAGCCGCAGGACTTCAGCCTGGGCGGCGCCGGAAACGCCCCCCACAAGCGCGACCGCGCCAAATGCCAGGATCGAACAGGCGGAAAGGATTTTCATCGCGCTAACTCCCACATTTTTTTGGTTCTCATGTTCGTCTGGATCGCAGACCAGTGACGCCGGATGACTCGGTTACCCTGGGGCCTTGGCCGTCCAGGGTGTCGATGTTGCAGTCGCGGAAGCGCCAGTTCTCGGCATTGGCGATGGCGCCCGCATCCTGCACATCCCAGTCCAGCCGTTCGAAAAAGAAGTCTTTCAGTGGCGCTTCGGGATAGGCGGCGGCGGCGAATCCGACTTTGCCGCCCACGGCCTTGATGTTCGACAGGCGAACATCGTGGATGCGGGGAATGCCCTGTTCGCGCGGCACCGGCGTGGCGAGCGCGCGCCAGTAATCCGGCACGTCCGCAATGCCGTCCGGGATCTGGGCGTAGCTGTAGTTTGGGTACCAGTTCAGGTTCACCTGCATCAATGTGCGGACATCCTGCAGATGGATGTCGCGCAGGCGGATGTTGGAAATCGTGCCGCCACGTGTGTGGCCCGATTTGAAGAAGATCCCCAGCGGCACCGGATATTCGATCCTCAGCCCAGAGACCTCGATGTCGTCAAATCCGCCTGATGTCTCCGATCCGAAGGTCATCCCGGCCAAGGCGTCACGGACGATGCAGTCGCGGATCTTCACCTGACGGCACGGCCGACCCACCCGCAGTCCGTCCCAGTCGCGTCCCGCCTTGATGCAGATCGCGTCGTCGTTGACCGACAGGTCGCATCTCTCGACCAGCACCCGCTCCGATGAGTCGATGTCGATGCCGTCCGTCGAGGGGCCACGTCCCCCGATGTTATTCCTGATGATCAGGTCGGCGACCTTCACGTCCCGCGAATAGCAGACGTGGACGGTCCAGAATCCCGATCGCGCCAGGTTCAGACCGGAAACCTCGACCTGCTGCGAATCATAAACGTGGATCAGACGCGGACGGCGGCAGTCATAGTCGGCCGCCCATCGCAGCTCACGTGGCTCATAATCGCGGCGCAACGCCCAATAGGAGTCCCAGAAGACCTTGCCGTCGCCATCGACAAGACCTTCGCCCGTGATCTTGGCGTTCTGTTGCTGATAGACATTCAGCAAACCGGCGGGCCAGTCCATCTCGACGCCTGCAACACGCGTGCGAACCATCGGATAGGCGGCCAGATCTTGAACGCCGCGCAGGGTGGCGCCGCGTTCGATCAACAGGGTCACCCCCGACTTCACGAATAGCGAACCCGCCAGGTACAGACCGGGATTCAGGACCACGACCCCTCCGCCCTGCCCTGCCGCCGCGTCGATGGCGGCCTGGATAGGACGAGTGTTGATCGTGACCCCGTCGCCCACCGCGCCATAGTCGGACGCGTCGAAGGTGCGCGAATGGCTCGACTGTGCAAACGCCGGCGTTGCTGGCGTCAAGGCGCTGACGACACCCAGTTGCAGAAGCGTGCGGCGATCGGCGCGCATCTCGATTTCCCACATTCTGTTCTTTCGTCTCACAATAGTGGACGATATAAGGCTGGCAAGAGATACCGACAGTTGATCGTCAGAAATTGACACCGGTTACGTTGCGGCTCGCTATCGAAGTGGGCCACCAACCATCATGCGCCGCCTGGAGCGACGCCGGAGGAAAACATGGCTCTGCCAACCCGACCCTGCCTTGGCCTGATTGCAGTCCTGATGAGCTCGGCCGCCATGTCCGGCCCCGTCCTGGCGCAGACGGTCGGACCCTTGCCGCCAAGTGTCGAGGCTGAATGGCTGGCTCAACGCAATCGCCCCGTCCTTTACACTGAGGTGGCAGGCGTGCCGTCACGCGAGAGCACGATGGCGGCTGTCGAATATGTCGCCTCCTCGCAAATCGCGGCCATGGCCGCCGAGCCGCTCGCCCTATCGACGGGCAGTAACCTGACGCAGATGTCGTCGAACTGGGTCGCAGCCACCTTTTACGTCGGCGCTTCGCGGCTTGCGCGCGTCTCGGACGACACGCGAACGCTGCGCTTTTTGAGCGCCGTGGCCGATCACTACAACTACAGTGTACGTGGCGCGCGCTCGGGCAAGACAATGCTGAACGCCGACGATATCGCGATCGGCGATCTCTACGAAGAACTCTACGCGCGTCGTGGACAGGAGGGCGTGCTGATGCCGCTGCGTCAGCGGCTGGACTGGCAGGTCCCCTATCTGGCCAGGGCAGAAGACACACCGGCGCTGGTCTGGTGGTGGGCCGACGCCCTCTATATGGCGCCCCCGGTCTTCGCCCGGATGACCGCGATCACGGGCGATCCGAAATATCTGAACGCCGCCGACAAGGAATGGCGACGCACAGCGGCGCGGCTTTGGGTGGAGGACGAAAAACTCTTTCTGCGCGACGAACGGTTCAAAGACGAGAACCATCGTGACGCCGACGGCGACCGCATCTACTGGTCGCGGGCCAATGGCTGGGTCATGGGCGGTTTGGTGCGATGGCTGGAGTCCGTGCCTGCCGATTTCGCCGGGCGCGGCTTCTATGTCGACCTCTTCCAGAAGATGGCCGGCAGGATCGCAGGTCTCCAGCAAGAGGACGGACTGTGGCGCGCCAGCCTGCTGGATCCCGAATCCTATCCCGAGGCTGAAACCTCCGGCTCGGTCTTCTATGTCTACGCCTTGGCCTGGGGGATCAATCACGGCCTTTTGGACCGCGACACCTACCTGCCGCATGTGTTGAAGGGTTGGGCCGGCCTGAACCGCCATGTCCTTGCGAACGGCCTGATGGGTGCGGCGCAGAAGACCGGCGATCAGCCCGTGTCGACAGACCTTGAGGACGTCGGCCTCTATGCTTCGGGAACCTATATTCTGGCCGGGCTGGAAGTCGCGTCGCTGAATGACCCAGTTCGCTCTCTGCCATTAGCGGAGCCCACGCGCGACACGACCGATGTGATCGCTGCGACCACGCCTGTCCCTCCAGCTCCCGTGACGGTCGTCGGCGCCGAAGAAATCCGCCGTCGAGACGCCGAGATGCGTGCGACCTCGGCCCTCTCCTACGATCCATCCGCTCTGAATCGACCCTCGACCATCGAACCGCTGGAACCGCCGCCGGAAGATCAGCAGCGACCGCGCGCCGTCGCCCGCTTCGCGCCGGATCGTTTGGATGATCTGCTATGGGAAAACGATCGCGTCGCTCACCGCATTTACGGTCCCACGCTTGAAGCGCGCGAGGCGCCCTCTGGCTCGGGCATCGATGTGTGGGCCAAACGTGTCCGCTACCCCTTCATGGACCGTCAGCTGAAGTTCCCGAACTATCACGTCGATCGCGGTGAAGGGCTGGACTATTACGACGTGGGACGCGGCAGAGGCGCCGGGGGTCTGGGCATCTGGTACGACAACAAGCTTTGGACCAGTCGCAACTTCTCCACCTATCAGATCGACAAAACCGGCGGCGACGAGGCGCGGTTTAGCGTGACCTACCGTCCTTGGCCTGTAGACGTCGTGCGCACAGTGTCAGAAACGCGTGACTTCAGCCTTCCCTTAGGGTCCAACTTTACGCGCATGACGTCCACTCTGACCTCGAACTCCGACGCACCGCTGATCGTCGCGATCGGCATTTCGAAGCGCAGCAACGACAACGGACGGGGCCTCGTCACGCGCGACGCCGCACACGGGCGTCTGATGTTCTGGGAGCCAGAAAATCCTGAGCATGGCTCGCTCGGCATCGCTCTGGCGGTTGATCCCGCAACGGTCGAAGGCTTCACCGAAGACGCCGACAACTATCTGATCCTGGTGCGGGTCACGCCGGGTCAGCCGTTCACCTACTACATGGGATCGGCGTGGGATCGCGGCCTGGACTTCGCCACGCGCAGCGCCTGGGAAGATTTCGTCGCAAACCAAAGTTTCGACTTCCGACAAGGCGACTAGCCCGCAAGCGAAACTGCTCTCGCCGCGTCGCGCAGTTCGGCCGATGTCAAAAGAAAGGCGGCGCCGGTTATACCGACGCCGCCTGTCTTATCTCGCCGATCTGTTGGGATCAGAAGCGATACCGCGCGCCGATGTAAACCTGGCGGCCGGTGTGGTGATAGACATAGGTGCTGTCACGCGGCAGGCCGATGTCGCCGTGGTTCTGACGGTTGGCTTCGTCGGTCAGATTCAGCCCCTCGACAGAAACACTGAGGTTATCGGTCAGGTTGTACGATGCGGAGGCGTCGATCGTCGTGGTTTCGGTCTTGCCCTGATAGGGGATCAGGCCCGTGGCGCCGTTCGAACCCGGCACGCTCTGGAAATAGGTGTCACGATAGGCCGCCGACACACGCGCATTGAACTTGCCGTCGTCATAATACAGCGTCGCATTCCAGGCGTTTGGCGACAAGTTGACCAGATCCGCCGTCACGAAGGCCGCGCAGGTTGCGGTGACGCAATACTGGATCTCGGACTCCACGTGCGTGTAGTTCAGTTGTGTACCGACGTTGGATAGCAAGCCCGGCAAGAAGCTGAACGTCTGCTGATAGCTGATCTCGAAGCCCTTAAGCGGCCCACCCGGCGTATTGGTTGGCGTGCTGAACTGATAGATGTCGCCGGCAGGACGACCGCCAGCCGGGAAGGCCACAGGGTTCAAGGCCGTCAGTTGGCTGTACGACAGCGGTTCGGTGGTCGTCTGCACATAAGTCGAGATGTCCTTGTAGAAGTAGGCGAAGGACAGCAGAGCTTCAGGCGCAAAGTAATATTCAACCGACAGGTCGTAGGTCGTCGCCCGATAGGGTTCCAGCTCGACATTGCCCAGCGAGGCCGTATTGGTCGCCGCCCCGGCCGCGCTCAGCGTGAAGACCGGAACCAGACTGGTGACAGGCGGTCGCGCCATGACCTTGGCGGCGCCCAAACGCACGATCAAATCCTTCATCGGCTCGATCGACACGTTCAGCGACGGTAGGGTGTCGTCATATTCGTTCTCGCCCCGAACCGGCGTCGCAACACCACCGACGTTCGAATAACCCAAGGCGTCAACCTCGGTCTTGACCTGACGCACACCGACGTTGCCTCGGAAGGGCACACCTATGATTTCCGTGTCCCAGTCGGCCTGCACATAGGCGCCGGTGTCGGTCTCGGTCACGTCACGCCAGTTGCCATAGGTGGACGGATTGCCGTTCAGGCCGATCAGTCGGAAATCACCGCCTGCTACGCCGGTGTCGCAGTTGCAGTTGTAGTTCCAGACGGCTTGCAACGCAGCCAAATCCGGCCGAACCCAGCTGGTCGCAGCGCCTGACGGTAGATCGAGATTGCGACCGAACCCGTTTAGCAGATTGGTGACCGAAGCCATGCTCGTGCCCGCCGGCAGCGCTGGCGAACCGTTGGCGTTGTTTGGGCGCGCGAAGGCGCGGCTGCTCGACTCGTATTCCTTGCGGCTGACGCCCGCTTTCAGTGTGAGCCAATCGCTTAGGTCGAAGGCGAAGTTCGCCTCACCCGTCGTATAAACGTTTTCCTGGAAGTTTGAACTGATGCGCAGCTCCGAGCGGGGCTGGGCGCCGGTCGGTCCGACGACGCTCCACTGCGTGGGATCGGCGACGTTGAAGCCCCAGTTGATCGCCGGCAGATTGCGGTTCTGACGGAAGTCGTAAGAATAGCCATCGACGTTCTGTCGATCGATGATGGCGCTAACCTGGACCGGGTTTGCGAAGCTTGATTCCGCGCGGCCGATCAGGCCGTCGAACCGCAGCCGATCCGAAAACTCGTGCTCGACCCCGAAGGTCATCTGCTTGAACTCGGTTTCCAGCTCGTCGAACCGCTGCTCGCTGCGGATGTCCATATCGTCGAGCTGGGCATAGATCATCTCGCCGGTATCGGGATCGATCTCGAAGTTCACGATGTCGACCTGAGGCTTGCCGCCCTGATCCGCCCCACGGCTGAGCGACCAGGCTTGCAGGAAGTTCTCGCTGCGCGTCGAATCCAGTTTCGAGTACAGCATGTCCATCGTGAACAGCGTCGGACCGTTGCCGGGCCGGGCTTGCACCGATAGCGTCGCGCCCAGACGTTCCTGGCTGTGCTCCAGGCTTCCATAGCGCGGGATGCGGGGGTGGTAGGTGCGCGCGGCGTTCGGCAGGACAGCACCATTCTGGAAGCCGCCATCGGCGCTGGCAGGTCCCCAACGCACCGAGCTGAAGCCCTCCTCCAGACTGTCACGCTCGCTGTAGGCGATCGAGAACAGAGCGCCGATCTGGTCATCCGCCCAGGTGTTCGAAATCAGACCAGCAAAGCGCGGGCTCCAGTCCTGCGACAGGTCGTTGTAGCCGTACTGGCCCGACAGCGCGCCCTGGAAGCCCATCTTGTCGAACGGACGGCTGGTTCGCAGATCGACGGTCGCCCCCAGCGACCCCTCCTCCGTCTCGGCCGAGGCGGTCTTGCGCACCGTGATATTGTTGAAGAGCTCTGAGGCGAAGACGTTGAAGTCGAAGCCACGACCGCGATTCACCCCGCCCGACGAGTCGGTGGCGCCGGTCGATGCCTGGGCCTCGATGCCGTTGATCCGCGTACGGGTGAACTCCGAACTGAGACCGCGGACGGTGATCGACCGACCCTCGCCCGCATCGCGGTCGATAGAGACGCCGGGAATTCGCTGGATCGACTCGGCAAGGTTGGTGTCAGGGAAATCGGCAATGTCCTCGGCCGAGATGGCGTCGACGACGCCCGCCTCGCGCCGTTTGATATTCAAAGAGTTCTGAAGGCTGGCCCGAAAGCCCGTGACGACGATGTCATCGACCTCGGCGGCGTCGGCGTCCTGTGTCGCAAAGGCCTCGGGGGTCTGGTCGGCTGTCTGTGCGGCGGCGTCGTGAGCCATCATGGCCAAGGCCAGCGCCCCCAGCGACGCGGTAGCGACCAGCGCATGGCGCGCAAATTTGTGGCGTTGGATCATTCTCTTGTCTCCTCCCAAGTTCTGCGCTTCGAGGATCAAGGCGCCCTCGTTCACGCCTCCCGCTGCTGACGGGAGACACCGGTGTCAAAACGATTTAGTCGCCTGACTGCCACCGGTGTCATGGCGATATAGGCACAACGAGAGTGGCCTAGCAAGGCCGAGCTAGCCGCAACAAGATCGCCTTGCACATCGTGTTCAGATCGCCAACATCTCACGCGTCATGCCCGCGACCGACTTGGCCCCGGTCAGGGTCATAGCGACACGCATTTCCTTTTCGAACAGGTCCAGCAGGTTTTCGACGCCCGCCTGACCGTTCGCCGCCAGCGCATAGATGAAGGCCCGGCCCAGCAGCACTGCGTCGGCGCCCAGGGAGATCGCGCGGACCACGTCCAGCCCGTTGCGGATGCCGGAATCCACCAAAATCTTCAGCTCGCCCTGCACCGCGTCAGCGATGGCGGGCAAAGCGCGGGCCGAGGACAGAACCCCGTCCAGTTGCCGCCCGCCGTGGTTCGATACCACAATGCCGTCGGCGCCGAAGCTGACGGCGTCGCGGGCGTCCTGCGGATCAAGCACGCCCTTGATGATCATCGGCCCGTCCCAGAAGTCGCGGATCCATTGCAGGTCCTTCCACGAGATCGAGGGATCGAAATTATTGGCCAGCCAGCCGATGTAGTCCGCCAGGCCCGTCGGCTTTCCCAGATAGGCCGACACATTGCCCAGATCGTGCGGCGTGCCGCGCAACCCGACATCCCAGGCCCAGGCCGGATGGGTCATGGCCTGGATCATGCGGCGAATTTCGGCATTGGGCCCGCTCATACCCGAATGAGCGTCGCGATAGCGAGCGCCCGGCGTCGGCATATCGACGGTGAAGACCAGGGTCTTCACCCCCGCCGCCCTGGCCCGTTCCAGCGCATTCCTCATGAAGCCGCGATCGCGCAGCACATACAACTGGAACCACATGGGCCGGTCGATAGCCGGCGCGACTTCTTCGATCGGGCAGACAGACACGGTCGACATCGTGAACGGCACGCCGCGCGAGGCCGCCGCCTTGGCCGCCTGCACCTCGCCCCTGCGCGCATACATGCCGGTCAGGCCGACGGGCGCCAGGATGATGGGCAGGCGCAGGGTCTCGTCGAACAGCGGGGTCTCAAGGCTGAGGCTGGTCATGTCCTGCAGCACGCGCTGGCGTAGCGCGATCGCCTGCCAGTCCTCGACGTTGCGACGCAGGGTCTGCTCGGCGTAGGCGCCGCCATCGATGTAGTGGAACAGGAAGGGCGGCAGCTTGCGCCGCGCGGCTTCCCGATAATCGCTCGGCGACGAAATGATCACGAGCCAGTCCTACTGGAAGTTTGCGAAAGCGCCGCCGTCGACCAGGAGGGCCGCACCGGACATATAGGACGCCATGTCCGAGGCCAGGAAGGCGACGACCGAGGCGATGTCCTCCGGCCGGCCCAGACGCCCCAGAGGAATGCGACCTTCCATATATTCGCGCTTCTGGGGATCGGCGAGATCGTCCTTGTTGATGTCGGTGGCGATCGTGCCGGGCAGCACCGAGTTGCAGCGGATGCCGTGGCGGCCCAGGGCGACGGCGCAGGATTGCATCAGACTGTGCACCCCCGCCTTGGTCGGCGTGTAGTGGGTCTGCATCTCGCCGCCGACCAGCGCCGAGATCGAGCTGATGGCGACAATCGCGCCGCCGTCTCCCTGCTTCACCATCTGATTGGCCGCCGCCTGAACCATGAAATAGGCGCCGTGAAGATTGACCTCCATCGTCCGGCGCAGGGTCTTGACCGGCATGTCGAGGAAGGCGTGGAACGGACAGATGCCGGCGTTCGAGACGAAGACGTCCACCCGGCCCAGCGCCTGAACCGCGGCGGAGACGAAGGCTGCGGCGCTCTCGGGCTGGGCCACGTCGCCGTCGACGGCGATGGCCCGGCGGCCTAGCGCCTCGATCTCGGCGACCATATCGGCGGCGGCTGCCTCGTCTCGAAAGGTATTCAGGGCGACATCCGCCCCCTGACGCGCGGCTTCTATCGCCGTCGCCCGCCCGATGCCCCGCGATGCGCCCGTGATTAGGACGACCTTGTTCTCAAGCAGCATGGGGGCTCCGGCGTTGGTTCGGTTTCAGGGTTTGGGCGACCAGCCCAGGTCGGCGCTGATGGCGTCGGCGGCCTCGGTCACGGTCTTGGTCAGTTCGGTCATCCGGGCGTCCGACATATATTGCGCGGCCGAGGAGACGCTCAGAGCGGCGACGATCTGTCCGTCCACCGAACGGATCGGCGCGGCGACGCAGCGGATCTGGTCTTCGTTCTCTTCCAGGTCGAAGGCATAGCCCTTCTGGGCGTAGCCATGCATCCGCTCCAGCCAGACGGCGCGGGCCGACGAGTCGTAGGTGGCGCCCGGCTCGGCGTAGAAGTCGATCCAATCCGCCTCGGTCTTGTCCAGGATCAGCGCCTTGCCCAGGCCGGTCGAGGCGATCGGATGACGTTCGCCCAGGCGCGAGCCGATGTTGATCCGCCTGCGCCCCGCCACCTTGTCCAGATAGAGCGCATGACGGCCGTCCAGCACGCCAAGATGCACCGTGTCGTCCGTCTGGGCCGACAGCTGTTCCAGCCAGGGCCGTGCGACGCGCGGCAAATGCATCTGCTGGCTGGCGGCATGGCCAAGCTCCAGCAGTTTGGGACCGAGGGAATAGCCTTCGCGCGGGCGGAACGACAGCAGGCGACGCTCGACTAGGGCCGAGGCCAGACGATGGGTCGTGCTGCGCGTCAGCTCCAGCTTTTCGGATAGTTCGGCCAGCGGCAGGGAGCCGTCGATCAGGGCGTCGATAACGTCCAGACCCCGCAGCAGGGTCTGGCTGCCGGACGCCTTGGCGCCGGCCTCTTCATCCCCATCGACCTGTGCGGTCTTGATTGACGGCGTTCGTCCCATTTCGTAATCCTCATTCTCAGAATGTAGCAAAACGCGCAAGTCGCTCCGTTACACGGACCAGACTTTGACGCTACGCACGGAGGAACGCCAGTGAAATCCCGCATTATGGGAGCGAATCGCCAATCACTGGTGATGACGCGATGAGCCGCCTGCCTCGCATCAAACATGTCCGCGCCTTTGTCGTGAAAAACGACGGCGCAGGCGGCGGCGCCGACTATCACGACCAAGGCGACGGCCACTGGATCGACGACCATATCGCCACGCCGATGGCGAAATATCCAGAATATCGTCAGAGCCGCCGAAGCTTCGGCATCAATGTGCTGGGCACCCTGGTCGTCGAGATCGAGGCCGAGAACGGCGTCGTCGGCTTCGCGGTCACGACCGGCGGCGAACCGGCGGCCTATATCGTCGAGAAACACCTCGCCCGCTTCCTGGAAGGCCGCGATCCGTCCGAGGTCGAGAAGATCTGGGACCAGATGTATTTCTCGACCCAGTATTATGGCCGCAAGGGGCTGGTGGTGAACGCCATCTCCGGCGTCGATCTGGCGCTGTGGGATCTGCTGGGCCGTCTGCGCCAGGAGCCGGTCTTCGCCATGCTGGGCGGGGCGGTGCGCGACGAACTGACCTTCTACGCCACCGGCGCGCGGCCCGACAAAGCCAAGGAATTGGGCTTCATCGGCGGCAAGATGCCCCTGCACCACGGCCCGGCCGAGGGCGAAGAGGGCCTGCACAAAAACATCGCTGAACTCGAAGCGATGAGGAACGCCTGCGGAGACGACTTCTGGCTGATGTTCGACTGCTGGATGGCGCTGGATCTGAACTACGCCACGCGGCTGGCCCACGAGGCCCACAAGCTGGGTCTGAAGTGGATCGAGGAGGCGCTCAGCCCCGACGACTACTGGGGCTATCAGGCGCTGAAGAAGAACGCCCCCAAGGGGATGCTGGTCACGACTGGCGAGCATGAGGCCACCCGCTGGGGCTTCCGCATGCTGCTTGAGATGGAATGCTGCGACATCATCCAGCCGGACGTGGGCTGGTGCGGCGGCGTCACCGAACTCCAGAAGATTTCGGCCCTGGCCGACGCCAAGGGCGTGCTGATGATCCCACACGGTTCGTCGGTCTACTCCTACCACTTCGTGGTGACCCGCCATAACAGCCCGTTCGCCGAGTTCCTGATGATGGCCCCCGGCGCCGACGAGGTCGTGCCGATGTTCCATCCGCAACTGATCGGCGAACCCGTCCCCGTAAACGGCCGCCTGAAGGTTCCAGATACCCCCGGCTTCGGCGTCGAGCTGAACCGAGACATCGCCCTGCATCGCCCGTACGCGCGCCCCTAACTTCGTTAAGACGAAAGCTCCTCCGACACTATGAAACTGCTGCGTTACGGGCCCAAGGGCCAGGAAAAGCCGGGCACGCTGGACGCCGAGGGGCGCATCCGCGACCTGTCAGGCGTTGTCGCCGACATCACGCCGGACCAACTGCATGGCCCGGCGCTCGACGCCCTGAAAGCCATCGACCCAACCACCCTGCCCCTGGTCGAGGGTGAGCCCCGCTATGGCGTGCCAGTCAACGGCGTGCGCAAATTCCTGGCCATCGGCCTGAACTTCGCCGACCACGCGGCGGAATCCAATCTGCCGATCCCCGAAGAGCCCGTGCTGTTCACCAAGGCCATCACCAGTCTGAACGGGCCGAACGATGACGTGGTCATCCCGCGCGGCTCGGAAAAGACCGACTGGGAGGTCGAGCTGGGCATCGTCATCGGCAAGCCCGCCTCCTACGTCACCCAGGCCGAGGCGCTGGATCACGTCGCCGGCTATGTCTTGATCAACGACGTGTCCGAGCGCGCCTATCAGACCGAGCGCGGCGGCACCTGGGACAAGGGCAAGGGCTGCGACACCTTCGGCCCCGTCGGCCCCTGGCTGGTCACCACCGACGAGGTGGGCGACGTCCAGAACCTGGACATGTGGCTGGACCTGAACGGCAAGCGCATGCAGACCGGCAATACCAAAACCATGATCTTCGGCGTCGCCGAGATCGTCTCCTATCTGTCGGAATTCATGACGCTGGAGCCCGGCGATCTGATCACCACCGGCACTCCGCCCGGCGTCGGCCTGGGCCAGAAGCCGCCGCTCTACCTGAAGGCTGGCGACACAGTGCGTCTGGGCATCCAGAAGCTGGGTGAACAGGGTCAGACCTTCGTGGAGTGGACCCGATGAGCGCCTATCAGGACCGTTTCGCGGGCCGCACCGCCGTCGTCACCGGCGGCGCCTCGGGCCTAGGCAAGGCCGCCGCCGCCCGCATCGTCGCCGAGGGCGGCAAGGTGGTGCTATGGGACCTGAACGCCGAGGCGCTGACGGCCGCCGCCGCAGAGGTCGGGGCCGCCCATGCGATCGCACTGGACGTCGCCGACCCTGACGCCGTCGCGGCTGCGGCCGACGCCTCGGCCCAGGCGCTGGACGGCCGCATCGACATCCTGATCGCCTCGGCCGGCATCACCGGCGCGACGGTTCCGGTGCAGGAATTCCCGATCGACAGTTGGAAGCGGGTCGTCGACATCAATCTGAACGGCGTCTTCTACTGCTCGCGCGCCATCGTGCCCTTCATGCTGGCCAACGGCTATGGCCGGATCGTCAATGTGGCCTCGGTCGCGGGCAAGGAAGGCAATCCCAATGCCTCAGCCTATTCCGCCTCCAAGGCCGGCGTGATCGGCTTCACCAAGTCTCTGGGCAAGGAACTGGCGGGCAAGGGCGTCGTCGCCAACAGCCTGACGCCCGCCACCTTTGAAAGCCCGATCCTGGAGCAACTGCCCCAGAGCCAGGTCGACTATATGCGCTCCAAGATCCCCATGGGACGCCTGGGCGAGGTCGAGGAGAGCGCCGCCATGGTCTGCTTCATGGCCTCCGAAGAATGCAGCTTCACCACCGCCTCGACGTTCGACACGTCGGGCGGCAGAACGACCTATTAGGACGCACACGTGGCTTCGGACCTTCGCATCGTCGACGGGCACGTGCACCTGTGGGACCTGTCGCGTGCGCGCTATGGCTGGCTTCAGGACGACCCCCTGCCGAACAATCCGGCGGGAGACATGTCGCCCATCGCCAACGCGAACTATCTTCTAGACGACTATCTTGCCGATACGGCCGGCTGGCGCGTGGACAAGATCGTCCACGTCGAAGCCGGCCAGCCGGTGGGTCAGCAGTTGGCTGAGACAGACTGGCTACAGTCGCTCGCCGATGACACCGGTCGTCCAAACGCAATCGTCGCCGGCGCCGACATGCTTGACCCAGACCTGGACGTCCTGCTGGAGGCACACGCCGCCCGGCCGAAAGTACGCGGCATCCGCCAGATCGTCTGCTGGCATGAAGACGCGCAGAAGACCTACACCGACCGCGATCTGTTGCGTGATCCGAAATGGGTCGAGGGCCTCGCGAAGCTGGCGCGCTACGGCCTGTCGTTCGACCTCCAGCTTTATCCGTCCCAGATGGCGACCGCCGCCGTCATCGCCGCGCGCCATCCCGACATCCCGATCGTCGTCAACCATGCCGGCCTGCCGACCGACCGGAACGCAGCGGGGATGGAGCGCTGGCGCACAGGTCTGCGCCTGCTGGCCGCCCAGCCGCAGGTCTCGATCAAGATCTCAGGCTTGGGCATCACCGACAGTGCCTGGACGTCCGACAGCATCCGCCCCATCGTTCTGGAGTGCATCGACGCTTTCGGAACCACGCGCGCCATGTTCGCCTCTGACTTCCCAGTCGAGAGCGTCCACGGAACCTTCGACGCCTTCTATTCCGCCTTCGACGCAATCACGGCCGACTTCTCGCCCGACGAACGCGACCGTCTTTTCGCCCGCAACGCCGAGGCGATCTACCGCATCTGACCCATCCGCCGAAGCCGCACCAAGACGGCAAGGCCCGAGGAACACCAGGAGAATATCGCCATGGTCATAGAGACCGACGCCGCCCACACCCCCGGAGGCTTGGCCAAGCCCACCGGGTCGCTGAAGGGGCCGCTGGCCTTCGCCATCGCCTGCTTCCTGATCTGGGGCCTGGCCTATGGTCTGCTCGACGTGCTGAACAAGCATTTCCAGGAAACGCTGAGCATCAGCCAGGCGGACAGCGCCTGGCTGCAGATCGCCTATTTCGGGGCCTATCTGCTGCTGTCGATCCCCGCGGGCATGTTGCTTCACGCGCGGGGCTACAAGTTCGGCATCGTGTCGGGCTTGGCGGTCACCGCCATCGGCGCCCTGCTGTTCATCCCGGCGGCGGGCGCGGGCGCCTTCCTGCCCTTCGTCGGCTCGATGTTCGTCCTCGCCGCCGGTCTGTGCATTCTGGAGACCAGCGCGGACACCTACGTCAACGTCTTGGGCGATCCGGCCAAGGCCTCGCAGCGGCTGAACCTGGCCCAGTCGTTCAACGCCCTAGGCGTCTTCTTCGGCCCCCTGATCGGCGGCGCGGTCTTTTTCAGCCCGACGACGACCGAAGCCTTGGGCGGCGCGACCCGTTCGATCCAGATCGTGTACGGGCTGATCGCCGTCGGCGTGGTCCTGTTCGCCCTTGCCGTCTGGCGCGCCCGTTTGCCGGAGACTGGCCTGTCCGACCACGGCGGCGCGGTCGAGGGCGACGCCCCGGCCAAGCCCCTGTCGCAACAGCCGCACTTCATCGCCGGCGTGGTCACCCAAGCCCTCTACATCGGCGCCCAGGTCGGCATCGGCGCCTATTTCATCAATCTGGTGACGCACAACTGGCAGGGCCTGACGTCGCAACAAGGCGCTTTCATGCTGTCGCTGGCGGCCATCGGCTATCTGGTCGGCCGCTTCTTCGCCACGGCCCTGCTGCTGAAGGTCAAGCCCCGCGTCCTGCTGACCACCTATGGCGTCATCAATGTCGTCCTGACCCTGATCGTCGCCGCCGGGATCAACATCGTCTCGCCGGTCGCCCTGATCGCCGTCTTCTTCTTCATGTCGACCATGTTCGCGACCATCTTCGCCCTGGGCACCACCGGTTTGGGCGCGGGAACCAAGAAGGCCTCCTCCCTGATGGTCATGGCCATCGGCGGCGGCGTTCTCCTGCCCTGGCCGATGGGCCGGATCGCCGATCTCTACGGCGCCAATGTCGCCTTCCTCCTGCCCGCCGCCTGCTTCGCGGTCGTCGCCTGGTATGGCTGGAAAGGTGCGGGGCTGGGGCTTAAGGCGGAGGCGAAGTGATGCGTCTTCGCACCGCCCTCCTCGCCTTCACCCTGTTGGCCGGTCCCACGGCCGCCTGCGCCCAAACGGTCACGCCCGCCCCTGCCATCGCGCCCGCGACGCCGATCGACCGCCACGCGCTGGTCACGCGCCACAACGTCAACCTGACGGCCATCGACCGCCATGCCCCGATCATGCTGGGCAACGGCGGCTTGGGCTTCACCGCCGACATCACCGGGCTTCAAACCTTCCCGGAGCAGTATTCGGAACTCGCGCCTCTGCTGACCATGGCCCAATGGGCCTGGCACAGCTTTCCTAACCCGCACGGCTATACGGAACAGGACGGCCTGATCGATGTGCCCGTGCCGGGCCGGGGCAAGCAGCCCTATGCCTGGATGAAATCCTGGGCGGTGGCCGAGACCCAGCCCGCCTACACATGGCTGCGCGCCAATCCGCATCGGTTCTCGCTTGGTCGCATCGGCCTGACCTTCGCCGACGGCAAAGCGCTCGACTTCGCCAAGGTCGCTGACACGCACCAGACGCTGGACCTATGGTCGGGCGCCCTGACCAGCCGTTTCACCTATGACGGCCAGCCGGTCGAGGTAGTGACCCGCGTCCACCCGACCTTGGACATGGTCATGGTCGAGATCGCCTCGCCTCTCGTTTCATCTCAGGGCATGGGCGTCCAGGTCCGCTATCCGGGCGTGAACCCCGCCATCAATCCCGACCCGACAACGTTCGAGCGCGATGGCGACCACAGCCTCAACATCGTCGCGTCCGACACAGGCGATGTCCACATTCGCCGCACCCTGGGCGATACCACCTATTATTCCGGCATCACCGCATCGGGCCGGATCGAACAGGCCGGCCCCGCCGCCTTCCGCATCGCCTCGACCTGCCGCGACCGGCTGACCGTCATGGTCCGCTTCGACCAGCAGGCCCAGGCGCCCGCGACGCCCGCCTACAGCGCCGGCGTCCAGGCGACGACCGCCCACTGGAACGGTTTCTGGACCCGGGGCGGCGCCGTCGACTTCACCGGCAGCACCGATCCCCGCGCCGCCGAGCTGGAGCGCCGGGTGGTGCTGTCGCAATATCTGTCGGCGGTGAACGGCGCCGGCGAACTACCGCCGCAGGAAGAGGGCCTGTTCTCCAATAGCTGGTACGGCAAGTTCCATCTGGAAATGCATCCTTGGCATTCCGGATGGCAGGCGATGTGGGGACATGCCGATCTGCTGGAACGCAGCCTGCCCTGGTACGTCGCCCACCTGCCCAAGGCACGCGAGGAGGCCGCGCGTCACCGCGTCCAGGGCGCCTGGTGGCCCAAGATGGTCGGACCGGAGGGCCGCAACAGCCCCAGCCTGGTCTCGCCCTTCATCATGTGGCAGCAACCACATCCGATCCTGCTGGCCGAACTGGTCTGGCGGACCGAGAAGGATCCGGCCGTGCTGGATCGATACGGCGAGGTGGTGGAAGCGACCGCCGACCTGTTGGCCTCCTGGCCGATCGAACGCGACGGCCGGCTGAACCTGGGAACGCCGATGATACCGGCCCAGGAGAACTACGATCCCCTGACCACGGTGAACCCGACCTTCGAGGTCGAGTATTTCCGCTGGGCGTTGGAAACCGCGCAACAGTGGCGCGAACGCAAGGGCCAGGCCCGCCGCGCCGACTGGGATCAGGCCCTGGCCAAGATCGCGCCGCCGCCGATGAAGGACGGCCTGTATCTGCCGGTCGAGAGCGTGCCCGACTTCTGGGAGACGGCCATGTCCGACGCCTGCCGGAAACATGCGGCGGCGGCCCAGTGCAAGAACCGCGACCACCCGTCCTTCCTGATGGCCTATGGCTTCATTCCGGGCGAACGGATCGATCAGGCCGCCATGCGCCGCACGTTTGAAGCGGTGGAGCAGAACTGGGACGTGCGCCAGACCTGGGGCTGGGATTTCCCGATGATGGCGATGACCGCCGCCCGGTTGGGTGAGCCCGAGAAAGCCGTCGACTGGCTGTTCGCCGATCTGAAGAACAATCAGTGGGGCCCGACCGGCATGACCCCGCGCGTCCATCTGGACGAGCACGCCGACGAACTGGTGCCGATCTCGGCCGGCGCCGGAGGGGTCGAGATGGCGGTCAATCCGGACGGTCCCGGCTATCGCCGCGCCGCCGAGACCTATTTCCCGTCGAATGGCTCGCTGCTGATGGCCGTGGGCCTGATGGCCGGCGGCTGGGACGGTTCGACCGGCCCCGCGCCGGGCTTTCCAAAGGACGGCTGGACCGTCCGGGTCGAAGGGCTGACGCCCGCGCCCTAAAGACAAAAACAGAGGAACGCCCCCAAATGACGACCTCGAGACGCACCGCCCTGAAGGCCCTGTTCGCGGCCCCCGCCGTCGGCGCCCTGGCGAGCACGGCCCAGGCCCGGCAGGCGCTGGTCCAAGCCCCCCTGGCCGCTCCCGGCGAAACCCCCGTCTGGCCCGCGCCGAACACCGCCCCGCCCTCGACCCAGGAGACGCCGGTCGAGCGGCCGCGCTGGGACGGCCCGGTCCCGACCGAGTGGGTCGATCCGAAGACCGGCCACCGCATCCGCCGCGTCTCGCCCGACGGCGGCGGCGGAAAGCCCTATTTCTACAAGAACATGTTCCTGCCGCCGAAGTCCGGCGCGCCCGACCTGATGGTCATCTCGACGCCGCAGGGCATTTCGGCCGTCGATCTGAACACCTGGGCCGTCAGCGTCCTGGTCCCCGACCGCGAGGCCGATCTGATGTTCACCGGCCGCAAGGGCCGCAACGTCTATTATTCGGTCACCGCGCCTGGCGAAGGCCAGTTGATGGACCGCGCCAAGACCCTGTTCGTCATCGACGTCGACACCAAACAGCGTCGCGAGATCGGCTTGATTCCGAACGGCCAGATCAACTCGGTCAACGCCGACGAGACCCTGCTGCTGGGCTTCGTCGCCTATGACAGCCAACCGCTCCAGCCGACCGTGCCCGACCCGCGCAACCGCCGCTTCGACCAGGCCGAGTACGAAGCTGATGGACCGGACGGAAAGCCGCTGAACTTCGCCCGCGCCAAGGGCGTGCGGATGCTTCAACGGTGGGCCGCGCGCTATCCGATGGAAATCTTCGTCATCGACCTGACCACGGGCGAGCGACGCGTGATCCACAAGACCAACGAATGGATCGGCCACACCCAGTTCTCCCCCACCGACCCCGAGCAGATCATCTTTTGCCATGAAGGGCCTTGGCACCGCGTGGATCGAATGTGGGCTATCCGCGCCGATGGCACGGGCCTGAGAAAGACCCATCAGCGGACGATGAACTTCGAGATCTTCGGCCACGAATGGTTCAGCCCTGACGGCAGACAGGTGCTCTATGACCTGCAAACCCCGCGCGGCCAGGTTTTCTGGGTCGCCTCGGTCGATCTGGAGACGGGCCGCCGGGTCTATCGCCGGGTCGAGCAAAATGACTGGTCGGTCCATTACAACGTCTCGTCGGACGGTCGTCTGTTCGCTGGCGACGGCGGCGACGGTGACATGGTGGCTCATGCGCCCGACGGCAAATGGCTCGTCCTGTTGCGCCCCGAACCGATCGTCGATGAAGATCCTTCCAGCGACAAGGAAGACCAGATCTTCGTCGAATATCTGCGCTCCGAGCGGCTGGTGGATCTGTCCAACCACGACTACCGGCTGGAGCCGAATCTGACCTTCACGCCGGACGCAAAATGGATCGTCTTCATGTCGAACATGCACGGCGCCAACCACGTCTATGCCGTCGAAATCGACCGTGGCGCTTAGAAACATCACAAATCGCTCGAACCCTAACGCCTGAGATGTCGAGGATTTATCGACGTACTCAGCGGAATCTCTCGGTCCTGACATCACCTTGTTGCAAAATGCGGGAAGCTGTTGCAATAAGCGACACGTCGCTAATCCGAATATACGCGACAGCATGCCACAAAATGACACCGGTGCCACATGGACGCCGGGATGGGGAGAGAACGAATGCGACGGACCAACACCCGGACTCTGTGCGCGGTTGGCGTATCCTTGGCGGCCCTGATGGGTGCGTCGGCGGCTGCGGCTCAGGCCGTTCCTGCCTCAGAACCCGTCACGCAAGATGCCGCCCAGGACGCAACCGTGGTCGATGAGATCGTCGTCACCGGCTTCCGGTCCAGCCTGCAACAGGCGCTGAACATCAAGCGCCGCGAAGCCGGAGCGGTGGACGCCATCCTGGCTGAGGACATGGCCGACTTCCCCGTGACGTGACCCCCGTTTCTCATCCAGCCATAACGAGAGTCCTTGGTTGATCTGAACTGGGGTTGGCGGGGTTGGCAATAGGCCGGTCTGAGCAGCCATCAACCAGCGCAGCAGACCGGCCGCTCTGTCCGGTGAGCGCCTGTGCGTAGGCCTTCGGCGTCAACCATCCCAGCTTCGAGTGAGGCCGGGTTTCGTTGTAGTCGCGCCGCCAGGTTTCGAGGACAGCCCGGGCGTGCGGCAGCGATCGGAACAGCGTCTCATTCAGCAGCTCGTCGCGCAGCCGACCATTGAAGCTCTCGTTGAAGCCGTTCTGCTGAGGCTTGCCCGGCGCGATGTAATGCCAGCTCACGCCGGCGTCGTCGGCCCAGGCCAGGATGGCGTTGGACGTATATTCCGTGCCGTTGTCGCTGATGATCGTATCCGGGCGTCCCCGCCGCAGGATGATGGCGTCCAACTCGCGCGCCACCCGTCGCCCTGACAGCGAGGTGTCGGCGACGAGCCCGAGGCACTCGCGCGTGCAGTTGTCGATCACCGTCAGGATGCGGAAGCGCCGCCCGTCCGTCATCTGGTCGGAGACGAAGTCCAGCGACCAGCGCTGGTTCGCGACCAGGGGAATCTCCAGCGGACGCCGCGTGCCTATGGCGCGTTTGCGCCCGCCGCGCCGGCGCACCGTCAGCTTCTCCTCGCGATAGATCCGCTGGACGCGCTTCTTGTTGACCGCATGCCCCTCGCGCCGAAGCATCACGTGCAGGCGGCGATAGCCGAACCGCCGTCGCTCCTGGGCCAGGGCCTTCAGCCGATCCCGCAGGACGCCGTCGTCCGGTCGCGTCGCCTGATAGCGCACGCTCGTCCGATCCACGCCCAACACCCGGCAGGCCCGCCGTTCGCTCATCGCGTAGGCCGACTGCAGGTGCGCCGCCGCCTCTCGATGCGCAGCGGGCGTCACCACTTTTTTCCCAGCAGATCCTTCAGCGCGACGCTGTCCAGCATCGAGTCCACCAGCATCCGCTTCAGCTTGGCGTTCTCCTCTTCCAGCGCCTTCAGACGCCGGGCCTCTGACACGTCCATGCCGCCATACTTGGCCTTCCACTTGTAGAAGGTCGGTGAGCTCAGCCCGTGCTTCCTGCACAGGTCCGCCACCGGAACGCCGGCCTCCTGCTCGCGCAGGATCCCGATGATCTGCTCTTCCGTGAACCGTGATCGCTTCATTCTGTCCGTCCTTTCGAGGGGCGGACTCTAGCTATTCCTGGAGGAGTTTAAGGGGGTCACGTCAGCCGCATAGCGGAGTCTTCGTGGGTCACTAGCAGCGCCGGATAAGAGCCGTAGAAGGCTCTGGAGCTGAAGGGATGGGGTTGCCTAGCGCCTTCAGCGGGTTTTACGGCGCTACACCCCCACCCACGAGAGTGCGTCTCTCGCCAGATGCGCCAGCCTGAGACTTCGCTCACGAGCTTAAGGTAGCTTCCGGCCTGAACTTCGCGTTCGTCTCCCACGCTCCAAGGCCGAGTTTGCGCGGCTCCGTAGTCTTGCGCGTGGGCAGCAGTCCCCGTGAGGATTGGAAGGGCGAAAAGCCCGGCAAGGATCGACTTGGCGTTCATGGCTGCTCCTAGCGTGGGAGCATAGGAGAAGCGGGCCATTAGCGGAAGGGTCATCAGGTGTCCTTTCAATGCCCGCTTGGGTTTCTTCGCCAGTTCATCGCTCAATCATTGCCTCGCTGGTGAAGGCGAGGATTTCGGCTGGCCTCACACAGCGCGAACTGGCGTCCAAACTTGGGAAGCCGCCGTCGTTCGTTGGCAAGGTTGAGTCGATTGAGAGGAACCTCAGCGCGCTCGAACTCGTGGCTTGGGCAGCGGCCATTGGCATTGAGCCGTCTGTAGCTCTGCCTGTCGTCAAGGGACCAATCGAGCTGTAGCCCCACGAGAGATTTGACGGCTGATTGGACACCGCACCCCAAAACCCCGGTTTCGTCAGCTAATGCGGGCTCAAATGGCGGAAGTCGGCTCAGCCGAACCAGTTAGATTGCGCCGTCTCTACCGAGCCTATCTGAGCATGAACTGTAGATAGCAGTTGCGCGTCATCGCGAGGATCATTTCCCCATCAAGCTCGCCCAACGTGCCGCACCAAGCTTCAGCGTTGGAACTGAAAATGCTCTGAGTGTCACCATCAGCAGGCATATATGCGACGCGCCGTGAGCCGTTATAGAAGTTCAAAACTCCGTCATCCGACAGGACGTAATAACCGAGATAGGACCCAGAAGGTGAAATAAGGCGTCTCGATCCAGACGGGCCATTTTCATACTTGCTGGGGCTGTTTTCATATTTCGTCTGAGAGTTAGAATATCTAGTCTCAGAGTTGTCATACCTAGTATATGTATTGTTGTATCTAGTTGGGCTGTTCATGTAGCTATCAGGCCCAAGGGAGTGTGGCACGTCATTCAATGCAACGATTATCACTCGAACGTCGGCAGCCGCCGCCGTTGCCATTGCGAAGCTAAAAAGCGCGGCTGTCAGGCCGCAAACCAGTTTTTGAAACACGACTTCCCCCAAACTTCACGATCCCCAATACGCGAGCATTGTGACCAGTCCAACCAGTGTACCCGCGCCATAGCTCCGGGAGTTTAACGGGGACCGAACGACAGGTTGTTGGGCCGAATCTTTTCTGGATGCATCTTATGGCGGATGCGCGCCGCAGTTAGAGCGGCGAAGCTCGCTGCACTAGAGGAAGTCGACGCTAATGCCGGATTGGTTCGGGACTGTTTTTGGGGTCATTGCCGGTGGCGCGCTCACGTTGTTTGCAGGATGGCTTGCCGACAAGCGGCTGACCGACCGGGAGCGTGAGCGTCGTTGCGAAGAGCGCCGGGAACGCGTCTCGATCCGCCGAAGCGATTTTCAGCGCGAGACCCTACTCGCCCTCCAAACCGCCAGTCAGAAGCTCATTCGGAATACAGGCGCATCGCTCTTTCAGGATTTTGTAGCGCATCGCGAAGGCGGCGAATGGCAAAGGCAACAGCTCCCGAACAACCTCTCGGACGATAACCTTCACTGGACCACCGAGACTATGCTGCTAGCTAGCCGCGTTCGGGATGATGAAGTCCGAGGATTGGTTAACCGGCTTCGTGGTGAGTGCACCGCCGTGGGATTTTCCCGCGATGAGGCCGAAGCCGAGCGGCTAATGGCTATAGCCGCCGTCACGCATGACGCGGCAATTCAGCGGATCGGCTTATTAGTTCGTGAGATCGATGAGGTCGAAGCCGAGGTGCCATAGCGAGCTCGGACGGGGCACCCAATAACCGCAAGGTTGCATCCGGCGGCGACGCTCATAGAATGGTTGCAGGCCGGTCGGGGACGGCTTGGGTAAACTACCGCACTGCAGGGGCATCAGGTTGAGCAAGGCAAAGCGCGTAAACCCGGTCATCCTGAAGGCGGGGATGTCGATCGGAACTGGCAATGCCGAGTCTGACGACGACCTGCTGTTCGAATGCTTTGTTACCTATCCACCCGTAGATGAAGCGCTGAAGATCGCTTCTGCAGGAATGATCCTTGCGGGCCGGACTGGTTCCGGCAAGACGGCGATACTTCGCTACGTTCAGGATCAGGAAAGCCATACTTCCGAGGTTGATCCGGCAGAGATGTCGATGAACTATGTGGCAAACTCCGACGCCCTTAGGTTCCTTCAAGCCATTGGGGCGGATTTAGACCTGCTGTTCCAAGTCCTCTGGAAGCACGTCCTTTGCCTAGAATTTATCCGACTGCGGTGGGGCGTGGATAACGCCGCGAAATCGGCGACCATCTTTGACAAGATCGTTTCGAAATTTACCAAAGACGACCGCAAACGGCGGGCGGTTGCCTACCTACAAGAATGGGGTAACAAGTTTTGGATCACAATGGACCAAAACATCAAAGAAATCACAGAGGCTTACGAAGACAAACTAAACGCTGAATTTGCGGCGGAAATTTTAAAATTCAAAGCGGGTGGTCAATACGAGAAGCGTTTAAGCACTGAGAAAAAGAGCGAACTGGTAGCGCGGGCTCGCGACATAATCAGCGCTGAACAACTTCGCGACCTGCATGGCGTCGTTGAAATGCTTGCTTCCACTTCCAACGACGATATGCAGCGTTGCTTTATACTTATTGACAAGATCGATGAGCGTTGGGTTGATGAGTCTATCCGTTTCAGGCTAATCCGTGCACTAATTGCGTCCCTGAAGTCCTTTAAAGCAGTTCGAAATCTTAAGATTCTTGTTGCTTTGAGAACTGACATTCTTGAACGGGTTGTCCAAGAAACAAGTGATATCACTTTCCAACGAGAAAAGTTCGAAGACCATTTTATCCATATCAGATGGTCTAAGAACGATCTGCGCCAACTCGTTGACAAGCGGATATCAACGGTTTTGAGACGTCAGTACACTGGAACAAATGTGGTTTTCAAAGACGTCTTCACCAAAAACATCAAGAACAAAGACCCGTTCGATTATATGATTGAACGGTCTCATATGCGGCCTAGGGACCTTATCGCTTTCGTAAACGAATGTTTGGCGGTCGCCGACAATCAATACGAGATTGCACCGACTCACATTCAACGTGCCGAAGCGGAGTATTCACGTAAGCGGCGCGACGCTTTGGTTCAGGAATGGAAAAGCACCTTTCCTAGCCTTGCAGAGATGCTGTCGTTCATCACCAGCGAGAAAGCCGTTTCGGTCAGCTATGAGACGCTCGTTGCCAGCGCCAAGCTTGAAGAGCTGGCGCTTAGCGTGGGCAGTGCGAGAAAAATCTCTTTCGACCCAATCTACGATCTCTGCCAAGCGGTTTGTGAAACCAAGCGGAATTCCAAAGAGGCGCTCCTCGCGACGGTGCTGACGATTCTCTACCGCGTCGGGGCGATTGCACTGAAGACCCGGGAGGAGGATCGCTTCATAGTTTCTCACATCGATGCGCCTCTCGTGTCGCCTGACCTTGTTGGGGCTTCCACTCACGCTCGGGTGCATCCCATGCTTCATGGCGCTTACCGGCTGAATGAATACGGCCAATGGAAAAAATAAGCGCAACGCCCGTCGCCTGATATGACGGTTGATTGGCCGGTCTATCAATCGGTCTTGAATAAGCAATAAAAGCAACGCGGTGTGGCGGACAGAGAGGGATTCGAACCCTCGGTAGGCTTTCACCTACACACGCTTTCCAAGCGTGCGCGATCGACCACTCCGCCACCTGTCCGTTTCACGCTGCGTCTTGCGCGCCGCCGGAGGTCGATCCGGCGGGAGGCGGGCCTGATAGAACACACTCGCCCCCTCGGCAAGCGCCTCTCGCATCCCCATATGGACTTCAACGCCATTTTCCGATGAGAGAGCCGCAAATGCTGTTCAAGAAGACCGCCGAAATGCCCACGCCCGAGACCGCCCTGCCCGGCCGCGCCGAGCCGCTGGACACCGACGTGAACCACTATGTCAGCGGCCATCCGCTGAAGGGGCCCTATCCCGACGGTTTCCAGACCGCCATCTTCGGCATGGGCTGTTTCTGGGGCGTGGAGCGCATCTTCTGGCAGTTGCCGGGCGTCTGGGTGACCTCGGCCGGCTATTCCGGCGGGATCACGCCCAACCCGACCTATGAGGAGACCTGCACAGGCCGCACGGGTCATACCGAGGTGGTCAAGGTCGTGTTCGACCCGAGCGTCATCACCTACGCCGAACTGCTGAAGACTTTCTGGGAGAACCACGACCCGACCCAGGGCATGCGCCAGGGCAACGACATCGGCACCACCTATCGCTCGGCCATCTACACGCTGAACGCCGAGCAGCAGGCCGAAGCCGAGGCGTCGCGCGACGCCTATCAGGCCGCCCTGACCCAGGCCGGGCGCGGGACGATCACCACCGAGATCGAGCCGGCGAGCGACTATTTCTACGCCGAGGGCTATCACCAGGGCTATCTGGCCAAGAACCCGGCCGGATACTGCGGCATCGGCGGGACCGGCGTGGTTTGCCCCATCGGGGTCGGCGTCGACGCCTGACCCAAGCGACGGCCGCCGGGTTTCAACCGGCGGCCAGTCGGACTATGGATCGGCGAAAAGTGGGAGCGCTCATGTCCGCATTCGTCCATCCTGACGAGATTCGCAGCCGGTTTTCGGCCGCCCTGTCCGCCATGTACCGGGCCGAGGTGCCGCAATATGGCGACCTGCTGACGCTGGTGGCGGACATCAATGCGCAGACGTTGAAGGCGGATGCCGGCGGCGCGGACCGGCTGGCGGCGTCCGGCGAACTGGCGCGTCTTTCGGAGGAGCGCCACGGCGCTATCCGCGTCGGCACGGCCGATGAACTGGCCACGATCGCGCGCGCCTTTGCGGTCATGGGGATGGAGCCGGTCAGCTATTACAACCTGGCCCCCGCCGGAGTGCCGGTCCATTCGACCGCCTTCCGCCCTGTCGATCCGGCGGCCCTGGCGCGCAATCCGTTCCGGGTCTTCACCTCACTGCTGCGGCTGGAACTGATCGAGGACGAAGCCTTGCGCGCGGAGGCGGCCGAGACCCTGGCCCGCCGCGACATCTTCACCCCCGGCGCACGTGAACTGATCGAGACGGCGCAGGCCGCCGGCGGTCTGGACGAGGCTCAGGCCGACCGGTTTGTGTCCGAACTGTTGGAGACCTTCCGCTGGCACGCCCAGGCGACCGTCAGCGCCGAGACCTACGAACGGCTGGTCGCCGCCCACCGTCTGATCGCCGATGTGGTCAGCTTCAAGGGTCCGCACATCAACCACCTGACGCCGCGCACGCTGGATATCGACGCGGCCCAGGCCGCCATGCCCGCACGCGGCATCAGCCCGAAGGAAACCATCGAGGGCCCGCCCGCTCGCGCCTGTCCGATCCTGCTGCGCCAGACCAGTTTCAAGGCGTTGCAGGAGGCGATCACCTTCCCCGGCGCCGACGGCCCCACGGCGGGCGCCCACACCGCCCGCTTTGGCGAGATCGAACAGCGCGGCTGCGCCCTGACCCCCGCCGGTCGCGCCCTGTATGACGAGGCCCTGGCGAAGAAGGACTTCTCCGCCCTGCCCGACGACTGGGACGCGCTGCGCCGCGCAGACCTCGCCTGGTTCCGTTATCGCGCGACGCCTGAGGGGCTCGCCGCCCGCGCCGAGACCGCCGATCTGGACGCCCTGATCGCGGCGGGCCACGTGGTCGCTGAGCCCATCACCTACGAAGACTTCCTGCCTGTCAGCGCCGCAGGCATCTTCCAGTCCAACCTGGGGTCGGAGGCCCGCGAAACCGCCTATGCCGTCGACCCCGCCAAGGCCGATTTGGAACAGGCGCTGGGCCGCCCCGTCCGGGACGAGATGGCCCTGTACCGCGCCGAACAGGGCGCCTCGATCGCAGCGACGCTGAAGGCCTTGGGCCTTACGGAGACGGTCTAGTCCGTTCAACCGGATGCGGGGTTGGCGGCGCCCCGCGTCCATCCGGCGTCTTGCCTGATGCGCAGACGCGGATCATAGACGCGGCCGTGAACCCGTCCGCTTCCCCGACCCAGCGCCGTTATGATCTCGACTGGATCCGGGTCGGCGCCTTCGGCCTGCTGATCCTGTATCACGTGGGCCTGGTTTACGGCGTCTATGACTGGCACATCCACAGCGCCCACACCTTCGAGTGGATGCGTGAGGCGATCCTGGTCACCAATCCCTGGCGGCTGACCCTGCTGTTTCTGGTGTCCGGCGCCGCCCTGCGGTTCATGACCTTCCGGCGCACCCCGCGCGAGGTCGCTCGCGCCCGGTTCGAGCGTCTGGTCCCACCCCTGATCTTCGGCGCCCTTGTTCTGGTGCCGATCCAGTCCTGGATCGAGTCGATGGACAAGGGCGGCTGGCCCGGCGGCGTCGCCGGCTTCGTCGCCTGGCTGGGTCATGAGTTCGGCTGGAGCGGTCTCGCCGACGGCGTGCCGGTCAACCATCTGTGGTTCATCGTCTATATCGCCGTCTACAGCCTGGTCGCCGTCGTCCTGTGGCGTCAGCCCGGCCTGATCGAGCGCTTGGGCGATGGGCTGGAAAAGGCGCTGACAGGCCCGCGTTTGCTGATCCTGCCGATCCTCTATCTGTTCGCCATCCGGTGGCTGCTTTTCCCCTGGTTCGGCCTGACCAACACCCTGCACAACGACTGGTACAATCACGCCCTTTCGCTGGTCGCCTTCCTGTTCGGCTTCAGCATCGTCAGCCGCGAGAGCCTGTGGCGCACGACGGAGCGGTATCGCTGGATCGCCCTGACCCTGGCGGCCGTGGCCCTGCCGATCCTGATGGTCCAGGTCTGGCATCCCGGCGCGCGGGCCTTCTGGGGCGTGCCTAAGGCCGCCGTTTACGGCATCGACCAATGGGCGGTGATCGTCGCCATTCTGGGCTTCGGCTATCGCCATCTGCGCGACCGAGGCGGCCCTGCGCTCAACTATCTGACCCAGGCGACCTTCCCCCTCTATCTCGCGCACCAGACGGTGCTGGTCGCGGCCGTCTGGATCATCCGCCCCGCGAACCTGCCGGCGCCGGTCGAACTGCTGTCCCTGATCGCCGTCACCTTCGTCGGCAGCCTGGCGATCTATGAGGTCGTGCGTCGCATCCCGGCCATTCGCCCGCTGTGGGGGCTGAAGCCGCTGGACGGCCGGCCCTGGCCGCTGGACCTTCAGGCCCTGCTGAAGCCTCAGCTTCGCTATCACCGCCGTCGTCGGCTGCTTGGCGTGGGCGTCGCAGCCCCGCTTCTGGCCCTGACGGTGGTCGCCGTGGCCATCCTGGCTTACCCCGGCTTCAACAATGCGACCCAGTATCTCAGCGAACTGGGCGGGGCGACGGCCAAGGCGCCGATCATCTTCAACGGCGGGGTCTTCGTCGCCGGCGTCATGGCCGGGCTGGCGGGGATCGGCTTCGGTCTGGCCATCTACGCCCTGACCGGTGCGCGGGTCGCAGCTTGGGTCATCGCCATCGTCTTCATCCTGGCCGGCGGCGGCATGTCGGCCTCGACCCTGTGGCCCTGGCCAGATCCGCGCCACATGGTCATCAACCTGGCCCTGGGCATCCAGTTGGCGCCGATGCTGCTGCTGTGGGGGCTGGCCAAACGCCGGGACGTGCCGCGCCTGAAGCTCTTTCTCGTCGTCACCTTCGTCGTCATGGCGATCCTGACGGTCCTGACCAAGCACCTCGTCTTCCCGGGCACGGTCAACGACGCCAACGTCGGCTGGTGGGAGCGGCTCTACGCCATCGTCCTGGTCTGCTGGGTGGGGGTTGCAGCCTGGGTGCTGGATCGTAAACTGCTGTCGGTCGCCACGGAGTCGCCGCACGGCCGCCCGGCTTCCGCGCGGTTCGACGTTCCGGCCTGACTTCACCCCCACATTTTTTGGTTTCATCAACATTGCGTGATTGAAAATCGCGCGAATGTGATCGATTATGCAGGTCGTGTTGCAGTGCAGCACTCCGCGTCGTCCCCAGCCCTCGGGACGACATCCGGTTCACTCGGGGGCGTCCAGAGCGGCATGAACAAGCTGGCGATCCGGCCTGTCGAACAGGCTGAAATCGAGACAACGATCCACGGCGCGCAAACGCCCAGCTGGTCGTGGCTGCCCGACGAGGCGCCGCTGGCCATGCCGGTCCAGTCCCTGTCCGCGCCCGACGCCGTCGCCGACGTGACGCCCGCGACCTCGCCGCGCACGGTCGCGACGCGTCGCCTGGCCCTGCTGGCCGGCACCCTCGTTCTGACCGGCCTGTCGGCCATCACGCCCTTCTACCTCTATGCCCGCAAGGGTTGGGACGGCACCGAGATCCTGGCCTTCGGCCTGTTCATGGTCCTGATAACCGCCATCTCCTGCTGGTTCGTCAGCGGCCTGATGGGCTTGTTCGTCATGCTGCGCGGCAAGGATCAGGCGGACCTCGCCTTCTCGCCGCACCCGCCGATGCCGCGTACCCGCACAGCCCTGCTGATGCCGCTGTACAACGAGGACGCCCGTTCGTCCTTCGCGCGCCTGTCCCAGATCGATTCCTGCCTGGCGCGTCTGGGCGCCTCGTCGGCCTTCGACATCTTCGTGCTGAGCGACTCGACCAAGGAAGACGCCGCCGCCGCCGAGCGTTCGGTCTTCCAGTCGTTCCGCATGGCCGCCAACTCCAAGGCCTTCTATCGCCGCCGCACCGACAATGCCGAGCGCAAGGCCGGCAACCTGGCCGAATGGGTCCGGCGTTTCGGCGGCGCCTATGAGAACATGATCGTCCTGGACGCCGACAGCACCATGGCCGGCGAGACCCTGCTGCGCATGGTCGACGCCATGGAACGCAATCCAGGCGTCGGCCTGATCCAGACCGCCCCGGTCATCATCAAGGCCCGCACCATCTTCGCGCGCGTGTCGCAGTATTCGGTGCGCCTGTACGGCCGCGTCGCCGCTGCCGGCCTGGCCTACTGGACCGGTTCGGAATCCAGCTACTGGGGCCACAACGCCATCATCCGCACGCGCGCCTTCGCCGCCTGCTGCGGCCTGCCGCACCTGAAGGGCAGGAAGCCCTTCGGCGGTCACATCATGAGCCATGACGTCGTCGAGGCCGCCCTGATGCGCCGCGCCGGCTGGGCCGTCCACGTCACCGCCTCGCTGGACGGATCGTGGGAAGAGACCCCGCCGTCGATCACCGACTTCATCCGCCGCGACCACCGCTGGTTCCAGGGCAACCTGCAGCACCTGGGCCTGATCACGGCCAAGGGCCTGTCGCCGATGAGCCGCCTTCAGCTGCTGATGGGCTGCATGGCCTATCTGTCGTCGCCCCTCTGGCTGGCGTCGCTGATGGTCGGCCTGTTCATCCAGATGTTCTATCCGGTCGACTGGACCAGCTTCTTCTACATTCTGAACCCCCAGTTCACGCCCTTCATGCTGGCCTCCTTCCTGTCCGGCGTGCTGCTGATCGGTCCCAAGTTCATGGGCGCCGCCCTGGTCCTCAGCCGTCCGGCCGAGCTGCGCGCCTTCGGCGGCCGTCGCGCCATCGCCAAGGGCATGGCGGCCGAGATCGCCCTGTCGGCCATCCTGGCCCCCATCCTGATGGTCGCCAACACCAAGGCCTTCATCCAGATCGTTTCGGGCCACGACACCGGCTGGTCGACCCAGCAGCGCGAGGCCGACGGCCTGGCCTGGTCGGACGCTTTCCGCGCCATGCGCTGGCAGATGATCGCCGGCGTCGGCTTCCTGATCCCGCTGGCCGTTCGTCCCGACCTGGCCACCTGGTTCGCCCCGATCGTCCTGCCGCTGCTGCTGGCCGCCCCGATCACCGTCTGGACCTCGCGCGTCCGCTCGGGCGACAAGCTGGCGGCCAAGGGCTATCTGGTCACCCCGGTTCAGGACGGCATCAGCGTTTCGCCGGCCGTCCTGCACACGCCGCGCTCGCCGCTGCGTGCGGTCGCCGGCGGCGTCCTGGCCCCTGTCGCCGCGCCTGCCATGGTCCCGGCCCGCGCGCCGGAACTCTGATCGATCCAAAACCGATGCGTGGCGGCCACAGCGCCGCCACAACCGTTACGGTCAAGCTCGACGGCCGAAAGGTTCGCGTTCACTCTTGGATTTCAGCCACCTGCTGCGGACTGATTCCATGACCAAGAAGACCAGCGCCGACACCAAGCCCGACCTGCGGATCGTCGAATCCGAGTCCGCCGTCTATGACCTGATGCGCGCGCCCGAAACCACGGCCGACCGCGTCAAACGCCTCCAGCTCGAAGCCCACGCCCTGGCGCTGGAAGAGATCGAAGGTCTGGAAAAGCTGTTGCTCGAAGCCGCCGCCAAGGCCAAGGCCATCGCGGACGGCGGCGACGCCTATCCGGTCGGCGCGCGCGAGATCGCCTCGCGCCTCGCCGCCGATCTGCCGACCAAGGCCGAGACCATCAAGACCATCGTCCACCGCGTCGGCTGAAAACGAAGCGGGGCCGTCGGAACGACCCGCCCGCCCGTCCGCTTTCCTGAAGACCCCATGTTCAGGAGACGACATCCATGGACGACCGCACCCACGCGCGCGCCGAAGACATCGCCGATCAGGAACGCGCCATCCAGCGCGACATCGACGCCAAGGACAAGGCGTCCGGCGATGACAAACCGTCCGGCGCGATGCAGGCCGGCGCCCGCCCCTATCCCGAACCGCCCTTCCCCAAACAACATCAGACCAAGCCGGGCGACGAGGCCGCGCTGGATCCCGCGCCCCTCTATGATGCACCCTTCTGGAAGGGGTCGGGCAAGCTGGACGGGTTCGCCGCCCTGATCACCGGCGCAGATTCCGGCATCGGCCGTTCAGTCGCCGTCCTGTTCGCGCGCGAAGGCTGCGACGTCGTCATCTGCCATCTGGACGAGGACGCCGACGCCGAAACCACCAAGGCCGCCGTCGAGGCCGAGGGGCGCCGCGCTGTGGTGCTGAAGGGCGATGTCTCCGACCCCGCTTTCGCCGAGATGGCGGTCGAGGCCACGCTCGACGCCTTCGGTCGTCTGGATGTCTTGGTCCCCAACGCCGCCTTCCAGGAACACGTCCCCGCCTTCGAGGACCTGAGCTACGAGCATTTCGACCGCACGCTGAAGACCAACCTCTACGGCTATTTCAACATGACGAAGGCGGCGGTCCCGCACATGAAGGCCGGCGGCGCCATCGTCATGACCGGCTCGGTCACCGGTCTGATGGGCAATAAGGATCTGCTGGACTATTCCCTGACCAAGGGCGGCATCCACGCCTATGCCCGTTCGCTCGGCACGCATCTGGCGCCGCGCGGCATCCGCGTGAACGTCGTCGCGCCCGGCCCGGTCTGGACCCCGCTAAACCCCGCCGACAAGGATGCAGAGGCGACCTCGAATTTCGGCGCCGACACGGTGATGAAACGCCCGGCCCAACCCGAGGAAATCGCGCCCGCCTACGTCTTCTTGGCCTCGCCCCAGATGTCCAGCTTCATCACCGGCGAGATTCTGCCGATCATCGGCGGCTACGCCGGCGGCTGAACCCAAACCGCCGCCCTGCGATCGCGGGGCGGCGGCATCGCCTAGGCCAAGACGTCGTCGTAATCCGGATGCCGCTTGTGCCAGGCGACGGCGTAGCTGCAGCGCGGAAACAGCTTCAGCCCCGTCTGGCGCGCATGGCCGGCCAGCGACTGCATGAACCGCCCCGCCGCGCCCGATCCGCGCAGCGACGGCTCGGCCTCGACATGCAGGATGACCCGCGCATCGCCCTTGACGGCATAGTCGGCCCAGACCAGGCCCGCGCCCTTGTCGTCGTCGAACGCCTGTTCGAACCGGTTGTCGCCTTCGACGTCCTTGAACTGTCCCATCAGATTCTCCTTTGACGGATCAACCGCCAAGGCCGTCGGGACGTTCCGCGAGTTTTAGATCGGCACTCAGATCGGCTTGTCGTTCAGCAGATTCAGCAGGCCGATCACGCTCTTGATCGTGAACCAGACGCTCAGCAGGAACCAGACCAGCAGGAACAGCAGCAGGAACGGAATGCCGATCAGCACCACCGACGCCAGTGCGCTGACGAAGATCCCGACCCAGGCCGCGATGGTCCACCAGAAGACCGACCAGAACAGCCGGATCTGCGCCTCGATATGCTGGCGCGCCACGCCCGTCGCCGTCCCGCGCGTGACATAGGACACCACCAGCCCGATCAGAACCAGCACATTGGCGCTGGGGATCGACAGGATGAACAGGGCCCAGGCGATCAGCGCCCCGACCTTGCCCTCGGACGGCTGCCCGGCGATGAAGTTGGGTTCGTTCGTCATCTTCGATCTTTCAGAACAGCAGGCTGCGGGGGTGAGGAACGGCCTGTCCGCTTTTCAGTTTCAGCACCCCGAACGCGCCGCGCGCCAAGACCCAGATCGCCAAGGCGAACAGCACCAGCACGCCGATGTTGACCACGATCAAAAGGGCCCCGACGACCGCCGCCCCGACCGCGCCCACGATGGTGCGCTGCTGATAGACGGCGTGGCTGTGCTCCAGCCGATCCGTCGCCCCGTCGCGTCGCATCACCGCCAGCAGGGCCACCAGGCACGACACGCCTAGCGTCGGCACCGCCAACAGGATCAGCACATAGACCGCATACAGCCGCATCGGCACGATCGGTCCTTCACGGCCTGAATCCTGAAGTTTGGGGGCGGCCTCTGCCGTCAGACGCTGGCGTACGGCGCGCACGGCCGGCGCCGGTTCGGCCTCGACGGGCGTCGGCTCGGACCGGGGCGGAAACGGCGCCGTCGGCCGGGTCGTCGGGCCTGACCGGTCGAAAGGCCCCGGCCCCGGCGCCAACTCAGGCGGATCGAACAGGTCCGGTTCGCGCTCGTCCGTGGGAAACGGCTCCGGCTGGCGCTCACGCGCACGGCCCGCCAGCGACGCGGGCGAGACGAAGCCGACCTCGGCGTCATGATCGTGGTCGTGATCGCGGGGCGCTGCTGGGTCTTTCGGATCGCCGGGTTCGGCCATGAACAACGCTTCTGTCACGCCGGACGCCCGGCTGGAATCTGCCGACGACAATGGCGGTCGGGCCGTTCGGACGCAACCTAGCTTTCGTCATCCTCCGGGCCGCGAAGCGGAACCGGGGGACCCAGCGGCGCGCGAGAGCGCGAACCTGTCGCGGATACTCTGCTCGAAGCATTTGTCCAGCGGACCCATCGCCTTCGGCGCCGCTGGGTCCCCCGGTCTGCGCCGCAAGCGGCTTGCCGGAGGATGACGAAAGAGCGGAAACCCTTACCGTCGCAGCACGATCTCGCAGCCCGGCGCCGCCACCGCCGCCAGGGCGCCCGGCTTTTCGATCCGCACCGTGGCGCGCTGCACGCGGTCGTCCTCCAGGCACGCCCGCGCCAGCCGTTCGGCGAAGGTCTCGACCAGCCCCACATGCCCCTCGGCGGCGATGGCGCGCGCGGCGTCGGCCACGGTCTCATAGTTGATGGTGTCGCCCAGACGCTCGATGGGACGCGGCGCCAGCTCCAGCGTCACATCGATCACCAGCCGCTGCAGCCGCCCCTGCTCGTGGTCATAGACCCCGATCCCGGCCTCGACCTCCAGCCCGCGCACGAACACACTCAGCCGCTCGAAACGCAGCGGATCGTCCGCCGGAGCCGGCGTCGCCAGAGGAGAGGAAACCACGCGCTACTCCTGGATGTCGGGGGTGCGCCAGGCCAGGTGCTGGCCCCCGTCGACGGCGATCATCTGACCCGTGACCATCCGGGCGTCAATCAGCCACAGCACCGCCTCGGCCACCGCCTCGGGGCTGCCGGGGGTTTCCAGCAGGGTGGCGCGCGCCTCGGCGGCGAACTCTTCGGGCGTCTGGTGGATGGACGGCAGGGTCGGCCCCGGCCCCACCCCGTTGACCCGGATGCCCGGCGCCAACGCCTGGGCCAGGGTCTGGGTCGCCCACCACAGGCCGTTCCGCGACAGGCTGTAGGAGAAGAAGCGCGGATCCGGCTTCAGCACCTTTTGGTCCAGCAGGTTGACGACGGCGCCCTCGACCGCCTGGGCGGCGAACGCCTCGGCCAGAACGATCGGCGCCCTCAGATTGGTCTCGATATGCAGGTCCCAGCTGTCGCGCGTCAGGGCGCCGATCCGGTCGTCCTCGAACACCGAGGCGTTGTTGACCAACACGCTGACCGGCCCCAGCGCCTCGACCGCCGCAGGGATCAGCGCCCGCACCCTGGCCTCGTCTGTCAGGTCGGCCTGCAACAAACACGCGCGCCGGCCCAGGCCCGCGATCTCATCGGCCAGGGTCCGGGCGTCGTCGCCCGACGCATGATGATGGATCGCCACGTCGAAGCCGGCCTGGGCCAGCTTCAGACAGATGGCCCG
The DNA here is from genome assembly GCF_044807075.1 of Brevundimonas vesicularis. GTDB lineage: Bacteria > Pseudomonadota > Alphaproteobacteria > Caulobacterales > Caulobacteraceae > Brevundimonas > Brevundimonas vesicularis_G. The sequence goes on from NZ_CP085234.1 coordinate 2,928,852, forward strand.
CCCGATCCGCCGCGCCCCGCCCGTGACCAGGGCGACGCCCCGCTCCGAGCGAGCAGCCGCCTCAGTCAACCCGACCGAACTCGAACACGTTGAACGCCGCCAGAACGGCGATGAAGCCGAAGATGATGCCGAGAGCCAGCATGGGATGCTCCTGTTGTCCGTCTTGGCTTAGTGCGGGACGGGGCGGGGTTCAAGCAGGGATGGTTCACTTGCCTGAAGCGCGCCTAACGCTAAGGTCCGATTTGTGGGGGAGTTTAAAATGTCGCGCATACTGCTAGCCATCGCGATGGCCGCTCCGCTGTCGGGTTGCCTGACGACGTTGTATCTAGCGGACCGTCCCAGTTCCGCCATGCTTCATGAGATGAACCGACGATGTGAGCAGGATGCAGCCTTACGCTGGTTTGGCGAGCGCCCTTATGGGATCGACGTTTGGATGCCAGGCAATCTTTCCCGTGACCCTGCGGATGATCCCAGCTTCCAGACGGCGTCGCAATTCATCGGAATAGGCAGCGGAGAAGACTTGTGGCTGCGCAGCGGTGTCGCCCGCGCCTTGTATATCAACATGGGGCCGGGGGACGGCTACTATTTCGGTCCTACGCGGGGCGAACCGTCTGGCGTCTACAAGTTCGAACTTGCGCCAGATGGCGATGCGCGTTGCGAAGCGGAAACAGCATGGTTCGCACGTCAGGCGGCGCGCGGAGCGTCGAGGCCGGCAAGCTACATCGGCCGATGCCTGACATACAGCTACGTGGGCAAGGCCCCGGTGGATGCCGCAGTGTTCGTGCGGTTCGATGACGCGCCAGAAGAAGCGCGTGGGCTATATCGGTCTGGTGAGAGACTAATCGTCGATGGTCGGTTGAGAGCATCGATCACTGACTACTGGGCCATCAATCCGTCGAGTGCAGCCGAGCGCAGAGGTCAATGGGGTCTAAAGGCTTGTCAGCATCTTCCGCAGCAAGGGTTGTTGAGGCTATTTCCCGATAATCCCGATGCAGAACGGCCAAGATAAATCTGGCCATGTCTTTTGGAGGCTGTGCCCTCTAGACATGCGATATGAGCCGCTAAGGACGACAGAATGACCTGGCGCATCCACGTCGAGCCTTTCACCCGCCCGCTCTTCTTCGCCTGGTCGCGGCTGACGCGGGGCAAGACGTTGGGTGTGCGGGCGGTGGCGGTGGATGCGCAGGGGCGGGTGCTGATGGTGCGGCACACCTATCTCAAGGGCTGGTGGCTGCCGGGCGGCGGGGTGGACCGGGGCGAGACGACGCAACGTGCCGTGGTGCGCGAACTGCGCGAAGAGGCCGGGCTGGTCGCGCGCGGGGCGCCGCGCCTGATCTCGATCCATTCCAACGAACGGTTCTTTCCCGGCGATCACGTCGCCGTCTTCCGCCTCGACGCCTTCGATATGGGCGAACGCGCCAGCCACGGCGAGATCGCCGAGATCGGCTGGTTCTCGCCCTCGGCCCTGCCCGACGACATGAACCGGGGCTGTCGCGCGCGCCTGGCCGAAATCTTCGACGGCGCCCCGGTCGATCCCGACTGGTGACATCACGCTGTCTCCTCCCTGCGCAGCGGGGAGGTGGCGCGGCGTTGTTGCGCCGTGACGGAGGGGCTCTTTACCGCACCACAAGCTTCCGTGGGACTTCAAGATCCCCTCCACCGCTTCGCGGTCCCCCTCCCCACGTTGTGCGTCCGCATCTGACGCAGGCGCGTGGCAGCGTCCGCCCATGACCCAAGTCGCCCCCGTCTATCGCGTCCGTTCGCAGGAGATCTGGGACCTGGCCCGCGACGACTATCTGGCGGGCGAGCCGGCGCGGATCGTCTGTCGCCGTTACGACCTGGGCCTGTCGGCCTTTCGCATCCGCGCGCGCAAGGGCAAGTGGCGGCGCGGGGACCAGGACGACCCCGACGTTTACGATCCCGCGCTCGAGCTGGAGGCGGTCGAGCCTGTCGCCTTCTCCGACATGGCCGACACGGCGCGCCGTCGCCTGCAACTGGCCCTGATCGACGGCGAGGCGACCGAGGCCCAGCGCTGGCTCAGGATCTTCGAAACCCTGTCTTCGATGGAGTCCCAGACCGGCGATGTGCACACATTGCACCCTGATTTTCCGCCCCGACCGTCTGATGGGACCGCCCCGCCCGTCCCTCGCCCCTCGACGGACGACGCCGGGTCCGGACCGGGCGAAGCGCACCGATTGCACTCTGTTTTATCCTCGGACGACGCAAACCCGTCCGGCGTCCCGCTGAACCGGGCCGAGCGCCGCCGCCTGCGCCGCGCCCAGCGCCGCACGCCGCCCTCTGCAAGTCCTGAAAGCCATGCTAGCCAGGGGCCATGAACCCGTCCCTGCTCGCCATCCTCGTCGTCATTCTGGCCGGCGGCGCCACCGCGCTTCAGGCCCCGACCAACGCCAGGCTGGCGACCGCCGTGGCCTCGCCGGTCAACGCGGCCTTCATCTCGTTTGCGGTCGGGACGACGGTGCTGGGGATATTGGCGGCCATCCTGCACACCCGGCCGGACATGGCCGCGACGCGGGCCCTGCCCTGGTATGCCTGGCTGGGCGGGGCCTACGGCGCCTGTTTCGTGGTCGCCGCCGCCTGGGGCGTGCCGCGCCTGGGGGTGGCCATGACCATCACCCTGATGGTCGGCGGCCAGCTGTTGCTCAGCCTGGCGCTGGATCATTTCGGGGCGCTGGGCGTGCCGCGCCAGCCGCTGAACATCGGCCGCATCGCCGGGGTGGGGCTTGTTCTGGCCGGCGTCCTTCTGGTCCGGCGCTCTTGACCCTATATCGGGCGCGATGACCGAGGAGACGCCTGATTCCCAACTGAAAGCCGCCGCCCTGATCGCCGACGAGGCGCGCCGGGCGCCGGACAAGCCGGGCGTCTATCGCATGTATGGCGAGGACGGGTCGTGCCTGTACGTCGGCAAGGCCAAGTCGCTGAAGAAGCGCATCATCCAGTATGCGCAGGGGCGTTTTCACACCCAACGCATCGGCCTGATGGTGTCGCAGACCCGGTCGATGGAGCTGGTGGTCACCGCCACCGAGACCGAAGCCCTGCTGCTGGAATCCAACTTCATCAAGAAGCTGAAGCCCCGCTTCAACGTCGTGCTGCGCGACGACAAGTCCTTCGCCGAGCTGATGATCCGCCGCGACCACCGCGCGCCCCAGGTCAGGAAGCATCGCGGCGCCCACACCACGCCCGGCGACTATTTCGGCCCCTTCGCCTCGACCTGGGCGGTCAACCGCACGCTGAACACCCTGCAGAAGGCCTTCCTGCTGCGCTCCTGTTCCGACAGCGTCTACGAGACCCGCACCCGCCCCTGCATGCTGCATCAGATCAAGCGCTGCTCGGCGCCGTGCACCGGCCTGATCAGCCTGGACGACTACGGCGAACTGGTCACCGAGGCCGAGCAGTTCCTGCGCGGCAAGTCCCGCGCCGTCATCAGCCGCCTGTCCAAGGAGATGCAGGCGGCGTCCGACGAGATGGACTTCGAACAGGCCGCCCGCGTGCGCGACCGCATCCGCGCCCTCTCGGCCATTGCCATGGAGAACTCCGTCAGCGCCGATAGCGTCGCCGAAGGCGACGTCTTCGCCCTGCATTCCGACGGGGGCCAGGCCTGCGTCCAGGTCTTCTTCTATCGCGCCGGCCAGAACTGGGGCGGCCGCGCCTACTTCCCGCGCGTGGACAAGACCGACACTGATCCTGAGATTCTGGCCGCCTTCCTGGGCCAGTTCTACGAGGACAAGCCGATCCCGCGCCTGATCCTGTCCAACGTGCGCCCCCACGAGCTGGAACTGCTGGAAGAAGCCTTTTCGATGAAGGCGGATCGCAAGGTCGAGATCGCCCGTCCGATGCGCGGCGAGAAGCTGGCCCTGGTCGACCACGCCCTGACCAATGCGCGCGAGGCCCTGGGCCGCCGCCTGGCCGAAAGCTCGGCCCAGGGCAAGATCCTGGACGAGGTGTGCGAGGCCTTCCGTCTGGAGAGCCGGCCCGAGCGGATCGAGATCTACGACAACGCCCACATTCAGGGGACGAACGCAGTCGGCGGCATGGTCGTCGCCGGCCCCGAAGGTTTCCAGAAGTCGCAGTATCGCAAGTTCAACATCCGGGGCGAAGACCTGACCCCCGGCGACGACTACGGCATGATGCGCGAGGTGATGCGTCGTCGCTTCTCGCGCCTGGTCAAGGACGAGGAAGAGGGCGAAGACGTCGTCCGCCCCGACCTGCTGCTGATCGACGGCGGCGCGGGGCAGTTGGCCGAGGTGCTGGCGGTCATGGCCGATCTGGGCGGGCTGGACGACATCACCGTCGTCGGCGTGGCCAAGGGGCCGGATCGCGACGCGGGGATGGAGAAGTTCTTCATGCCCGGCAAGGCGCCGTTCATGTTGCCGCTGAAGTCGCCGGCCCTCTACTACCTGCAACGGCTGCGCGACGAGGCCCACCGCTTCGCCAACGGCGCCCACGCCAAGCGCCGCTCGATGGACATCAAGAAGAACCCGCTGGACGAAATCGAAGGCGTCGGCCCCGGCCGCAAGAAGGCCCTGCTGCACGCCTTTGGCTCAGCCAAGGGCGTCAGCCGCGCCTCCCTGGCCGACCTGGTCAAGGTCGACGGCATCAACCAACCCCTCGCCGAACGCATCCACGCCTTCTTCAGGAAGAGCGGATGACCGTTGGGTCGCCGCTCTCGGACTTTTCGGTCTTGGGCCGTATGGTGATGACGTCGCCCTCCCGCGTTAGAACGACATCGACGTCGGGTCCGAACGAGGCCCAGTCCGGCAACAGAACCACCTCGTCCTCGCCTTCCAATGAGATAATCGCGTCAGCGACTGGCATGGGCGTCAGCTCAGAACCAGGGATTGAGCACCGGAACGCCGAGCCCGTCGAAATCACGCGCATTGCGCGTAACGACCGTCAGACCGGCATGGGACGCAGTGGCGCCGATCAGGGCGTCGATAGGCGAAACCTTGCCCCGTGGGCCGAGCCGCCCCCACGTCTGGGCCGCTTCGCCGCCGACTGGGAGAACACGGTTGCCCAGCCAGTCCGTCAAGTCGCGCTCCAGCCATATCACCAGAGCCTCGCGCTTATCGCCTTCAGCCAGCATTTCGATCCCGCGCCGGATTTCCCCCAGACACAGCACACTGGTATAGATTTCGTGCGGCGGAACTGTCGCCAGCCAAGACAGGTAACCGGGGTTCGCACGCGGCTTGCTAGCTTCCGACAGGGCGACCGTATCAAGCAGCCACATCAGGAGACGCTTTCGCGCCAGCGCCCATCGCGTGGCGGTAAATCGAGGTCGACCGCGCTCAGGGGCGATGCCAGCATAAAGTCGCGAAACGACTTCGGAAGATCGTTCTCCTGGCTAACGCTCGTCTCTCCCGATTGCAGGATGGCGTCCAATTCTCGTCGCAGCGCGACCAGGCGACGGGTATCCACCTCGCCGCTTCCGTCAAACGGCACGGCCTTGGCGAAGGTGTCTTGGTTGGATTGCGGCTTGCGCGCTTTGAAGCCGGCGCGTTCGAGCGAAGCCGCCAATCGCTTCCCCACTTCTTGCCCCTGTCCATAGAATTGGACGCCGAGATAATCTTCCCGAAACCGCTCATGCGACGTCGCCCAGTACCGCACGCCCGGTCGTACCGGCAGCGACCGTAGATATCGACCGCTCGCGGCGCGCGTCGCAGGACTGGCGCCGATTGCCTCAAGGACACGTTCGGGGCGGTTAAGTCCAGCATTCATAGTCACTCATCCTTGTAGTTCATTTTTTTATGAACTACAGTTTCGAACTCGTCAATGACGTCAAGGCAAGACTCCGTTGAGCAGGCGATGCAGCCTCGCTACATGAGTCAGCATGAGCGACACCGAAGACGAACTGACCGCAGGCTATCGCCGCTTCCGCGCCGAGCATTGGCCGACGGCCCGCGCCGAATACGAAACCCTAGCGACCAAGGGCCAGAAGCCGCACACCCTGATCGTGGCCTGCTCCGACAGCCGCGCCGATCCGGCCCTGATCTTCGACGCCAAGCCGGGCGAGCTGTTCGTGGTGCGCAACGTCGCCAATCTGGTCCCGCCCTACGAGCCGGACGGCAAGCTGCACGGCGTGTCGGCGGCGCTGGAGTTCGGGGTCAAGGTGCTGGGCGTCAAGCGGATCGTGGTCATGGGCCACGCCCACTGCGGCGGGGTCAACGCCATGATCAACGGCGCCCCTGAAATCGTCGCCGACTTCGTCGCCCCCTGGATCGCGCAAGGGACGCCCGTCGTCCAGCACGTCGCCGAAACCGTCGCCCCCGACCAACTGGAGCGCGCGGCCGAAGAGGCCATCGTGCGGCTGTCGATCCGGAATCTGCGCACCTTCCCCTGGATCGCCGAGCGCGAATCCAAGGGCGAGCTTCAGCTCAGCGGCCTGCATTTCGGCATCGCCGAGGGCGCCCTGACAGCCATGACCGACAAGCCCCGGTTCGAACCGTTGGACTGATTGCAATAGTAGTGAAAACCACTACTATTGCGGACATGGAACGCACGATCAGCGCCACCGAAGCCAATCGCGACTTCTCGAGGATTTTTCGAGAGGTGGCGGCCGGCGACTCCTATGTCGTCACCGCGCGGGGCCGGCCTTTGGTGCGGATGACCCCGACTAGTGTCATGGTCGAGCCTGAAAACGACAGGGTCGCACGCCTTCACGCCCTGATCGACGATCTCGCCGCTCTACCCGTCCGCGCGCCTGGCCGGATCACGCGCGAAGACGGTTACGCTTGAGGCTGGCGCTCGACACGAACGTGCTGGGCTACGCCGCCGGCGTCGGCGACGACGCGTCGAAACGTCGCCGCGCACTAGAGGTGCTGAAGGCGGCGGCCCGGCACGAGGTGGTCATCCCCACGCAGGTCGCGGGCGAGCTCTACAATATCCTCACCCGCAAGGGCGGTCATCCGCCCAAGGTCGCGCGCAAGATCGTCGAGGACTGGAGCGCAGGCGTCGGCCTGACCGCGCATTCCGCAGCGACGATGGCGTCGGCTCTGGAGGGCGCCGCCTTCTTCAACCTGCAGATCTGGGACGCCCTGATCCTGACGATCGCCTCCGAGGCCGGGTGCGGTCTTCTGCTTTCCGAAGACATGCAGGACGGCTTCGTCTATCGAGGCGTCACCGTCGCCAATCCGTTCGCGGAGACGCCGCATCCCCTGCTCGCGTCCCTGCTGGAGACCCTGTCATGACCGCCCACCGCGCCAACCCCATTCCCAACATCCTGACCGGGCTGCGCTTGGCGGCCGGGGTGGTGATGTTCGCCATGATGGCCGGGGCCGCGCCGGGCGCGCTTGAGGCCTGGCTGTCGCCAGAGACCCAGGGGCGGTTCAGCGTCTGGGCCTTCTGGATCTTCGTCATCGCCGCCTCGACTGACTGGGTCGACGGCTATCTGGCCCGACGCTGGAACGCGACCACGCGCTGGGGCGCCATTCTCGATCCCATCGCCGACAAGGTGCTGGTGACCGGCGCCATCCTGGGCGTCCTGGCCTCGGGTTCGCTGCCCGGCATCGCCCTGCCCTGCGGCCTGATCCTGTTCCGCGAATTCGCCGTCTCCGCCCTGCGCGAGACGATGGCAGGCCGCATCGAACTGCCGGTCACCCTGGCCGCCAAGTGGAAGACCACGGTGCAGATGGTGGCGCTCGCCGCGCTTCAGCTGACCCTGCTGTGGGGCGCCTTGGGCCTGCAGAACGACGACGGATCGCCGCTGGCCTGGCAGCCGGCGTTCGAATCCTTCGCCATCTTCCTGATCTGGTTCGCCGCCATCATCACCCTGTGGACCGGCTGGCAGTATTTCAGCGAAGCCCGTCGCCAGATGCGCGACCTTTAAGGGCGCAGCGTCAGCCCGGCCGGCGTGGCGGAAAAGGCGGAAAGCCGGCCCAGATAGCTCATGCCCAGCAGGGAGTATTCCAGCCCCTGCTCGACCACCAGGGCCTCAACCCGGTCCACCCGCGCGCCCGCGACCGAGATCGTTTTCAGTTGAACCGGCGCGGCGCGCACGACGCCCGAGGCGGTCTGGACCTTGCCGGTGAAGGCTTCGGGTTCGGGATCGACGCCCAGCCTCAGGGCGTCGGCGCGCGTCAGGGCGACCACGCTGGCGCCGGTGTCCACCAGCACCCGCACCGCCTTGCCGTCGATATTGGCCTCGGCCCAATAGTGGCCGTCCGCGCCCTTGACCACCTGGGCGTCCGTGCCGGAGGCGCCCACCGCCGCCTCGACCACGGGCGTCGCCGCCTGGGCCAGGCCGTCGCCTTCCATATGGCGGATCGTCAGGGCCGTGCCGAACGACGCCATGAGAGCGAAGCCGAGGACGACGATAGACTGGGTATCGATGCGAACCATGCCTCTGTCTTAAAGGCGCAGCGTTTGGATGGGGTGAAACGACGTGGCTGACGAAAGCTTAAGCCGCGAACCGCGCTAGCCCAGCTTGGCCGGATCGACCTGACTACGGCGCGACGGCAGGTCGGCCATGACCGCCGCGCGTTCGGCGTCGGTCAGCGCCCTCCAGCCGGCGATCTCCTTCAGGGTGCGAAAACAGCCCAGACACAGGCCGCTCTCGCCATCGACCGCGCACACCATGATGCAGGGCGTGGCGATGGCCCTGGGCGGTCTGGGCCGGCTCGGGGTCGTCGCGCTCATTGTGACACAGTGGCGAAAATCACTCCGACTCCTGACGAATAAAGTTGCAAATTCACGAAACTGTCTTATATTGTCCGATGACGCGAAACGACTGACGGTGGAATCCCATTGGTACGACGCGTCTCTTTTCATCGTTCTGCGAAAGGAGACGCCAAGATGAACGATAAGGAGCGTAACCTCCAACACGCCATGATGTCCTTCGCCCTTTGGGGCGGGATGCTGGTCAACAGTCGGCACATGCCGTCGAACTCGGGCCGGGTGATCAGCCATCCGTCCAACTTCGTACCCTATACGATCAAGAAACGCTGACGGCCCGCTCGGCCCTCAGCCTGAAGAAGCCCCGGTTTCGCCGGGGCTTTTGCAATTCCGGGCTTGCCTGACGCGGCGTTCGCGGTCGATGACGGGCGCGAAGACGGAGACGATGCATGGGCCTGATCACCGAAGAGAAGCGGGGGGCGATCTTGATCTGGACGCTGGATCGCGAGGCGCGGCTGAACGCCCTGCCCGATCTGGGCGACGGCGACGAGGTCACGGCGGCGTGCGAGCGGGTCAATGCCGATCCGTCGATCCGCTGCGTGGTCCTGACCGGCGCCGGGCGGGCGTTCTCGGCCGGCGGCGACCTGACGGCGATGCGAGACAGGCGCGACCTGTTCGAGGGTTCAGGCGCCGCCATCCGCGAACGCTATCGCCGCGTCGTCCACCGGATCGTGCGGTCTCTGTATGGGCTCGAGGTTCCACTGATCGCCGCCGTCAACGGGCCGGCGATGGGGCTGGGCTGCGATATCGCGGGGCTCGGGGACATCCGCATCGCGTCTGAGCGCGCCAGCTTCGGCGTGCCTTTCTTGAAGCTGGGCATCATTCCCGGCGACGGCGGATCGTGGCTGCTGCCGCGCAGCATCGGCTACGCCCGCGCCGCCGAACTGCTGTTTACCGCCCGCTCCATCGACGCCGCGACGGCCTCCGAATGGGGGCTGGTCAATCGCGTGGTCCCGCACGACAGCCTGATGGACGAAGCCCTGGCCGTCGCCGCCCAGGTCGCGGCCCAACCGCCCCAGGCCCTGCGCATGGCCAAGACCCTGCTGCGCCAGGGCCGCGACACGACCTTCGACCAGATGCTGGAGATGTCGGCGGCGATGCAGGCTCTGGCCCACCTGACCGAGGACCATCAGGAAGGCGTCGCCGCCGTGCTGGAAAAGCGGCCCGGCGATTTCAAAGGAAACTGAAACGGGGCCGCTGATCCGACGTCTTATTTCGTCTTCATGGCCTGGTTCGGCCCGACGCCGGCGGCGACGGCGCGTTTGGCCCCGGCGGTCTCGCCCGGCTTCATGAACTTGACCAGCACCCGCTGTCCGATCAACAGGGGCGCATCGTCGGCCGAGGCGACCACTTCCACCACCCGCTCATCGCTGCGCTGCGAGGGGTCGTCAGAGGCCAGCTTGCGCGCGCCGAACACGGCGGCCCGACGCATGACGGCGCCGATATAGACCTTGCTGGCGTCGCCCTCGGGGCTGATTTCGACGGCCTGGCCGTCGGTCAGGTTCGGCAGGTCGCTCTCGACCACCTCGGCACGGACGATGCGCGGCGCGTCGGGCTCAAGGTCGAACATGTTGGAGACGTTCAGGGTCGAGGCGCCGGCGCCGGGGTTGGCGTAGCGGCGTACGATCCGGCCGCTGGTCGGGGCGCGGATGACCGTCAGTTCCTGATTGTAGCGGGCCTGATCCAACTGTGCCCGCGCGGTCTGGACGGCGGCGACCTGCGACCCGAGACGGGCCTGGGCGGTGGCGACGGCGTCCTGGGCCTGGTCCATGCGCTGGGCGGCGACGAAGTTGGTGGCGACCAGTCGTTGCAGACGCTCCTGCTCGCGCTGAGCGGTGCGGATGTCGACGCGGATCTGGGTCAGCTGGCTTTCGGCCTGGCTGACGGCGGCGGCGGCGGCCTGTACCGCCAGACGCGCCTCGTCGTCTTCCTGACGGGCCAGGATCTGACCGGCGACGACGCGATCGCCTTCCTGAACCAGAACGTCACGGACGATGCCGCCGCGACGGGCCGCGATCTGGATGATGCCGCCCTCGACGTCGACCTTGCCGTTGGCGATGGCCGCATAGGGGCTGTCGACCTTGGTCGCCGCCGCCTTCTCCTGCTCGGCCTTCTTGGTCTTGGCGGCGGACTGGAACAGCATGAAGCCGACCGCCAGCACGACCACCAGCAGCAGGCCGATCCAGGTGCGTTTTTTCTTCAGAAAGCCGGGCATTGGCGTGTCGTCCTAAGGGAAATCGTCGTGTCGGTTAGTGGGACGCCAGGATGGCGTTCGGATCGGGGATGCGGCGCTGGTCGTCCAGGATCTTTCCGTCCTCGATGTGGATGACCCTGTCGGCCCAGGCCTCCAGGCGCGGATCGTGGGTCACGCAGATGACGGCCGCGCCGTGTTCGGTGGCGGCGCGGCGAAGCAGCTTGATGACCACTTGTCCGTTTTCGCCGTCCAGGGCGGAGGTCGGTTCGTCCGCGAACAGGATCTTGGGATCCTTGGCCAGTGCGCGCGCGATGGCGACGCGCTGCTTTTCACCGCCCGACAAAGCCGCCGGCCGCTGGTGCAGACGGTGGCCCAGGCCGACTTCTTCCAGGGCGATGGTGGCGCGCTTCTTGGCCTGCCCCGCGGTCAGCCCCTGGAACTTCAGCACCGTCTCGACCTGCTGCAACGCCGTTAGCGACGGGAACAGATTGAAGCCCTGGAAGATGAAGCCGCAGTTATCCAGGCGGAACTTGTCGATCCGGCCCGAGGACAGCTTCCACAGATCGTCGACATCCAGCGCGTCAACCCGGCCCTCTTCGGGCTTCAGCAGGCCAGACAGGGCTGCGATCAGGGTGGACTTGCCCGAGCCGGAGGGCCCCATGACCATGGTCAGATCGCCGTGGCGCGCATCGAAATCGACGCCCTTCAGCACATCGACCCAGGCCTTGCCGGACTTGAACCGCTTGACCAGGCTTTTGGCCTCGATGGCGAAGTCGCCGTGCTTGCCGTGAACCTTTGTATGAACGTTCATCGCAGCAGGTCCGCCGGTTGGCTGTTCTTGAGGATGCCCAGCGACAGCAGGCCGGACACCATAGCGATGGCGATCAGGCCGATGCCGACGACGATCAGCAGCGACAGCGGCAGAGCGATGATCACCGCCCCCATCATCGCCAGCAGCGAGACGAGCCAGGTCAGGACGATGGCCGCGATGACGCCGACGACGCCGACCCAGAAGCTGAGCTCGACCACGATCCGACGCAAGGCCCCCATGCTGACGCCCAAGGCCCGCAGAGAGGCGAACTCCTTGATATTGGCCATGATGGCGCCGCGCAGGGTCTGCCAGGTGATGGCCACGCCGATGATGATCCCCAGCACGACGCAGCCGCCGATGATGATGACCAGAATGCCTTCCTCGAACATGGCGCCGGCGTTGGCGTCGGCCAGTTGCTGCTTGGTCCAGGCCTTCCACTGACCGTTGCCCATGGCGTTCAGCTGGGCCACCACGACGGGCGCGCGGGCCGGATCGCGCAGCTTGACCATCAGCGGACCGACGCGCGGGCCGGTGTCGGCCTGGCCCAGCATCCGCAGCGTGTCGCGCGACATGACCACGCCCGGCTGCATCATATTCGGATAGCCGCGCGTCACCCCGACGATCGTGACGGTCTGACCGTTGTACAGCGCCTTGTCGCCCAGCTTCACGCCCAGGGTCGTCAGGGCCGTCTCGTCGACCGCCACGGTGTAGGGTTGGCGCAACGCATCGACCAGTTCCTGCGAATAGTCGGTCGGGATGGTCACCGAGCCGGGACGGGTATCGATGATGCTGGCCTGGACGAACTTCTGACGCGGCGCGCCCTGCGACGCATTGTCCGCCTGGCTCTTGGTCGGATCGACTTCCTTGATGTTCTGGAAGGTGCCCCCAGCGCCGTCCAGCGGCATGACCTCGACCACCTCAGGGTGATTGTAGGCTAAGGGGATAAAACGGCGCGGCACGCCCGACGGCCCGCCGATCAGGCTCTTGGCGCCTGGCTGCATGATGAAGATGTCGGCGTTCGACCGTTCGATGGTCGCGGTGAACCCCTTGCCGATGCCGATGAAGACGCCGGTCATCGCCAGGACCAGAAGCCCCGACAGGGCCAGGGCCATGACCGCCGCCATATAGCGGCGCCACTCGAACAGCAGTGTTGATAGCGCAAGCGACATTGTCGTCGATAAACCCCCGGTACTTGCACCTATCTGACCGTGCGCCTCCTCACCGCCAAGTTAAATCGGGGTAAGGCTTGTAAGAGCTGTCATTGCGGGTTCGAAATCAGGGGATTAAGGGCCTTACAGCCTCTTGGCGCCGCCCCTTCGTCGGCGCTAGTTACAACATAACAGATGGGACAGGCCGTCCCACGCTCCGGGAAACACGCCTTCATGTCCTTGCCCTCGCTTCGTCTCACCGCCTCGCTGGCCGCGCTCGGCGCCGCCACCGCCGTCCTGTCCGCGCCCGCGACCTCCGCCCGCGCCGACGAGGGCATGTGGACCTTCGACAACTTCCCCATCGCCACGGTGAACGAGAAGTACGGCACGAACATCGATCAGGCCTGGCTGGACCGCGTGCGCAACGCCGCCGTCCGCCTGCAGGGCTGCTCGGCGTCGCTGGTGTCGAGCGAAGGCCTGGTGCTGACCAATCACCACTGCGTCGTCTCGTGCGTTCAGGACCTGTCCACGGCCCAGAACGACTACGTCAAGAACGGCTGGATGCCCGCCACCCGTGAGGAAGAGAAGAAGTGCCCCGGCCAGACGGCCGAGATCCTGACCGACATCGTCGACGTCACCGACCGCGTGACCGGCGCCGGCGCCGGTCTTGAGGGCGCCGCCTTCGTCCAGGCCCGCGCCGCCGAGATCGACAAGATCCAGAAGGAGACCTGCGGCGACGATCAGAAGCTGACCTGCCAGGTCATCAGCTTCTACCGCGGCGGTCAGTACAAGCTCTACAAGTTCCGCAAGTACGACGACGTGCGCCTGGTCTTCGCGCCCGAGTTCCAGGCGGCCTTCTTCGGCGGCGACCCGGACAACTTCAACTTCCCGCGCTACGCCCTGGATGCCGGCTTCCTGCGCATCTACGAGGACGGCAAGCCGGTCGCCACGCCGAACCACCTGACCTGGAACGCCAATGCGCCCAAGGAAGGCGACGTCACCTTCGTCGCCGGCAACCCCGGCTCGACCCAGCGTCTGCTGACGATGGCCCAGCTCGAAGTCCTGCGCGACCAGCAACTGCCGATCACCCTGATCCAGTCGTCCGAACTGCGCGGCCGCCTGCTGGAATATTCGACCACCGGCGAAGAGGCCAAGCGCGTCTCGGTCGATCCGATCTTCGGCCTGGAGAACAGCTTCAAGGTCTATTACGGCCAGCAGGGTGCCCTGACCGACCCGGTCTTCATGGCCACCAAGCGTCGTGAAGAGCAGGAGCTGCGCCAGCGCGTCGCCGCCGACCCGGCCCTGGCCCAACGCATCGGCGATCCGTGGGCCGATCTGGAACGCGCCTCGAGCGCCCAGCGCGACCTATATCTGCCCTACCGCCAGCTTGAAGCCGCCGCCGGCCAGCGTTCGCAACTGTACAGCTACGCCAAGTCCATCGTGCGCGCCTCCAAGGAACGGGCCAAGCCGGTCGCCGAACGTCGCGCCGGCTATTCCGACGCCGACATCGCCGCCCTGGGCCGTCGCCTGGCGACCGAGACGCCGATCTCGACCGATCTGGAAAAGATCTTCCTGGACTTCTGGCTGTCCAAGACGCGCGAGTATCTGACGGTCGACAATGCGAACGTGAAGGCCCTGCTGGGCAAGGAAAGCCCCGAGCAGATCGCGGAGCGTCTGGTCGACGGCACGCGTCTGGCCGATCCCGCCTTCCGCGCCCGGGCCCTGGCCATGACGCCGGAACAGTTGGCCGCCTCGGGCGACCCGCTGATCCAGTTCGTGCTGGCCAACGACGATGCGGCCCAGGCCGTCCGCACCCAGTGGGAATCGGCGGTGTCCGGCCCGACCAGCCGCGCCGGCGAAAAGATCGCCCAGGCCCGGTTCGCGGTTTACGGGACCAACCTGTACCCCGACGCGACCTTCAGCCTGCGCCTGTCCTACGGCCAGGTGAAGGGCTGGACCTATCGCGGCGTGACGGTCGAGCCCTTCACCCAGATCGGCGGCCTTTATGAGCGCAACACCGGCGCCGAGCCGTTCAATGCGGCCGAGGACTGGCTGGCGGCAGAGGGCAAGGTCAACAAGTCGACCGTCTATGACTTCGTCTCGACCAACGACATCATCGGCGGCAACTCGGGCTCGCCCGTGATCAACGCCAAGGGCGAAGTCATCGGCGCCGCCTTCGACGGCAACATCCACTCGCTGGGCGGCAGCTTCGGTTACGATCCCGAGCTGAACCGCACGGTGACGGTCTCGACCGCCGCCATCACCGAGGCCCTGCGCAACGTCTACAACCAGCCGCGCCTGCTGCGCGAACTGGGCGTGCGTCGCTA
Organism: Brevundimonas vesicularis; assembly: GCF_044807075.1. Taxonomy (GTDB): domain Bacteria; phylum Pseudomonadota; class Alphaproteobacteria; order Caulobacterales; family Caulobacteraceae; genus Brevundimonas; species Brevundimonas vesicularis_G. The sequence goes on from NZ_CP085234.1 coordinate 2,944,017, forward strand.
AGCTGAAAATCCTTCTCCCCGCGGGGGAGAAGGTGGCTCGCGCAAGCGAGACGGATGAGGGGGCTGGTTGACCCAGGCCCCCTTTTTCCATTTTGAATGCGGACAGAGCCCCCTCATCCGAGCCCTCTGGGCTCACCTTCTCCCCCGAGGGGAGAAGGATCAGGAGTTTTCCATGCGCCCTCTTCTCCTCGCCTCCGCCGCCGTTCTCGCTTTCGTCGCCGCCAGCTCGGCCAGCGCCGAGGAAGGCATGTGGACCTACGACAACTTCCCCATCGCCCGCGCCAACCAGACGCTGGGGACCAATATCGACCAAGCCTTCCTGGATCGGGTGCGGCTATCGTCGGTGAAGTTCGGCGGCTGTTCGGCGGGCGTGGTGTCGGGCCAGGGTCTGGTGATGACCAACAACCACTGTGTCGCCACCTGCGTCGCCAACCTGTCCACGCCGCAGCAGCAATATGGCGAGACCGGCTTTACGCCCAGGACGCGCGAGGAGGAGCGCAAATGCCCCGGCGCCACGGCCGAGATCCTGACCGACATCTCCGACGTCACAGAGCGGATGCACAAGGCCGGCGAAGGGCTTGAAGGTCAGGCCTTCACCCAGGCCCGCGAGGCCGAGGCCGGTCGGATCGAAACCGAAGCCTGCGGAGCCGATCCCAAGATCCGCTGCCAGGTCGTCAGCCTGTACCGGGGCGGCCAGTTCAAACTCTACAAATACCGCAAATACAGCGATGTGCGCCTGGCCTGGGCGCCGGAAGACCGCGCCGCGACCTTCGGCGGCGATCTGGACAACTTCTCCTTCCCGCGCTTCGCCATCGATGCCGCCTTCATCCGCCTGTACGAGGACGGCAAGCCGGTCGAGACACCGATCCACTTCGCCTGGAACGCCGACAAGCCGACCGAGGGCGAGGCCGTCTTCATCACCGGCAATCCCGGCGCGACCCAGCGCCTGCTGACGATGGACCAGCTGGCCACCATCCGCGACGTGGTTCTGCCGCTGGATCAGTTGATCGCCTCGGAGCTGCGCGGCCGTCTGATCCGCTATTCCGAAGAGGGCGAGGACCAGGCCTTCATCGCCATGGACCCGATCGTCGGAGTGGAGAACACCTACAAGCGCGGTCTTGGCCGGATGCGCGCCCTGACCGACGCCCAGTTCATCCAGGCCAAGGCGGCGGCCGAGGTCGACTTCATGCAGCGCTACACCGCCGCCAACGGCAATGGTCCCGATCCGTGGGGGGCGCTGGAAGCGGTCCAGCCCATCGCGCGCGAACTCTATGCGCCGACCGCCCTGCTGGAAGGCGGCACGGGCCTGGGCACCACCTCGGTCGCCGGCGGATCGCAGCTGTTCCAGTGGGCCAAGGCCATTGTGCGCGGCGCGCAGGAGCGGGCCAAGCCGTCGGACCAGCGTCTGGCCGAGTTCGCCGACAGCCGCCTGCCGGGCGTCGAATCCGGTCTGTTCGCCGAGCGGCCGACCTATCCCGAGCTGGAGCAAATCCGGCTGGAATGGTGGCTGTCCAAGACGCGCGAATGGCTGACGGTGGACAGCCCCTATGTTCGCACCCTGCTCGGCAAGGAAAGCCCCGAAGAGCTGTCGGCCCGCGTCGTCTCGGGCACCAAACTGGCCGATCCAGCCGTGCGTCGCGCCCTGTGGACCGGCGGCCTGGCGGCGGTTCAGGCGTCGGACGATCCGATGATCCAGTATGTGCTGTCGATCGACGCCGACGCCCGCGCCGTTCGCACCGAATGGGAGAACAAGGTCAAGGCCCCGACCGACCGCGCGTCGGAACAGCTGGCGGCCGCCCGCTTCGCCGCCTATGGCGACGCCGTCTATCCCGACGCCACCGGCACCCTTCGCCTGACCTATGGCAAGGTCGAAGGCTCCGACGTGCCGGGCCAGCGCTTCGGCGCCTTCACCACCTTCGCCGGCCTGTGGGACCGCGCCACCGGCGCCGAACCGTTCAAGGTTGCGCCCAAGCTGATGGCCGCCAAGGACCGGATCGATCCGAACGCGGTGATGGGCATGGCCGTCTCGACCGACACCATCGGCGGTTCGTCCGGCTCGCCCGCGGTAAATGCCCGGGGCGAGATCATCGGGGCCAATTTCGACTCCACCGTCCTGACCCAGCGCAACGCCTATGGCTATGACCGCAGCACCAACCGCAGCGTGATCGTGACCACCCAGGCGGTGACGGTGGCCCTGCGCGACGTCTATGGGATGGATCACCTGCTGACGGAGCTGGGCGTTCGCCGTTGAGCCGGATCGCCTTTCGGGCGGCGACCCCAGCCGATGTCGCCGCCCTGCATCCGCTGATCGAGCGCGCCTATCGCGGCGACACCGCCAAGGCCGGCTGGACGCACGAGGCCGACCTGCTGTTCGATGATCGCACCAGCGCGGCGGAGCTGTCGGCCCTGATCGCCGATCCCCACCGGGTCATCCTGCTGGCCCATCGCGACGGCGCGCTGATCGGCTGCGTCCAGGTCGCCCGAGCCGGCGATGACCTGGCCTATCTCGGCATGCTGACGGTCGAGCCGACCTTTCAGGCGTCCGGCCTCGGCCGTCGTCTGCTCTCGGCCGCCGAAAGCGAGGCGATCGCGCGGTTCGGTGCGCGCCGCATGGAGATGACAGTCATTCACCGCCGAACCGAATTGATCGCCTGGTACGAACGACGCGGTTACACCCCCACCGGCGAGACCCGCCCCTTCCCCGTCGATCCGCCCCGACACGAGCTGGAATTCGCGGTGCTGGAAAAAGCGCTCTAGCCGCCCCTTGCAAAACGGACAGTCGTGTCCATTTACGCGCCTCACCATGACGCGCCCTGCCGAAAAACCTGTCCGCAAGGACGCCGCTCTGAACCGGGCGGCGGTGCTGGAAGCCGCGCGCGCGGTCTTCGCCGACCAAGGGCTGGATGCGCCCCTGGATCTGATCGCCGAACGGGCCGGGGTTGGGCGCGGCACCCTGTATCGGCACTTCTCCGACCGTACGGAACTGGCTCTGGCGGTGCTGGAGGCCGACGTCGCGGACCTGGGTCGGCGCACCGCCGAACAGGGCGATGATCCGCAGGCCTTCTTCTGGTTTCTGGACCGGCTGGCCGAGGACATGGTGCGCAATGCGGGACTGGCCGGCGTTGTGCGGAACGTGCGGTCGCCAGATGCGCTTACACCGTTGCGGCAGAGCTTGATGGAGGCGGGCGCCGCACCGCTGAAGCGGGCCCAGGCCGCCGGCCTGGTGAGGGAGGATCTGCGGCCGATGGACATCCGTCTGATCGCCACCCTGCTGGGCGCCGGCTTTCAGGGCGCGGACGAAGCCGAGCGCCAGGCTGTATCGCTGCGCACCCGCGCGCTTGTACTTGACGGCCTGAGACCCCGCGGAGGGCCGCGCTGATGGCCCGCAACAACTGGCACCTGCCCTGGGAACAGTATGTCGAGACGCTGAAGCCGCACGAGCGGCCGATGATGCCCGGCTCGCCCGCCACACCCGATCACCCCTGGCCGATGCGGATCCAGTACGCCCTGACCGGCCTGCTGGTCGCCATGGTCGGATCGCTGGGCAACGCCGCCGTCACCGCCAACATTCAGAACCTGCAAGGCTCGCTGGGGATCACGATCACCGAGGCCGCCTGGCTGCCGGTCATCTTCGTCATGACCAACGCCTGCATGAACCTGATCCTCGTCAAGTTCCGGATGCAGTACGGCCTGCGCCTGTTCACCCAGATTTTCCTGGGCGCGTTCGTGCTGGTCTGCGCTGCTCACCTGTTCGTCGACAACTATCAATCGACCCTGCTGGTCCGAGCCATCGCCGGCATGGCGGGCGCGGGCCTTTCCAGCCTGGGCTTTCTCTACATCATCCAGGCCTTTCCGGCGGCGCATAGGCTAAAAGGGCTGATCATCGGCATCGGCCTGGCCAGTTTCGCCGTGCCGATTTCGCGCTTGGTCATGCCCGGCCTGCTCCAGCTGGGCGACTGGCGCGCCTTCTATCTGTTCGAGCTGGGCCTATGCCTGGTCGCCTGGGGGGCGGTGCAGGTGGTCAAGCTGCCGCCGTCAGAGCGGCTGCGGGTGTTCGACCGGCTGGACTTTTTGACCTTCGCCCTGTTTGCGCCAGGCGTGGCCCTGTTGTGTGCGGCCCTGGGCCTGGGGCGCATCGTCTGGTGGACGCAGGCCGCCTGGATCGGCTGGGCCCTGATCGGGTCCGTCATCCTGCTGACCGCCGCCTTCCTGGTCGAACACAATCGCAAGAACCCGCTGATCAACACCCGCTGGCTGACCGGACCGGATTTGCTGCGCCTGTTCGGGGCGATCCTGCTGATCCGCATCGTGCTGTCGGAACAGACGTCCGGCGCGGTAGGCTTCCTGACCGTCGTCGGCCTGGGGCCGGATCAGCTTCACGGCCTGTTCGTCGTCATTCTGCTGTCGATGATCGCCGGCACCCTGGTCAGCGCCTTCACCCTGAACATGGAAAAGCTGAACAAGCCGATCGCCATCGCCCTGGCGCTGATCGCGGTCGGCGCCTGGATCGACAGCCATTCGACGGTGCTGACGCGCCCGGCGCAGCTGTATTTCAGCCAGGCCCTGATCGCCTTCGCTTCGGCCATGTTTATCGGCCCGGCCCTGATGATCGGCATCGTCAAGGTGCTGACCCAGGGCAAGCAGAACCTGATCAGCTTCATCGTCATGTTCAGCGTGCTTCAGAACGTCGGCGGTCTGGCGGGATCGGCCTTGACCGGGACGCTTCAGATCATCCGCGAGAAATACCATTCCAACCAGCTGGCGGCCGCGATTTCGGCGCTGGATCCGCAGGTCGCCTTGCGGCTGCGCCAGCTGTCGGGCGCCTATGCCTCGACGATAACGGACCCCGCGCTGGCGAACGCCGAAGGCGCCGTCCTGCTGGGCCGACAGGTGACGCAGCAGGCCAATGTGCTGGCCTACAACGACGTCTTTCTGGTCATCGCCGTGATCGCGGCCCTGGGCTCCGCCTGGGTGACCGTCACCCACCTGCGGCCACGCTGGAAGGCGCGCCGCGACGCCAAGAACAACAATGCAGACGCTGCGGTCCAGAGCGCCGCCGTCGCCGCCGCCGACTGAACCGAGACCCACAATGACCGACGCCGCCTCGCCCGCACCCGCCGCTTCCGCCCCGCAGGCGCCCGCCGCTGCTCCACCTGCGCCTGCTCCGAAGAAGAACGTCATGTGGACCGTCATCGCCGCCGGGGTCGCCCTGCTGGGCGTGCTGATGGTGCTGTACGCCTGGCAGTTGCCGCCCTTCCGGGGCGCGATCCAGCGCACGGACAACGCCTATGTGCGCGGCCAGGTGACGATCATCAGCCCGCAGGTGAACGGCTATGTCGTTCAGGCGCCGGTCCAGGACTTCCAGACCGTCCAACAGGGGCAGTTGCTGGCCCAGGTGGACGACCGCATCTATCGCCAGCGGCTGGAGCAGGCCGAGGCCAGCCTGCACTCAGCCCAGGCGGCCCTGTCCAACTCGGCCCAGACCCAGGCGTCGGCGCGCGGATCGGTGGCCCAGCAGCGCGCCTCCATCGCCGCCGCCGAAGCCACGCTGACGCGGGCCCAGGCTGACGCCAACCGCGCCCGCACCCTGAAGGCCGGCGGCTGGGTCGCCCAGGCCAATGTGGACGTCGCCGAAGCCGCCCTGCGCAGCGCCCAGGCCCAGGTCGCCCAGGCCCGCGCCGCCGAGGGCATCGCCCAGACCGGGGTCACCTCCGCCGTCGTCGGCCGCGACAGCCTGGCCGCCGCCGTCGAGAACGCCCAGGCCGCCGTGCGTCTGGCTCAGATCGACCTGGCCAACACCCGCATCGTCGCCCCCCGCGCCGGCCGTTTGGGCGAGATCGGCGTGCGCCAGGGCCAGTATGTGACCGCGGGCACCCAGCTGATGGGTCTGGTCCCGGACGTGGTCTGGGTCACGGCCAATATGAAGGAGACGCAGATGAAGAACATCCGCGTCGGCCAGCCGGTCGAGATCACCGTCGACGCCCTGGGCGGACAGACCCTGCGCGGCCATGTCGAAAGGATCGCCCCCGCCGCCGGATCGGAGTTCAGCGTCATTCGTCCCGACAACGCCACTGGCAACTTCACCAAGGTGGCCCAGCGCATCCCGGTCCGCATCCGCATCGACCCGAACCAGCCCGCCGCCGAGCGCCTGGCGCCGGGCATGTCGGTGGTAGCGAAGGTCAATACGGCCGGCTGACGGAACGCGCAGCTCCCCATCGCGCTACCTCTCCCAGCAACGGAGAGCACCATGGACCGCGAACAGACCAAGGGTCGTGAAGAGAACGGCGCCGATCCGGCCGGCAAGCCGGACGCTTTGACCACTGACAAGGCGACGAAGGCGGTCGGTCAAGCCGAGCGCCAAAGCGCAGGACCTGACGGCCCGGACGCCGCTGAGATCGGCGACACGTTCAAGCGCAAACCCTGACGCCGGATCAGGCCGATCGCGGCGACAGACTGGCGGCGAGCAGATGCACGTCGTGCGCCCGCATCCGCTCGAAGTTCCCCAGCCCCAAGGCCAAAGCGCGCATGATCTCGGTCTGACGCGTATGTTCGGGATGGGCGGGCAAGGACGGCTCCGCCCGCGCCAGCTCCGCATCGAGTTCGGCCATCATATGGGCCAGGATTCCGTCGTTCATCTGATCCTCCATCACACCGCCGACCGCCGCAGACGGTTAGAGCATGAATGGAACAAATGCAGAACACTTAGACGGTCGCCAAACTGTGGACGAACGAAACAGGGCCGGGCGATGCATCGCCCGGCCCTCTTGTTTCAGCATCGCGACGGGATCAGCTGTCGGCCTGCCAGCCGCCGGCCAAGGCGCGGAACAGAGCGATCTGATAGGTCGTGACCAAGGCGTCGGACTGGGCGAGAGCCGCGTCGGCCGCCGCCTGGGTGCGTTCGGCGTCCAGCACCAGGAGGAAGCTGTCCGCGCCGGCGTTGAAGCGCAGGCGCGACAGGTCGGCGGCGCGGGCGGCCTGGTCCCTCGCTTCGGTCAGGGCCGCACGGCGGTCCAGCTCGTTGGCGTAGTTGGACAGGGCCGTTTCCGTCTCCTGCAGGGCCGTCAGCACAGTCTGGTCGAAGTTCGCCAGGGCGGCGTCCGAACGGGCGCCGGCGGCCTTGATCTGAGCGCGGACGGCGAAGACGTTGGGGAAGGACCAGCTGATCAGCGGACCGAAGCTGAAGCGGAAGTTCTGGTCGTCGCCCAGTTCACCCGCGTCCAGCGCGGTGGAACCGAAAGATCCGCCCAGGCTTATCTGCGGAAATAGGTTTGCGGTCGCCACGTTCACGCGCGCGGCGGCGGCGGCCAGTTCGGCCTCGGCCTGGCGCACGTCGGGGCGGCGGGCCAGAAGCGCCGCGCCATCGCCGACCGGGATCGGCTGGCTGAGCTGGGGCGGGCGCACGCAGGCGGCGGCGGCCTGGCTGGCCTCGGCGGGGGTGCGGCCGGTCAGGGTCGCCAGGCGGAACAGGGCCTCGTTACGGGCCGCGCGCAGGGTCGGCAGGGTCGCCGCCGTCTGGGCCAGGGCCGCGCGGGCGCTGGCCACGTCCAGCCCCGTGCCCGCCCCGCCGTCGAGCAGGGTCTGGGTCAGATTGGCGGTGTTGCGTTGCAGTTCCAGCGTCCGTTCGGCGACCGCGATCTGCGCATTGGCCGAGCAGGTGTCGGCATAGGCGCGGGTCGTCTCGGCCGCGACCGTCACCTGGACCGTGGCCAGGGCGGCCTCGGCGGCGCGGGCGTCGGCGCGGGCAGCGCGGATGGTGGATTCCACGCGTCCGAACAGATCGACCTCATAGGCGGCCTGAACGCCGACGTCATAGGTGTCGATCTCGGGCGCATCCTGCCCGGCGGGCAGGCCCTGGACCGTGGCGGCTGAGGCGCGGCTGCGCTGGGCCTGGGCGCTGGTCGTCGTGGTCGGGAAACGGCCGATGCGGGCCTCCGACAGCGACGCCCGGACCGCACGCAGGTTGGCGAAGGCGGCTTCGAGCTGGTTGTTCTCGGCGAAGGCCTGCTGGATCAAGGCGTCCAGCGTGGGGTCTTCGTACAGCCGCCACCAGTCGTCGCGCGCCGCGGCGGTCGAGACGGTGGGGCTGGCCGAGCCGACGAAGGCGCCCGTGCCGGCGACGGGCAGGTCCGCGACCGGCGCCTTGGGCCCGACCGCGCAGGCGGCCAGCAGGGCGCTGAAGGCTGCGGCGGTCAGGAAGCTGAGGGTCTTGTTACGGGTCATCAGATGTCCCCTCCCCGGCCGGTCGCGGGCGCAGGCGCGTTCGGATCGGTCAGGTCGCTGGTTTCGTCATAACGCACGGGCCGGTCCGAAGGACGGTCAGGCGTCGGGGTCGGTTTCTTGCCTTGCGGCAGTTTCGAGGACAGCCAGCGGCAGACCACATAGAAGACCGGCGTGAAGATCAGGCCGAAGAAGGTCACGCCCAGCATGCCCGAGAAGACGGACGTGCCCAGCGACTGACGCATCTCCGCGCCCGGCCCCGAGGCCAGCATCAGCGGCACGACGCCGAGGATGAAGGCGAACGAGGTCATCAGGATCGGACGCAGACGGGTCTTGGCGGCGGCGACCGCAGCCTCGAACCGGTTCATGCCCTGCTCTTCCTCGGCCTGTTTGGCGAACTCGACGATCAGGATGGCGTTCTTGGCCGCAAGCGCGATCAGAACGACAAGTCCGATCTGGACCAGGATGTTATTGTCCAGGCCGCGCAGGTTCACCCCGATGATGGCCGCCAGCAGACACATCGGCACGATCAGAATGACCGCCAGCGGAAGCGTGAACGCTTCGTACTGAGCCGCCAGCACCAGGAAGACGAACACCACCGCCATCAGGAAGATGACCGTCGCGCCGGAACCCGCCGCCTTCTGCTGATAGGCCAGACCCGTCCATTCGTAGGAGAAGCCCTGCGGCAGGGTCTGGGCGGCCATGGTTTCCATGACCTGCAGCGCCTCGCCGGAGGAGACCCCTGCTGCAGCGTTGCCCTGAAGCTCGGCCGCCGGGAACAGGTTGTAGCGGACGATCCGCGCCGGACCGGAGTCGTCGATCAGATTAGCCACCGATCCGATCGGCACCATGGCGCCGGAGGACGACTTGGTCTTCAGATTGGCGATGTCGGCGATGTCGTCGCGCGCCGTCGGCTCCGCCTGCGCCGTCACCCGGAAGGTTCGGCCCAGCATGTTGAAGTCGTTGACGTAGGACGAACCCAGATAGACGCCCAAGGTGTCAAACACCGAGCTGGGCTGGACGCCCAGCATCAGCGCCTTGTCGCGATCGACATCGGCGGTCACGCGCGGCGAGGCCGTGTTGTAGGTCGAGAAGACCTGGCTGACCTCGGTCGGCTTCTGGGCGGCGGCGCCCATCATGGCGAAGGTGGCGCCTTCCAGCGGACGATAGCCGGCGCCTTCGCGGTCCTGGATCATCATCGAGAAGCCGTTGCCGGTGCCCAGACCCTGGACCGCCGGGGGGGCGATGACGAAGATCTGCGCGTCCTCGATCTGTCCGGTCGCCTGGGTGATGGCGCCGGCCAGAGCCGTGGCGGCCTGCTCCTTGGTGCGATCCTCGAACGGGTTCAGACGCACGAAGATGGTCGCGGCGTTCGAGCCGAAGGAGAAGCTTGATCCGTCCAGACCCGCAAAGGCGATGGCGCCGTCGACACCGTCGGTCTTGCGGATGATGTCTGTAGCACGCGTCATCACCGCTTCCGTACGATCCAGCGACGCACCGGCGGGCAGTTGGATAACGCCGATCAGGAAGCCCTGATCCTGTTCAGGAATGAAGCCCGAAGGAGTATCGATCAACCGCCAGGCGGTGAGGCCCAGCAGACCGGCATAGATGATCAGCACCAGGCCGACCGTACGGATCAGACGTGCCGTCAAACGACCGTAGCGATCCGACAGCCAGTCGAAGCCGTCGTTGAACTTCCGCCCGGCCCAGCCGCCGTAGTAGACCACCGCACCCAGGACGCCCGGCTTGCGGGCATGTTCATGATCCTTCTTGTGCGGCTTCAGCAGCAGGGCGGCCATGGCCGGCGACAGCGTCAGCGACACGAACAGCGAGATGACCGAGGCCGATGCGATGACGACCGCGAACTGGCGATAGAAGATGCCGGGGATGCCGGGCACGAACATCGTCGGCACGAACACCGACACCAGCACCAGGCCGATGGCGATCAGGGCGCCGGAGACCTCCTGCATCGATCGATAAGCGGCCTCCTTGGGACTGAGGCCTTCGCTGATCGCGCGCTCCACGTTCTCGACCACGACGATGGCGTCATCGACCACGATGCCGACCGCAAGGACCAGGGCGAACAGGGACAGGGAGTTGATCGAATAGCCCAGCGCCAGCTGCACCGCGAAGGTGCCGACCAGAGCGACGGGGATGGCGACGATGGGAATGATGGCCGCGCGCCAGGTCTGAAGAAAGACCATGACCACGATGATGACCAGGATGACGGCCTCGACCAGGGTGTGCTGAACCGACTCCACCGAGGCGGCGACGAACTCGGTCGGATTGTAAGGCACCGAGATGGCCATGCCGGCCGGCAGTTCGCCCTTGACGGCCTCGACTTCCTTGAGGACCCGATCAGCCGTGCCCAAGGCGTTCGCCCCCGGCTGCTGAACGATCGCGACGCCGACGCCGCGTTGGCCGTCGAAGAAGCCGCGGATGCCGTAATCCTGGGCGCCCAGTTCGATCCGCGCGACGTCGCGCAGGTAGGTGACGCGACCCTCGGCGTCCGTCTTCAGCACGACGTTGGCGAACTCATTGGGATCGCTCAGACGCCCCTGAACCTGAACAGGCAATTGGAACGCAGCGGCGTTGTTCGGGAAGGGAGGTTGGCCGATGGAGCCGGCGGCGGCCTGCACGTTCTGGGCGCGGAGGGCCGAGACGATCTCAGGGCCCGTCAGACCGCGCTCGGCGGCCTTGGCCGGGTCGATCCATACGCGCATCGAATAGTTGCCGCCGCCGAAGAGCTGAACTGCGCCGACGCCCTCGATCCGCAGCAGACGATCCCGAAGCGTGGAGTTGGCGTAGTTGCCGACATAGTCGTTGTCCAACGTGCCGTCAGGCGACGTCAAACCCAGGATCATCAGGAAGCCGCTCTCGGCCTTGTTGACCACGACGCCCGTCTGGCGAACCGCTTCCGGGAGTCGAGGCTCGGCCAAGGCGACCCGGTTCTGGACCAGCACCTGAGCAGCATCCAGATCCGTTCCCGGCTGGAAGGTCACAGTGATGGCCACCGTCCCGTCCGACGTGGACGAGGAGGAGATGTAGAGCATGTTCTCGACGCCGTTCACCTCCTGCTCGATGGGGGCGGCGACGGTTTCGGCCAGGGTCTCGGCCGAGGCGCCGGGGTAGGCGGCGTTAATCGTGATCGTCGGGGGCGCGATCTCGGGATACTGCGACAGGGGCAGCAAGGGATAGGCGGCGATCCCGATGATCGTGATCACCACCGAAATCACGGCCGCGAAGATCGGCCGGTCGATGAAGAAGCGGGAGATATTCATGACTTAGCCGGCCGGCAGGCTGTTGGCGAAGGAGGCGCTGGATGCCGGAGCCGCCTGCGTCACCGGCGCCTGGGAGGCGTTGCCTGCGACGGGTTCGATCTTGCCGTTCTTTGGCGTGACCTTGGAGCCCGGCTGGGCGGCGCGTTGCAGACCCGCGATGATGACGCGGTCAGTCGGAGCCAGGCCGGAACGAACGACGCGCAGGCCCTGGACGATCGGGCCGAGCTGGACGGCCTTGTTGGTCACGGTGCCGTCGGCGTTGACCACAGCGACGGTGCGGCGGGCCTGATCGGTGCCGATGGCCGAATCCGGCACCAGCAGGGCGTCATAGGCGCCGGCGCCCGCGACCTGGGCGCTGCCGAACATGCCGGGGCGCAGGAAGCCGTCGGCGTTGGGCAGGATGGCGCGCAGACGGATCACGCCCGAAGCGGTGTCCACGGCATTGTCAGCGAAGTCGAGACGGCCGGTATGCTTGTAGGTGCTTTCGTCCTGCAGGCGCACGTTGACGACCGCACCCTGATTGGCGCCGCCCTGACGTAGATACTTCAGCAGAACCGCTTCCGAACCGTCGAAGACGAAGTGGATCGGGCCGCCGGAAATGATGGTGGTCAGGATGTCTCCAGCCGACGAGCCGCCGGCGACGAGATTGCCCGGATCGACGCGACGGTCGGATACGCGACCCGAGGTCGGCGCGGTGACGCGGGTGTATTCCAGGTTCAGACGCGCATTGCGAACAGCGGCGTTGCCAGCCGCCAGATTGGCCTGGGCCGCATCGACGGCCGCCTTGTTGGAATCATATTCGGCCTTGGACACAGCTTGCGAGGCCAACAGAGCCTCGCTGCGGGCCAGGTTGGCGCGGGCCAGCGACAGCTGCGACTGGGCCTGAGCGACCTGGGCCTGAGCCTGGGCCAGCGCGGCCTGGGCCGGGCGCGGATCCAGGGTGAACAGCAGCTGGCCCTTCTGAACCATCTGTCCGTCGCGGAAGTGAACCGCCTGAATATAGCCGCCGACGCGGGCGCGCACATCCACGCTTTCGACCGCTTCGAAGCGCCCGGTGAACTCGTCCCAGTCCCGCACCTGCTGCTTCAGCGGCACGGCCACCGTCACGGGCGGCGCGCCTTGCGCCGGCGCCTCTGCCTTTGGGGAACAACCGTAAAGCGCACCCGTCACCATGACGGATACCGCCGCAATCTTCAGCCCGCGCATCTGCGCATCTCCCTGTCGGAGGTAAATCCCTGTCGTGCGGACATAGGCCGATGGGGAGTCGGCCTTGTCAACCCGTGGTGACTTAATGGTCGGAGCCGTGGCGCTTGTCAACAGGCGTTGACAAAGCCATATGTGATCTACGGTTATTGTCTGTGGAGTGTCATCACCTTGTTATGTCCCGGCCCACGCCCGAGAAACTCCGCCGCCACGCGCACGGCCATTCTCGATGCTGCGCGCGAGAGATTCGCGGCCGAGAGCTATGACGACGTGGGCATGCGCGACATCGCCCGCGACGTCGGTGTCGATGCGGCCCTGATCAGCCGCTACTTCGGCTCCAAGGACGACCTGTTCCTGGCCGCGCTGGACAGTTGCGGCGACGGCAGCGCGCTGATGCAGGGCGAAAAGGCCGACTTCGGACGGCGCGTGGCGCATGAGATCGTCTTTGAACCCAAGAAGGCCGAAAAGCTGAAGGGCATGTCGATCATGCTGCGCTCCATCGGCTCGGCAAAGGCGTCGGAGATGGTTCAGAACACCTGCACTCAGCGCTTCTTCGGTCCGCTGGAGGAATGGCTGAGCGGGCCGGACGCCACCGTCCGCGCGCGGCTCTTGGCAGGCTTCATCATGGGCATGTCGGTCAGTCGTGAGCTGGGCGGCGGCAGCTTCAACATCGAACCCGCCCAATGTGAGGAAATGCGCGACCGACTGGCGCCCATTCTTCAGTCCCTGATCGACGGCTGATCCCATCGCCGAAATGAAAAAGGGCGCGGAGGCCAGCCTCCGCGCCCTTCGTCTTGTCTGGCGACCGGCTCAGTGCGAGGCGGTCGAGGTCACTTCGGTCCGAGCCTTGGTGCGGATGCAGCCGATGGCGAAGATGGTCAGGCCGACGTAGCCCAGCATCGGCACGATGAAGGCGGGCTGAAGCTTGCCGGCCGCATCGGCGATATGCGCCGCGACCTGGGGCAGCAGGGCGCCGCCGATGATGCCGAACACCAGCAGGCCCGACGTCGCCGACGTCGGCGCGGTCGAGCGCTCCAGCGTCAGGGTGAAGATGGTCGGGAACATGATCGAGTTGAACAGGCCGATCGACAGGACGGCATAGGCCGCCGTCGGGCCGCCGATCTGGCTGACGGTCAGGCACAGGACGGCCGCCGCGACGGTGCAGAAGGCCAGGACGACGCCGGGGCGAACCTTGGTCAGCACGAGCGAGCCGATGAAGCGGCCGACCATGGCGCCGCCCCAGTACAGGGCGACCATCTTGCCCGCCGTCTCGATGGGGGCGTTCAGGATTTCGGGGCTTTCGAGGAAGTTTGTCAACATGCCGCCGATGGCGACTTCGGAACCGACGTAGAGGAAGATGGCCAGGGCGCCGAACACGGCCCACGGCGACGACAGCGCCTTCAGCGGCGAGACCGCGTTGTGAAACTCCGGCGCCGCCGCATTGATCTTCTTGCGCGCGGTGAAGATGAAGACGGCGATCAAGGCGAAGAAGGCGCCCATGCCCAGGAAGGCCATGTCGATGCTGCGCAGCGACTGGGTGCGGGTCGCGGCGGTCACCACGGCGCCGGCGGCGAAGACGCCGCCCGTCAGCAGGACGTGCGAGCCCAGCCAGGGACCGACAGTCGTGCCCAGCGAGTTGAAGGCCTGCGACAGGTTCAGTCGGCTGGAGGCGCCCTTGGGGCTGCCCAGTTCGGCGACCAGCGGGTTGGCCGCGACCTGCAGCAGGGTCACGCCCGAGGCGATGACGAACAGGGCGATCAGCACGCCAGGATACCAGTCGGCGGCGGTGGCGGCCGGCACGATCAAACAGCCTGCGACCATGACGATCAAGGCGCCGATGATCGAGCGGCTGTAACCCAGCTTGCTGAGCACTGAGGCCGCCGGCAGCGACATCAGCCCGTAGGCGATGAACCAGGCGAAGGTGGTCAGGAAGGCCTCGGCGTTGTTCAGGTCGAACACCCGCTTAACCGCCGCGATCAGCGGATCGATCAGCGAGGTCGCGAAACCCCAGGCGAAGAACAGCGTGGTGACATAGGCGAAGGCCAGGCCTGCGCCTTGGCGTTTTCCGGCGTCCGGAACGGTCATGAATGATCCCCCAGTGAAATCGAACGGCCGCGCTGTGGTCGCGCGGTTCTCATTCTGCTTGGTTCGGACATCGCGAAAGGCGCGTCCAGCCGAAAAGCGCCTTTTGTAACGAAACTTTTCCGACGGGCGTGGGCGCAGGCAAAGAAAAGGGCCGCCTCGCGAACGCGGCGGCCCAAGTTTGCTCAGAAGAGAGGGGAAATCAGAACTTGTAGTTCAGCCCGACGGCGAAGGTGCGGCCGTAGTGCTGATAGTCGATGGTCCGGCGCTCATCGCCGTTTTCGAAGGTCTTGAACGGCTCGTCGGTCAGGTTGTTGACCTGAGCCAGAACCGACAGGCCTTCCAGCGGACCGGACTGGAACTCATAGCCGACCTGGGCGTCGACGACCGTTTCAGCCGCCACCGAACGCAAGGTGCGGCCGTTGCCGAAACCGGCGACCTCGCCCAGGTAATCCGAGCGATAGCGGGCCGAAATCCGCGACTGGAAGCCGTAACGCTCATAGTAGAGCGAACCGTTGATCACGTTTTCCGACAGACCCGGCAGGGCGGTCGGCGCTTGGGTGGGGTCAGGCCGCACTTCGCTGTCCGTGGTCGAGGCGCTGAACTGGGCGCCGAAACCTTCCAGGGCCGGATGGAAGATGTCGAACGGCGCCGAGATCGACAGTTCAAGACCCTTGATCCAGCCGCCTTCACCGTTGTCGGGCGCGCCAACCAGACCTTGGCGCAGCAGAGGCTCGGGATTATCGGGGGTGATGACGCCGATCGGATAGCCGGTGAAGTCGAAGATCTGGTTGCGGTTATAAACGTAGCTTTCCAGGTTCTTGTAGAAGGCCGCCAGCGAGATGTAGCCCTTGCGGTTCGCGAAATACTTCTCGAACGACACGTCGATCACGTCGGCGATGAACGGGCGCAGTTCCGGATTGCCGCCACCGCCGCTCCACGGAGATCGATTGATGTCGGTCGATAGGGCCTGGCCAGCAGTGTAGTTGTAAATCCGCGAGGCGCGCATGTCGTCCATGCGCGGACGGGCGAGGGTGCGCGAAACCGCCAGACGCGCGAACATGTCTTCGCCGGTTTGCAGAATGAAGTTCGCGCTGGGCAGGATTTCCAGATAGTCGGCCCCGCCGTTGACGGCGATGGTCTCCGAAACGCCCTGGGCGACCTGACGGGCGGAGAAGCCCGTGGAACTTTGATCTGTATAGACAAACTGCATGCCGACATTGCCGGTCAAGGGCAGGCCAACCAGATTGTGGTCGATGTTAGCGCGGACGTAAGCCGTCGAAACCTTTTCCGTCACTTCCCAGTTGCCTGCGGTGACGTCGGCGTTCGGGTTGCGGACACGGTTCAGCGCGCCGCTGTTGACCAGGCCGAGAGCGTCGTAGCTCAGCACGGCGCTGATGCCGAGATAGCCGAGGTCGGTCGGGTCCAGCAGGAAGGCCGAAGGCACGGTCAAATCGCCGCCGCCGGGGACGCCGAGATAGAACTGATCGTTGACGAAGCTCTTCTGACGCTCGGTATAGTTGGCGCCGAAGTCGATCGACTTGAACGGGCTCTGATGCAGTTCACGCGTCACGGAGAAGCGAGCCGCCTTGATCTCGTCCTCGATGGAGGGCGTGTTCATATAGCCGGCCTGACCGCCCGGAATGACGTCGCCGCCCCAGCCTTGCGGGCTGGTGATACGGATCAGGTTGGGATCGGCGTAGTTCAGACGGCTGGTGAAGCGGGTCACGCCGTCGTCGGTCAGTTCAAAGCCCAGAGTGTCCAACGCGCCGTTGACGTTGCGGCCGGTGCCGGCGTTGGTTTCCAGGATGATGTCGTTACGCTCGACCTTCGAATAGCTGAGGTCCAGGTTCGCCGACCAGTCGTCGCTGAGCGTGAACTCGGTGTTCCAGCCCAGGGCGGTGATGTTGCTGTCGCGCTTGTTCAGGTCGTTGCGAACCACGCCCTTGATGTTGTCCCAGGTGCCGGCGACGATGAGGCCGTCTTCGACAGTGTAGCCGGGACGCAGCGACGGCGCCGGACGGCAGACCGCCGACGGGACGTTCACGGTACAATCACCAGAGGAACCACCCCACGCCAGCGGGAATTCGATGCCGCGAAGGACCTGGGTGTTCTTGAACTCGGAATAGAAGGCGTCGATCGTCGAGTGGATGCGATCGTTCGGGCGCCATTCCAGCACGCCCATATAGCCGTCGCGCTCCAGCTCCGACGACATCACATAGGGCTTGACGCCGCCGGTCAGCAGATTGCCGTCCGAATAGGTGGGATAGCCCCAGGCGTTGAAGCGCTCGGACTGATAGGGCGAGCTCATGTGGGCGTAGCCCAAGGCCACGCCCAGCGTGCCGTCCAGGAACTGGTCGATGTAGGAGATGGTGTAACGGTCGCCGTTGTCGGTCGTGCCCGAGTTCAGGGCGCCGAGCTCGTTCCACTCGTGGCGATAGTTCATCGCTATAGCCTGACGACCGTAGGCCAGCGGGCGAACGGTGCGCAGATCGACGGTGCCGCCCAGACCCTGACCAATCAGGGCCGCGTCCGGGGTCTTGTAGACGACGACGCTGTTCAGCAGTTCGGCGGGGAACTGGTCGAACTCGACGCCGCGGTTGTCGCCGGTGGTGACCAGTTCGCGCCCGTTCAGCAGGGCGGTCGTGAAGTCAGGCCCCAGGCCCCGGATGGAGATCGCCTGGCTGCGGCCGTCGAGGCGCTGCATGGTCACGCCCGGCAGGCGCGCCAGGGATTCGGCGATCGAGACGTCCGGCAGCTTGCCGATGTCTTCGGCCGAGATGACTTCGACGATCGAGGTGTTGTTGGCCTTGGCCGAGATAGCGGCCTCGATCGAACGACGAATGCCGGTGACGACGATTTCGCCGACTTCAGTGGCTTGGTCGTCGGCCTGGGCCGTCGTGGCGGCTGCAGTTTGTGCGTGGGCCGAGCCGACCGCCATCAGGGCGGCTGCGCCGAAGGCGACGCCGGATAGCAGGCGCGCGCGCCGGTTGAGACGTTGGAACATGGTCATCCTCCCTGGGGCTGACCGCGATTCTGAACGTCGCGATCTGAAGCCGTCGCAAAAATATGCAAATCTTTTGGAATGTTGCAAGCAGTTAATGCGGGCGTCCGATTTCCGTCTCACTTCGGGCCCGTTGATAGCCCGCAAAGGCGCGGGAATGTGCGGTTTCGCGCTATTCCCATGGCGCATCGCAGCATTTCAGCGATGCGTTGACAGCCCCGCCCATTGCTGCAAAATCTTGCAAATCGATCTGGAAGGCTTTGCACTTTCCAGACGCAAGGGAGTGAGCGTCATGGCGAGGGGAACCCCCAGAAGGGCCGGACTGCACGCAGCGATGGCGGCGGCGGCTCTGCTGAGCGGCTTTGCAACGCCGACGACGGCGCAAACCCGCCAGGCCGAAGACGCCCTATCAGCCCTGCGTCAACGCCTGCCGCAGGACGAGGTGATCTATTTCCTGCTGCCGGATCGGTTCGCCAACGGCGATGCATCGAACGACCACGGCGGTTACGCCGCCGACCGGCTGAAAAGCGGGTTCGATCCGGCCGATACCGACTTTTACCACGGCGGCGACCTGGCGGGCGTGACCCAACAGCTGGACTATATCCAGGGGCTGGGCGCGACGGCGGTCTGGTTGGCGCCGGTGTTCAAGAACAAGCCCGTGCAGAGCCATGGCGGCTATACTGGCGCGGCGCACCACGGCTACTGGATCACCGACTTCACCTCTGTGGATCCGCACTTCGGCGACGAGGCTGCGATGCGCGCCCTGGTCGAGGCGGCCCACGCGCGCGGCATGAAGGTCTATCTGGACATCGTCGCCAACCACACCGCCGACGTCATCCAGTATCGCGAATGCCCGGAGGGTCGCTGCGCCTATCGCAGCCGCGCCGACTATCCCTACACCCGTCGCGGCGGCGTCGACGGTGCGGCGATCAATGAGGGCTTCGACGGTCGGGACTTCTCGCGCCTGACCCGGCCCGACTACGCCTACACGCCCTATGTCCCGGCGGGCGAGGAGAACGCCAAGGTTCCGGCTTGGCTGAACGACCCGATCCACTATCATAACCGGGGCGAGAGCACCTTCACCGGCGAAAGCAGCCTGGACGGCGACTTCGCCGGGCTGGATGACCTGCTGACCGAGGACCCGGTGGTCATCCAGGGCATGATCGACATCTTCGGCGGCTGGATCGACAAATACGGGATCGACGGCTTCCGCATCGACACCGCGCGCCATGTGAACCCGGGCTTCTGGCAGGCCTTCATCCCCGCCATGATCGCCCGCGCCGAGGCCAAGGGCATCCCGAACTTCCACATCTTCGGCGAGGTCTATGATCCCGATCCGGCGGTGACGGCGCGGTTCACGCGGGTCGACGGCTATCCGGCGGTGCTCGACTTCCCGTTCCAGAAACAGGCGACCGATGTGGCGGCCGGCAAGGTAGGGACCGACGCCCTGGCCAAGCTGTTCGACGCCGACACGATCTATGACAAGGGCGCGGAGACCGCCGCCATCCTGCCGACCTTCCTGGGCAACCATGACATGGGCCGGGTCGGCTTTTTCGTGAAACAGGCCAATCCGAACGCCGATGACGCCGAGGTGCTGGCGCGCATCAAACTGGCCCATGCCCTGATGATGTTCAGCCGGGGCGTGCCCACCCTCTATTACGGGGATGAACAGGGCTTCGCCGGGGCGGGCGGATACGGAAACTCGCGCCAGGACATGTGGCCCAGCCGCACGCCGGTCTATGCGAACGAGACGCCCGTCGGCGGTCGCCAGCCGGCCTATTCCACCGACGCTCCGCTGTATCAGGCGATCGCAGAGATGACCCGCATCCGCGCCGAAGAGCCGGCCCTGCGACGCGGCCGTCAGGTCGTGCGCGCCTATGGCGACAAGCCTGGTCTGTTCGCAATGTCTCGCATCGGTGAGGATGGATCGGAGATCCTGGCCTTGTTCAACTCCTCCACCGCGCCCGTCGCCGCTCAAGTCGAGGTGGAGCCCGGCTCGCTGCGGTGGCAAGCTCTGCGCGGCGATTGCACATCCGAATCCTCCGCGCCCGCCAGCGTCGCCGTTCGCGTGCCCCCCCTCGATTACCTCGTCTGCAAGAGCGTGCCGTGACTGCCCTGCCCCTCGATCTTTCCACGGCTGACGCCGCCCCCGCATTGGCGCACGACTGGTGGCGCGGCGCGGTGCTGTATCAGATCTATCCGCGCAGCTTCGCCGACTCCAACGACGACGGCGTCGGCGATCTGAAGGGCATCACCCAGCACCTCGACCATGTCGCCTCTCTAGGCGTCGATGGCATCTGGCTGTCGCCCTTCTTCACGTCGCCGATGAAGGACTTCGGCTATGACGTGTCGGACTACTGCGACGTCGATCCGATCTTCGGCACTTTGGCCGATTTCGACGCCCTGATTGCGCGCGCCCATGCCCTGGGGCTGAAGGTCGTCATCGATCAGGTGTTTTCGCACACCTCTGACGAACATCCCTGGTTCACCGACAGCCGCGCCAGCCGCAACGGCGACCACGCCGACTGGTACGTCTGGGCCGACGCCAAGCCGGACGGCTCGCCGCCCTCGAACTGGCAGTCGGTGTTCGGCGGCCCGGCCTGGACCTGGGACGCGCGGCGCGGCCAGTACTACATGCACAACTTCCTGGCCTCCCAGCCGCAGCTGAACGTCAGGAACCCGGCGGTTCAGGACGCCCTGATCGCGGCGGCGCGGTTCTGGCTGGATCGGGGGGTGGACGGCTTCCGCCTGGATGCGATCAACTTCGCCATCCACGATCCGTCCCTGCGCGACAATCCGCCGATCCAGGACGGCAAGAAGCGCACGCGGCCGTTCGACTTCCAGGACAAGATCTACAATCAGTCCCACCCGGACATCATCGGCTTCCTGAACCGCATCCGCGCACTGACCGACAGCTATGAAGGCCGGTTCACGGTGGCGGAGGTCGGCGGCGATCACGCCGACCGCGAGATGAAGGAATTCACCGCCGGCAACGATCGTCTGCACTCGGCCTACGGCTTCCTCTATCTCTATGCCGATACGCTGAAGAGCGAACTGATCGGCGTGGGCGATGGGATGTGGCCGGATCAGCAGGGCGAGGGCTGGCCGTCCTGGACCTTCTCCAACCACGATGCGCCGCGCGCCGTATCACGTTGGGCCCAGGGCCGGGACGAGAAGGCTTTCTCGGAAATGGCCCTGCTGCTGCTGATGTGCCTGCGCGGCAATGTCTTCGTCTATCAGGGCGAAGAGTTGGGCCTGCCTCAGGCCGAAGTGCCGTTCGAGCGGCTGGTCGATCCAGAGGCCATCGCCAACTGGCCTGAGACTCTGGGCCGCGACGGCGCCCGCACGCCAATCCCCTGGGTGGCCTCGGCGCCCAACGCCGGCTTCTCGACGGTCGAGCCCTGGCTGCCGGTCGATCCGCGCCATCTGTCGCTGGCCGTGGATGCGCAGGAGGCGGACCCGACCTCGATCCTGCACGCCGCGCGCCGCATCATCGCCCTGCGCCAGACCCATCCGGCGCTGCGGACCGGCGGGTTGGAGATCGAGAGCGCGGGCGACCTGGTGGTCTTCCGCCGGTTCGAACGGGCCGAGGGCGGCGAGCGTCTGCTGTGCGTGTTCAACCTGGGCTTCGAGGCCGTGGACTGGTCCGCGCCCGCCGGCGCGCGCCGGATCGCGGCGGTCAACTGGACCGAGGCGGACGGATCGACGCTGAGGCCGCTGGCTGGCCTGATCTTCGCCGACGCCGGATGACGGGTTCAGCCGCCGCAGGTCTCGCGAACGATCAGCTCGGTCGGAACGCGCTCGGAACGGCCTGCTGCGGCGCCGCCGTGATCCAGCAGTTTGGACACCATCAACCGGCCGGCCTTCATCGTGTCCTGGGCGATGGTGCTGAGCGCCGGGCGCGAGTAGCGGCTGAACGGCACATTGTCGAAACCGATGACCGAGACCTGGCCCGGCACCTCGACGCCGGCGTGCAACAGGGCACGCACGGCGCCGAGCGCGATCTGGTCGGACGCAGCTACGACCCCATCGAAATCCAGCCCGCGTCGGATCAGGGCGTCCACGGCGGCCTCGGCGGATTCGACCTCGAAATGCGCAGGCACGATCAGGTCGGCGTCCACGTCCAGTCCGCTCTGGCTCATGGCGTCCAGATAGCCGCGATGCCGCTGCATGGCCTCGGGCGGATCCAGATCGCCCAGGAAGACGATGCGCTTTCGCCCCAGTCGCGCCAGATGCAACGTCGCGCGGCGTCCGCCCGAGATATTGTCCGAGCCGATGGAGCAATAGTCCTGATCCGGCAGTTCGGCGCCCCAGACGACGAAACGATGGTCGGCGTCGACCAGACGGTTGAAGGCCGAATGCAGGCTGGATTGGCCCAGGAAGATCACGCCGTCCGCCCGGCTGGTGTTCAGCGCCGCCGACAGCTCGTCATAGTTGGCGGGCGAGATATGGCTCATCAGCAGGTCGCAGCCGCGTTCGCGCGCCGCCTCGCCCACACCGGCCAGAAGCTCCAGGAAGAAGGGGTCGCTGAGGCGCCCTTCGCGCCCCTGCGGACGCGGCACCACCAGGGCGATCGTGCCCTGGGCGCCGATCGGACCGGCGGGCATGTGACGGCGGAACGGGTAGTCGTGTTCCTTGGCCAACTTCCAGATCGTCTGTTTGGTGCGATCGTTGACGGCGGGGCTGTCGTTCAGGGCGCGCGAGGCGGTGGCGATGGACACGCCGGCCAGGCGAGCGATGTCTTCCAGACGGGTGGTCTTGCGGCTCAAAGTCGCGGGTCCTCACAGCAGCATGGTGAAGCTGCAAAATTTTCTGCAAATATTTCAGCCACCGTTCGCGGCGGTTGGCAAGAGGCGGCGTAACGGAGTTCCCATGATGCAGCGCAGATCCTTCCTGGCCCTTGGCGGCGTGTCGATCCTGGCTCT
Organism: Brevundimonas vesicularis; assembly: GCF_044807075.1. Classification (GTDB taxonomy): domain Bacteria; phylum Pseudomonadota; class Alphaproteobacteria; order Caulobacterales; family Caulobacteraceae; genus Brevundimonas; species Brevundimonas vesicularis_G. The sequence goes on from NZ_CP085234.1 coordinate 2,966,729, forward strand.
GGGGGCGACGGGCGCGCGCGCCCAGACCGCGCCGAACCATGCCCGCGCGTCGTCGCCCGGCGGCGTGCTGACGGTCGAGGCTTTCACCGACAACGACGGACGGCCGATGTATTCGGTGCTGCGTCAGGGCCGGGTCGTGGTGGCCCCGTCCAAGTTGGGTTTCCTCCTGACCGACGCGCCGGCCATCGAGCGCGGCCTGACCCTGACCGCAGGCCAGCCGGTCACGGTCGACGACACTTGGGAGCAGCCGTGGGGCGAGCGCCAGTTCATCCGCAACCACTATAACGAATGGCGCGTCGCCTATACCGAGACAGGCGGCCTGCGACGCCGCGTGGACGTGGTCTTCCGCCTGTACGACGACGGTCTGGGCTTCCGCTATGAGTTCCCGCAGCAGGCCGGCCTGACCACCGTCCGCATCGGTTCGGAAATCACCGAGTTCAACCTGGCCGAAAACGGCGAGGCCCTGTGGTGCCCGGCCTGGGAATGGAATCGTGAGGAATATCTCTACAGCCGCACGCCCATCGATGCGGTCGGCAGCGCCCAGACGCCGATGACGGTTCGGGGCCAGTCGGGTCTGCACGTCTCGATCCACGAGGCCGCCTGCATCGACTATGCGGGAATGAACCTGCGCCGGTCGGAGGAAACGAAGTTCCGCGCTCAACTGACGCCGGGCCTGACCAATGCGGCGGTGGTGCGCGCGGCGCCGTTCAACACGCCCTGGCGGACCCTGCAAATCTCCGACAGCGCCTCGGGCCTGCTGGATTCCAGCCTGATCCTCAACCTGAACGAGCCCAACACGCTGGGCGACGTCAGCTGGTTCAAGCCGATGAAATACGTCGGCGTCTGGTGGGAAATGCACCTGGACCTGAAGACCTGGAACTCCGGGCCCAAGCACGGCGCGACCACCGAGAATGCGATCAAACACATCGACTTCGCCGCCAAGCACGGGCTGGGCGGGGTCTTGGTCGAAGGCTGGAACAAGGGCTGGGACGGCCAGTGGTTCGCCAACGGCGCGGACTTCAGCTTCACCGAAGCCTATCCCGACTTCGATATCGAAGCGGTCTGCGCCCACGCGCGGTCCAAGGGCGTGCAACTGATCGGCCACCACGAGACCGGCGGCAACGCCTTCCACTATGAGCAGCAGCTCGAACCGGCCATGGCCCTGTATGAACGCCTCGGCGTCCATTCGGTGAAGACCGGCTATGTCGCCGACGCGCAAGGCGCCCGCGTCGCGGGGCCGGATGGACAGATGGTCATGGCTTGGCACGAGAGCCAGGCGATGGCCCAGCACCACATGCGCGTGGTCGAGGCCGGCTATCGCCACAAGGTCGCCGTCAACGCTCACGAGCCGTTCAAGGACACCGGCCTTCGCCGCACCTATCCGAACATCATCAGCCGCGAGGGCCAGCGCGGGATGGAATATTCCGCGTGGGGCAATCCCGGCAATCCGCCCGAGCATGAGCCGAACCTGGTCTTCACCCGCTTGCTGGCCGGGCCGATGGACTACACGCCCGGCATCTTCGGCATGGAGACGCGCAGCCCCGGCGGCGTGCAGACGACCTGGGCCAAACAGCTGGCGCTCTATGTCGTGATCTACAGCCCGATCCAGATGGCGGCGGACCTGCTGGTCAACTACGAGGCCAACCCCGGCCCCTTCCAGTTCATCAAAGATGTGCCGGTCGACTGGAGCGAGAGCCGCACGCTGGACGCCGCCATGGGCAACTATGTCGTCATGGTTCGCAAGCAGCGCGGCACGGATGTCTGGGCCCTGGGCGCCGTCACCGACGAGCATCCGCGCGTGCTGAAGGCCCCGCTCGATTTCCTGGACGCCGGGCGTCGATATCGGGCTGAAATCTATCGCGACGGGCCGGACGCCGACTATCGCGGCAAGCGCGAGGACATCATCATCGAGCAGCGCGAGGTGACGTCGTCTGACACCCTGACCCTGGCGCTGGCCCCCGGCGGCGGTCAGGCCATCCGGTTCGTGCCGATGGGACGTCGTCGGAAATGAGCGTCAACGCCTTTCGTCATTCCGGGGCTTCGCGCAGCGAAGAACCCGGAACCCAGGGGATTGACCGCGATGGCGGGGATGGAGCGATGACGCTCTCCTGGCTTCCGGGTTCGGGCTGCGCCCGCCCCGGAATGACGATGGAACATGCGCTATGAGCGGCGGAACGCCTCTTCTCGCCCACCGCCCGCGCCTGTCCGGCCTGGCGATCTGGAATATGTGCGTCGGCTTCTTCGGCATTCAGATCGGCTTCGGCCTGCAGAACGCCAACACTAGCCGCATCTTCCAGACGCTGGGCGCCGAGGTCGACAGCCTGGCGATCCTGTGGATCGCCGCGCCGCTGACCGGTCTGCTGGTCCAGCCGATTATCGGCCATTTCAGCGACAAGACCTGGACCCGATTCGGCCGGCGTCGGCCCTATTTCCTGATCGGGGCCATCGCCACCACCCTGGCTCTGATCGCCATGCCCAACAGCCCCAGCCTGTGGTTCGCCGCGGCCATGCTGTGGATCATGGACGCCTCGATCAACATCACCATGGAGCCGTTCCGCGCCTTCGTCGGCGACAACCTGCCGGAGGAGCAGCGCACGGCCGGCTATGCGATGCAGAGCTTCTTCATCGGCGCCGGCGCGGTCTTCGCCTCGGTCCTGCCGTGGCTGTTGTCCAACGTCTTCGATATCGCCTCGACCGCCGAGGCGGGCGTGGTGCCCCTGTCGGTCAAGATCGCCTTCTACGTCGGCGCCGCCGGTCTGTTCTCGGCCGTGCTGTGGACGGTGCTGTCGACCAAGGAATACAGCCCCGAACAGATCGCGGCCTTCGAACGCGCCAGAGACGACGCGGCGGCCGCGCCCGTCGAGGCCGAAGCGCCGGCCCGCAGCGTCCAGGGGTGGATGACGTCGGGCCTGGTATGCGCCGTTCTCGGCGGGTTGGGTTTCGTGCTGATCGGCGCGCTCGATCTGGAGAAGGAGCTGCTGATCCTTGCGGGCTTCTTCGCCGGGTTCGGCCTGCTCCAGATCGCCGTGGGCATGATGCAACGTCGCCGCATCACCAACGCCGCGACCGAAATCCTGAACGACATCTTCCGCATGCCCGAGACGATGCGCGGCCTGGCCGTGGTTCAGTTCTTCAGCTGGTTCGCCCTGTTCGCCATGTGGATCTACACCACTGCGGCCGTGACCCGCGTCCATTACGGCGCGACCGACACCACCTCGGCCGCCTACGCAACGGGCGCGGACTGGGTGGGGGTTCTGTTCGGGGTCTATAACGGCGTGGCGGCCCTGGCGGCCTTCACCCTGCCGGTCATCGCCAAACGGATCGGACGCAAGGCGACCCACGCCATGATGCTGATGCTTGGCGCCGCCGGCCTGTTCGGCGTCTTCGCCATCCGCGAGCCGGACCTCTTGTGGCTGCCGATGATCGGCGTCGGCTTCGCCTGGGCGTCAATCGTTTCCATGCCCTACGCCATCCTGTCGGCGGCGGTGCCGGACCGAAAGATGGGCGTCTATATGGGCGTCTTCAACATCTTCATCGTCGTGCCCCAGCTGCTGGCCGCGACGGTTCTGGGCCTGATCCTGAAAACCCTGTTCGATGGTCAGGCGATCTGGGCCCTGGTGCTGGGCGCCGTCTCCTTCGTGCTGGCGGCGATCAGCGCCCTGCTGGTCCGTGAACATTCCCCCGCCCCCACGCATAATCCGTGAGAGGTTTTCCCCATGCGTAATCTCAAAATCCTCTGCCTCGCCAGCGCGGCCGGTCTGGCGCTCGCCTCCGCCGCAAGCGCCCAATCGGGTGCCGCCCCCGGCGCGCCCGGCGCCCCGCCCGTCTGGTCCAGCGCGGCCAAGACCGGCGCAGGCGCCTCTTACGAGGCCTATGTCGACGGCCAGTATCGCGACGGCGGCCCGACCGGCGCGGTGTCCAAGGTCTGGTATTCCATCGCCGACGGCGTTCTGACCGAGACCATGTACGGCCTGATCCACGAGGCCCAGATCAAGGCCCTGCGCTTCGCCGGCGTGACTCACGACGGTCTGGTCGTCGAGGGCGATGACACAAACAGCCGCACCGAATATCTGCACGTCGACGCCCATGGGCGTCCGCTCTCGCCAGCCTATCGCGTCACGACGCAGGACAAGAACGGCCGCTTTGAGATCGAAAAGCAGATTTTCAGCGATCCCGACCGCAACGCCCTGGTGTTGCGCGTCACCATCACGGCGCTGAAGGGCGATGTGACGCCCTATCTGATGCTGGAGCCGCACATCGCCAACACGGGCGTCGAGGATCGCGGTCAGGTTACGCGCGACGGATTCCACGCCTGGGAAGGCGACACCCACCTGTTCCTGAAGCCCAGCGAAGCCTTCGAAAAGGCCAGCGTCGGCTTCGTCGGCGCCTCGGACGGTCTGACGGATCTGAAAGACGGCAGGCTGGACTGGACCTATGCGTCCACGGGCGATCAGGCCGGCAACACGATGCTGACCGGCGCCCTGCCCCACATGCGTGAAAGCAGCCGGATCACGCGCGACTTCGTCATCGGCTTCGGCGCCAGCGAGGCTGAGGCGCGCGCGGCCGCGGACGGTTCGTTCGCGACCGGTCTGGACGAGGTGTTGGCCCGCTTCAACGGCGAGGGCGAGCGCGTGGGGTGGGAGGACTATGTCGGCTCTCTCACCGAACTGCCGCGCATCGCCGAGCAGTCGACCGACGGCGGCAAGCTGGCCTACGCCTCGGCCCTGATGCTGAAGGTGCAGGAAGACCGGACGCATGCCGGCGCCCTGATCGCCTCGCTGTCGAACCCGTGGGGCGACACGGTGGACGCGTCGAAATCCTCGACCGGCTACAAGGCCGTCTGGCCGCGTGACTTCTATCAGGTGGCGATGGCTCTGGCGGCGCTGGGCGACAAGGAGACGCCGCTTGCAGCGTTCAACTATCTGCCCCAGGTCCAGGTCGGCCCTAACACGCCCGGCAACACCGGCGCCGGCGGCTGGTTCCTGCAGAAGACGCACGTGGACGGCGAACTGGAATGGGTCGCGGTCCAGTTGGACCAGACCGCCATGCCGATCATGCTGGGCTATCGTCTGTGGAAGATGGGCTGGCTGTCGGACGCCCAGATGACCGAGCGCTATCGGTCCATGCTGAAGCCGGCGGCCGACTTCCTGGTCGACGGCGGCAAGATCGGGCTGATGTGGAACGACGCGAAGATCAAACCGCCCTTCACCCAGCAGGAACGTTGGGAGGAGCAGCAGGGCTATTCGCCGTCCACCACCGCCGCCGTTGTCGCGGGCCTGACGGTCGCCGCCGAAATGGCGCGCGCCTCGGGCGACGCCGCCGACGCGACGCGCTACCAGATCGCAGCCGACAACTATGCGTCCAAGATCGAAGACCGGATGTTCACCACCAACGGCGACTTCGGCGACGGTCGCTACTACATCCGCATCACGCAGAACGAGAACTCGAACGACAAGGCCCCGATCGGCGCCGCCAACGGCCAGATCGCCCCGGCCGAAGACCGGGTCGTGGACGGCGGCTTCCTGGAGCTGGTGCGCTATGGGGTGCGCAAGGCCGACGATCCGCACATCCTGGCAACCCTGCCCGTCTATGATGATCAGTCGCTGGAACCGCTGTATCGCGTCCGCTACGACTTCGGTCCCGAGGGCGACAAGACGCCGGGCTGGCGCCGCTACGGCGTCGACGGCTATGGCGAGGACCATCTGACGGGCGCCAACTACGGCGTCGGCGGAGAAATGAGCCCCGGTCAGCGCGGCCGCGTCTGGCCCTTCTTCACCGGCGAGCGCGGCCATTATGAGCTGGCCCGCGTCAGCATGAACGGCGCCCCCTCGGCCGCCGACATCGCCGCCATCCGCCAGACCTATGTGCGCGGCATGGAGCGGTTCGCCAACGGCGGGCTGATGCTGGCCGAACAGGTGTGGGACGGCGTCGGAAACCCGACGGCCAAGGATTACGACTTGGGTCAGAATACGGATTCGGCCACGCCCCTGGCCTGGACCCATGCGGAATATCTGAAGCTGCTGCGGTCGTTGGCCGACGGCAAGGTCTGGGACAGCTACGACCCCGTCCACGATCGCTACGCCCGCTGATACGAAAATGGCCCCGGAGATCGCTCTCCGGGGCCATTCTCTTTTCGATCTAATGCGGATCAGAAGGCCAGTTTCACCGCGCCCACGATCCGGTCCTCGGCGCCGGGCACGCCGTCCACATCGGTGTCGTAATAGCGGACATCGACGCCCACCTTGTCGGTCAGGGCATAGCCGACGCCGACGTTCCAAGTGGTATAGTCGTCGGTGACGTCCAGCCACTGCTTGCCGAGCGCGCCCGACACCGTCCATTTCGGCGCCGGCGAGAAGGCGGCGTTGACCTCGGCATAGGTCGCCTCGTCGTCGATGCCGAAGAAGTCGGGCGAGTAATAGACAGCCGCGCCGAAGGTGGCGGGGCCGACCGCGCGCGAGGCCGCAGCCTTGAACTCGGCATAGTTATAGTCGGCGCCGTCGGGCTCCCCGACATACAGATAGCCGATCACGCCGAAGTCGAGGGCGAAGCCGCCGGCCTCGGTGCGATAACCTCCGTACAGATCGACTTCCGCATCGGTGTCGTCGCCGAAGTCGACGTTGGAGGCCCAAGCGCCGGCGTAGAAACTGCCCGACGTCAGGTCGACGCCGCCCTGAATGGCCGGATCTTCGCTAGTCTGGCTCAAGCCGCGGAACACATAGTCGCTGACGACGCCGACGTTCCAGGCGACGTCGACGTCGCTCTGGGCCGAGGCCGGAACGGCGAGTCCGATCACACCTGCGGCGAGCGTCGCGGCGGCGGCCGCGCGGATGATGTTTTTTTTCATAGTCTATCCCCTTGTTGTCGTTATTCGAGGTCGAGGCCGGGCGCGGGTTTGGGAGCCGCGCCCGGTCTCAGCTCAGTGTTCCAGCGCCTCGCCATGCAGCGAGGTGTCCAGACCGGCGGCTTCTTCCGCTTCGCTCACGCGCAGGCCCGTGGTGAACTTGCAGATGAACAGGATGATCAGGGTGCCGACGGCGCTGTAGACGATGGTCCACAGCAGGCCCAAGGCCTGGGCGCCGACGTTGGCGCCTTCCGACAGGCTGTTGATCGCGGTCGTGGCGAACACGCCGGTCAGCAGGGCGCCAATCAGGCCGCCCGCGCCGTGGATGCCGAAGGCGTCCAGGCTGTCGTCGTAGCGCAGCAGCTTCTTGATCCACACCGACGAGGCGTAGCAGGCCGGACCGGCGATCAGGCCGATGATGACCGCGCCCTTGGGATCGACGAAGCCGGCCGCCGGAGTGATGGCGACCAGACCGGCGACGACGCCCGACAGCATGCCGATCAGCGACACCTTCTTCTTCTCGATATATTCAACGATTTTCCATGTCAGGGCGGCGGCGGCGGCGGCCAGGATGGTGTTCAGCAGCGCCACGCCCATCAGGTCGTTGGCGGCGCCCGCCGAACCGGCGTTGAAGCCGATCCAGCCGACCAACAGCAGCGAGGCGCCGATCATGGTCAGGACGGGGTTGTGGGCGGTGATGACCTCTGTGCCGTAACCCTTACGGCGACCCAGGAAGATGGCGCAGACCAGGCCCGCGACGCCCGAGTTGACGTGAACGACGGCGCCGCCCGCGAAGTCCAGCACGCCCGCCGAACCGAGGAAACCGCCGCCCCACACCCAGTGGCAGATCGGCGCATAGACCAGTAGCGACCACAGGGCGGTGAACAGCAATAGCGCCGAATATTTGAACCGCTCGGCGAAGGCGCCGGTGATTAGCGCCGGGGTGATGATGGCGAAGGTCATCTGGAAGGAGATGAACAGGAATTCGGGAATGCCCGGCAGCAGGGCGTTGGCGGTCTTCAGCGACACACCGTTCAGGAACAGCATGTCCAGGCTGCCGATGAAGGGTTGGAGGCCGGCGCTGTCGTTCTTGCCGAAGGCCAGGCTGTAGCCGGCGATGAACCACACCAGCGACACCACGGCGAAGACGCCGACGGACTGGGTGATGGTGGCGATGACGTTCTTCTTGCGCACCATGCCGCCATAGAACAGCGCCAGACCGGGGAGGGTCATCAGCAGAACCAGGGCGGTCGAGGTGCCGAGCCATGACGCGCCGGCGCTGTCCAGCTCAAGCGCGGCCTGGTGGCCGAGCAAGGCGGGCGCGGCGTCCTGCGCATTCGCCGCGCCGGCAGCCATCAGACAGAGTGTGGGAAGTAGGAGCGCAGCCGCTCCCGTAAGTCGTTTCGTGGTCTGCGACATGAGCTAGTACCCCCTATGCAATCTCGCAGTTGCGAAGATTTTACCGCATTTGCGATAGGCGCAAGGGGCTAGACCGTGAACGGCGCAACTTTCTTGCAACGGTCATGAAGAAAAAGAACAGGGCCGCACGATCTTGCGATAATGCGGCCCCGATATCAGATTCTTTATGCCGACAAAGCCAAGCTGAGCGGCAGGATTTTCAGCTTCATTTTAAGCCGTCAGGCCCAATGCATCTGCACCCGGTGCGCCGCCGCCCAGTGGATGGCGCGGATGGCGTCGATGACAGCCTCGGTCGCCGCACGCGTGCCCAGCGCTCCACCCAGGTCGGCGGTGACGGCGCCGGCCGCCAGAACCGCAGCGACGGCGGCCTCGATGGAATCAGCCTCGTCCTCCAGTCTCAGGCTGTGACGCAGCAGCAGGGCCGCCGACAGGATGGTCCCTACCGGATTGGCCAGATCCTGACCGGCGATGTCCGGCGCCGAGCCGTGGATCGGCTCGAACAGACCCGGCCCACCGGCGCCCAGCGACGCCGACGGCAACAGGCCGATGGAGCCGCCCAGCACCGAAATCTCGTCCGACAGGATGTCACCGAACATGTTTTCGGTCAGGATGACGTCGTATTCGCGCGGCTTGCGGATCAGGTGCATGGCCATGGAGTCCACCAGGGCGTGCTCCAGGGTGATGTCGGGGAACTCGTCAGCATGGATGCGGGTCACGACCTCGCGCCACAGGCGGCTGGTCTCCATGACATTGGCCTTGTCGACCGAAGTCACGTTGCCGCGACGCTGTTGGGCGGTCTGGAAGGCGGCGCGGGTCACCCGCTCGATCTCCGGCACGGTGTATTCGCACAGGTCGGTGGCGCGATCGGCGGTGCGGGTCTTCTCGCCGAAATAGACGCCGCCGGTCAGTTCGCGGAAGACGATCAGATCGACGCCCTCGACGATCTCCTTCTTCAGCGGGGAGCGGTGCGCCAGCACCGGCGACACCTGCAACGGCCGCAGATTGGCGAACAGGCCCATCGCCTTCCGGATGGCCAACAGCCCCTGTTCCGGACGCGCCTTGCCGCCATCCCATTTCGGTCCGCCGACGGCGCCCAGCAGCACGGCGTCGGAAGCGACGCAGGCGGCGCGCGTCGCCTCGGGCAAGGGCTCGCCCGTTTCGTCGATGGCCGCACCGCCGATCAGGTGTTCGGAGAACTCGAAATGGTGACCATAGAAGTCGCCGATGACCCGCAGGACGTCGCGTGCGGCCCGCGTGACCTCCGGTCCGACGCCATCGCCGGGCAGCAGGACGATGTTGTAGGTCTTGGTGGCGGCAGTGCTCATCTTACGGTCTCTTTCGATCGCTCGTAGGCTTCGATTTCAGGCATGTTTGCTTGCAGCCAGCCCAGGGTGTCCACCCCGTCCAGCAGGCATTGGCGGGCGAAGGATTCGACCCCGAACGGCACGGGTTCGGCATTGCCGCGCTGGATCTGATTGGCCTGGAGGTCGATCGTGACCGGCTGGTCCGGCTGCGACGCCAGATCGTCCCAAACCGCCTGACTGACGACGATGGGCAGCAGGCCGTTTTTCAGCGCATTCGATGTAAAAATGTCAGCGATCTCGGTCGAAATGACCGCCCGGAACCCATAGTCCAGCAGGGCCCAGGGCGCATGTTCGCGCGACGAACCGCAGGCGAAGTTCCGGCCCGCCAGCAGGATGCGATGCTCGGCCGGATCGATCCGGTTCAGAATGGCCTCGGGCTTTTCCGAGCCGTCGTCTTCGTAACGCCAGTCATAGAAGGCCGCCTTGCCCAGCCCTTCGCGCGTGGTCGTGGTCAAGAAGCGCGCGGGAATGATCTGGTCGGTGTCGATATTGGCCTGACTCAGGGTCACGGTCTTGGAGGTCAGCACCTGGAAGGGTTCAGACATGCTCGACCTCCTTCAGAAAGACGCGCGGATCGGTCAGCACGCCAGCGACCGCCGTCGCCGCCGCCGTCGCCGGGCTGGCCAGGATGGTGCGGGCGTCCTTGCCCTGACGGCCTTCGAAGTTGCGGTTCGATGTGGATACGGCCAGTTGGCCCGGTGCAACGAAATCGCCGTTCATGGCGATGCACATCGAACAGCCTGGAATGCGCCATTCGGCCCCGGCGGCGATGAAGACTTCGTGCAGCCCCTCGGCCTCGGCGTCGCGACGCACGGCCTCGGACCCCGGCACCACTAGCATACGCAGGCCCGGCTTGACCTTGCGGCCGCGCAGTACCTCGGCGGCGGCGCGCAGATCGGGCAAGCGCCCGTTGGTGCAGGAGCCGATGAAGACGACATCCACCAACTGGCTGGTCGTCGCCTCCCCGGCCGTGAAGCCCATATAGGCGATGGCCTTGCGGTCTGAGTCCGACTGGGGCTGCGGCACGGGCGAGCCGATGGGCGCGCCCGCATCCGGCGTCGTGCCCCAGGTCGCCATGGGACGGATGGCGGCGCCGTCGATGGTCACTTCCTTGTCGAAGACCGCGCCGGCATCCGTCGCCAGTTTCAGCCATTCGGCCGTCGCCGCCTCATAGTCGGCGGGGACGTGCTTGCGACCGCGCAGCCAGTCGATAGTCGTCTGGTCTGGGGCGATCATGCCCGCGCGGGCGCCGGCCTCGATGGACATGTTGCACAGGGTCATCCGCCCTTCCATGTCCAGCGACCGCACCGCCTCGCCCGCGTATTCGATGACATAGCCCGTGCCGCCGCCGAAACCGATGGCGGCGATGACGGCCAGGGCGACATCCTTGCCCGAGACGCCGGGCTGCAGCTTTCCGTCCACCGTCACCCGCATGGCCTTGGCCTTGCGCTGCAACAGGCACTGGGTCGCCAGCACGTGACCGACTTCCGAGGTGCCGATGCCGAAGGCCAGAGCCCCAAAGGCGCCGTGCGTCGCCGTATGGCTGTCGCCGCAGACCACCGTCATGCCCGGCTGCGTCAGGCCCAGTTCCGGCCCCATCACATGGACCACGCCGCGATCGTCCGAATCCCACCCCGCCAGCGGCACGCCGTGGGCGGCGCAGTTGCGCTCCAGCGTATGGACCTGGGCCTCGGCCTGGGCCGTGACATAGGGTTTCAGCCCGTTCAGCCCCGCCGGCAGGGTCGGCGTCGAATGGTCCAAAGTCGCATAGGTTCGGTCGGGACGCCGCACCTTCAGACCGCGCGCCTCGATCTCGCTGAAGGCCTGTGGGCTGGTGACTTCGTGGACCAGGTGCAGGTCGATATACAGCACCCCCGGCGTATCGGCCGTTTCCGACCGCACGACGTGGGCGTCCCACACCTTGTCGAACAGGGTTTTGGGGTCAGGCATATTGGGCCACGATCTCGGACACGCCATCGACCCGGTCGATGATGGCGATCAGTTCGGCGTCGTTGATCTCGCCGATCTGATCCGCGCGCGACTTGAAGCCGGCGACCACCGCCGCCAGACGCTCGCCCTCGATGGGACGGCCGATGGTCTCGGCGCGCTTGGCGATGGCGTGACGGCCCGAATGCTTGCCCAGCACGAACCAGCTGCCCTCGAAGCCCACATCCTGGGGCCGCATGATCTCATAGGTGCGGCTGTCGGCCAGCATGCCGTGCTGGTGGATTCCCGCCTCATGGGCGAAGGCGTTGATGCCCACCACCGACTTGTTTCGGGCGATGACCGTCTCGGTGATCTCGCACAGAATCTTGGAGGCGCGCACCAGATGACGGCTGTCGGCGCCGGTCGTGACGCCATAGCGGTCCTCGCGGACCTTCAGCGCCATGATGACCTCTTCGATCGAGCAGTTGCCGGCCCGCTCGCCGATGCCGTTGATCGCGCCCTCGATCTGACGCGCGCCACCCTCGACGGCGGCCAGGGAGTTGGCGACCGCCATGCCCAGGTCGTCGTGGCAGTGGGCCGAGAAGATCACGTGCGGATGGCGCTTCTTGATGCGCGCGGCCAAGGCGCGATAGGTTTCGCGCACCTCTTCCGGGGTCGCATAACCGACGGTGTCGGGGACGTTCAGAGTGCGCGCGCCGGCGTCGGCGGCAGCCTCCAGCACATCGGCCAGAAACTCCGGCTCGGTGCGGAAGGCGTCCTCGGCCGAGAACTCGACGTCGTCGAACAGGCTGCGGGCGTACTCGACCGACCGCACGGCCGTCGACAACACCTCATTGGTGGACATCTTCAGCTTAGCCGAGCGGTGGATCGGGCTGGTGCCGATGAAGGTGTGGCACCGACGGTGCGACTTCGGCGCCGGCGCCAGGGCGCGGAAGCTGGCGTCGATATCCTTCTCGTTGGCGCGCGACAGGGAACAGAAGATCGGTCCCTCGACCTCGCCCGCCACGCGGCGGATGCAGTCCTCGTCGCCGGGCGATGCGGCGGCGAAGCCGGCCTCGATAACGTCGACGCCCAGGTCCCGGAGAACCTGGGCCATCTTCACCTTGGCTTGGGCGCTCATCGAGAAGCCCGGAGCCTGTTCCCCGTCCCGCATCGTCGTGTCGAAAATGACGACGCGGTTGGGATCGGCGGCGATCTCCTCGGTGCGGGATACGCCCGATACGCGTACGCTTTCGGGGGTAATCATTACGCGGCCTCGGATTGAATGATGTCGTTGCTGATGCGGCGCACGCCGAACAGCCGGTCGATCTGGCGACCCAGGTTGTCCATGCAGCGGCCGGCGTCGCGGCCGCGCACGGTCAGGGCGATGCGACGGAAGGCGCCCTCGTCAGCCAGGGCCATGCCGTCGATGTGGAAGCCGCGGCGCTCCACCAGGCCGATGAGACGCTGAAGCGAACCGTCCGCACGGTCGATCTGGATGTGGATCGTGTTGCTCATCTCAGGAGCCCTCCATCATTTCAGCATTGCTCTTGCCCGGCGGAACCAGCGGCCAGACGTTGTCTCGGGGGTCGATGACCACATGGGCCAAGCAGGGACCGTCGGCCGCCAGCAGGCGCTGGATGCCGTCAGACACCTGATCGCGGCGATCGATGCGGAAGGCCTCGATCCCGAAGGCTTCGGCGACCCTCACGAAGTCCGGATTGTCGGACAGGTCGATCTCGGAATAGTTCTCGGCGAAGAACAGCTCCTGCCACTGGCGCACTAGGCCCAGGGAGGAGTTGTCGATCAGCACGATCTTCAGCGGGATGCCGTAACGCTTCAGCGTCGCCAGCTCCTGGATGTTCATCATGAAGCCGCCGTCGCCGGCGATGGTGACGACCGTCGCCGACGGATCGGCCAGCTTGGCCCCGATGCCAGCGGGCAGGCCAAAGCCCATCGCGCCCAGACCGCCCGAGGTGATGTGGGCTTCCGGCTTTGCGAAGCGGCAGTGCATAGCCGCCCACATCTGATGCTGACCCACATCGCAGGCGGCGACGAAGTCATCGCCCGCCGCTTCCGAGATTTCTTTCAGCAGGGCGGGCGCATAGACCCCCTCGCCCGGCGCGTCATAGCGGTGGGCGCCGGCTTTGGCCGCACCAGCGCAGTCGTCGGCCCAGGCCTGAATATCCAGTGCGGCGCCCGACCACATCCGCGCCGTCAGCGCCTCAACGCCCTCGCGCAGTTCGCCGACGACGGCGACATTGGCGCTGCGCAGCTTGCCGACTTCCGAGGCGTCGATGTCGAAATGGACGATCCTGGCGTTGGGCGCGAACTCGGCCAGCTTGCCGGTGGCGCGGTCGTCGAACCGGGCGCCGACGACGATCAGCAGATCGCTGTCCTGCACCGCATGGTTGGCGGCGCGCGTGCCGTGCATGCCCAGCATGCCCAGCATCCCGGGCGCATCCGTCGGGATCGTGCCCAGGGCGTTCAGCGTCGAAACTTGAGGGATGCCGGTCGCGGCGACGAAGGCGCGCACGGCCTCGGTCGCGCCGCCGATCTTCACCCCGCCGCCGATATAGACCAGCGGCTTCTTGGCCGCCCGGATCGCCGCTTCGGCGGCGGCGATGGCGTCGTGATCGACGCGCGGCGTCTCGTTGGGAATCGAAAAACCGTAGTCGTCCGCGGTCGTCTCGAACTGCACATCCTTGGGCAGATCGACCAGAACCGGACCGGGGCGGCCCGAGCGAGCGATATGGAAGGCCTCTTCGATCGCGGCGGGAACCTCGGCGGCCGAGCGGACCAGGATCGAATGTTTCACGATCGGCAGGGTGACGCCCAGGATATCGATCTCCTGAAAGGCGTCGGTGCCCATCAGGCCTTGGGCGACATTTCCGGTGATGCAGACGATCGGCACCGAGTCCATCATCGCATTGGCGATGCCGGTGACCAGATTGGTGGCGCCGGGGCCTGACGTCGCCATGCAGACCCCGACCTTGCCGCTCTTCCTGGCATAGGCGTCGGCCGAGAAGGCCGCGCCCTGCTCATGGCGGACCAGGATGTGTTTCAGCTTCGAGCCGGCCAGGGCGTCATAGACCGGCATGATGGCGCCGCCCGGATAGCCGAACACCACCTCCACCCCCAGCCGCTCCAGGGTGGAGACCAGCAGACGCGCACCCGATTGGGGAGCGGTCTCGGCTGAGGGTTTGAAGGCGGCGGCGGTCATCAGGGTCATCCGGTCGTTCAGGCGGCGATCAGGCCGCTTCGGCCTTGGGCGTGTTCAGCCAGGCCATGCGTTCGCGCAGACGCGCGCCGACCTGTTCGATCTGGCTCTCGCGGTCCGCCTTCAGCCAGGCCTCGTACTGCGGCTTGCCGGCCTCATTCTCGGCGATCCAGTTGCGCGCGAAGGTGCCGTCCTGGATCTCGTCCAGAATGGTCTTCATGCGGGCCTTGGTCTCTTCGGTCACGACCCGCGGGCCGCTGGCGACCGCGCCGTACTTGGCGGTTTCCGAGATGAAGTGGTGCATCTTGGAGATGCCGCCTTCGTAGAACAGGTCCACGATCAGCTTCAGTTCGTGCAGGCATTCGAAATAGGCGATCTCGGGCTGGTAGCCGGCCTCGACCAGGGTGTTGAAGCCCTGGATGACCAGCTCCTTGGCGCCGCCGCACAGGACGGCCTGTTCGCCGAACAGATCGGTCTCGGTCTCTTCGCGGAAGGTGGTTTCCAGCAGGCCGCCGGTCGCGCCGCCATTGCCCTTGGCGTAGCCCATGGCCCGGTCGCGCGCCTTGCCGGTGACGTCCTTCTCGATGGCGAACAGCGAGGGCACGCCGCGGCCGCGCTGGAACTCGCGACGGACCAGATCGCCCGGGCCCTTGGGCGCGACCAGAATGACGTCCATGTCGGGGCGCGGGGTGATGCGCTCGTAGATGATCGAGAAGCCGTGGGCGAACAGCAGGGCCGAGCCTTCCTTGGCGTTCGGCTCGATGATGTCGCGATAGACGTCGCCCTGAACCATGTCGGGGGTCAGGATGGCGATGATGTCGGCGCCCTTGACGGCCTCGGCCGGCTCGGCGGTCGGCACGCCGTCGGCGGTGGCGTGTTTCCAGCCCGTGCCGCCGTGGCGGACGCCGGCGACCACGTCATGGCCGCTGTCCTTCAGGTTCTGCGCATGGGCGCGACCCTGCGAGCCGTAGCCGATGATGGCGATGCGCTGGCCGGCGATGGCGCCCGGCTTGATGTCTTCGTTGGTGTAGATGGTGATGGCCATGGGTCAGGCGTCCTGAGCAGCGTTGGTTTTGTGGCTTGCCGGGACTTGGGCCGGCGGCGGGTTGGGGATGGTGACGGCGCCCTGGGCGGCCGAGGCGACCGAGGCGCGGTATTTGGCGAAGACTCCTCGCGCCGGGCGGACTACGTGGGGCGTAAAGCCCGCCCGGCGCGTCGCCAGATCGACATTGACGTCGATGCGGCGGTTGGTGACGTCGATGGTGATGCGGTCACCATCGCGAATGAGGGCGATCGGGCCGCCCACGGCGGCTTCCGGCGAGACGTGTCCGGCGACGAAGCCGTAACTGGCGCCCGAGAAACGGCCGTCGGTCAGCAGGGCGACATTGTCGATCTTGCGGCCCTTCAGGGCGGCGGTGACCTGCAGCATCTCGCGCATGCCCGGACCGCCCTTGGGCCCTTCGTAGCGGATGATGATCACGTCGCCTTCGCCGACCGATCCGTCCTGAACGGCGTGGAAGGCGTCTTCCTCTGAGTCGAAGACGCAGGCCGGACCTTCGAACGTATCGACCTTGTGACCCGTCAGCTTGATGACCGCGCCTTCCGGGGCGACATCGCCATAGATGACGGCGAAGCTGCCGCGATCCATCACAGGGGCGTCGAAGGTGGTCACGACCACCTGACCCGGGGTCTCCTCGGCCTCAGCGGCCTCGGCGAACAGGCTGCGGCCGGTGACGGTGGGGGTGTTCACGATCTTGCCCGCCTCGGCCATCCGCTGGGTAACCAGACGGGTGCCGCCGGCGGCGAACAGGTGCGAAGCCAGGAAGCGGCCGCCCGGCTTCAGGTCGCAGATGACCGGCGCCTCGACGCAGGCCTGATGGCAGTCCTCGACGCCGAACTCGACGCCGGCTTCCGCCGCGATGGCCGTCAGGTGCATGACCGCATTGGTCGACCCGCCCGAGGCCGAGACGGCGACAGCGGCGTTTTTCAGGCTGGCGCGGGTGATGTATTTGCGGGCCGTGTCGCCGGAAAAGACGCGCTCGACGATCAGCCGACCGCAACGCTCGCCCTCGGCGGCCTTGTTCGGATCGACGGCCGGCACGTCGTTGGCGCCCATAGGGCTGATGCCCATGACCGACAGGGCCATCGCCATGGTGTTGGCCGTGAACTGACCGCCGCAGGCCCCGGCGCCGGGGCAGACGGCCTGTTCGACCGCCTTCAGCCCTTCGTCGTCCAGGGCGCCGGCCGAATGGGCGCCGATGGCCTCGAACACTTCCTGGACCGAGACCTCCTTGGTCCCGATCACGCCGGGCATGATGGTGCCGCCGTAATAGACCAGGCCGGGGATATCCATCCGCGCCAGGGCCATGGCCGCCGCCGGGATAGTCTTGTCGCAGCCGACGATGCAGACCACGCCGTCCAGTTGGTGGCCTTCGATGGCCAGCTCGATGGAGTCGGCGACGACCTCACGGCTGATCAGCGAGGCCTTCATGCCCGCCGTGCCCATCGAGATGCCGTCGGTCACGACGATGGTGTTGAAATCGACTGGATAGCCGCCCGCCGCGACGATGCCGGCGCGCACGTCCTTGGCCAGCCGATCCAGGTGCATGTTGCACGGCGTGACCGTCGACCAGGTGTTGACGATGCCGATCATCGGCTTGTCGAAGTCGGCGTCCTGCATGCCGGCGGCGCGCAGATACGACCGCGCGGCGGCCCGGTTCGGGCCAGCCGTCACCGCCGCGCTGCGCGCGTTGGGCTTTCTGGGCTGGGAGGTAGAATTTTGCGTCATCGGTCCGGTTCGTTTCGGACCGCCGCGCACTAAAAACCCCGCTTCCTTTCGGAGGCGGGGTGGTGCGAGGCGATCCTGAGTGTGTCTAGGGTCAGGTCGCGTGCATCCACGCCGCTTGCGTAAGCAGGCCGAGAAGTACGAGGGTAATGAGGAATACGGGGCTTTCCAGGCCGACAGGCGCGCGAACGGCGGCGACCGCCTTGGCGGTGCGTCCCTTCGTCATGTCGCGCGTCATCGTGGCCACGGGTGGCTCCCTGTTCTGACGCCAAGAAACCATAGCCGCTGGAGACGCACAACCCCTGTCGCAATAATTTTGCGCAACAGCTGGAAAAGAACCTCGCCCGGGGTGTTTCTTACCTCAAGCTGACGCAGACGGTTTTCGAAGCGTAACCGTCCATCACATCATGTTACGTGCGCGGGGTTGAAACCCGCCCCCGACCGCTCCATTGAGACGCCAACCTATATGTAGCGCACAACACCCTACCGTTCAGAGGAGCTTCCCATGACCGTTCGCGTCGCCATCAATGGTTTCGGCCGCATTGGCCGTCTGGTCCTTCGCTCGATCATCGAGCATGGCCGCACGGACATCGAGGTGGTGGCGATCAACGATCTGGGTCCGGTCGAGACCAACGCCCACCTGTTCCGCTACGATTCGGTCCACGGCCGCTTCCCCGGCACGGTGACGTCGGGCGAGGACTGGATCGACGTCGGCGCCGGCAAGATCAAGGTTACGGCCGAGCGCGATCCGGCCAACCTGCCGCACGCCGAGCTGAAGGTGGACATCGCCTTCGAATGCACCGGCATCTTCACCTCCAAGGACAAGGCCAGCGCCCACCTGAAGGCCGGCGCCAAGCGCGTCCTGGTTTCGGCCCCCGCAGACGGCGCCGACAAGACCATCGTCTACAAGGTCAACCATGAGACACTGACCGCCGACGACATCGTCGTGTCGAACGGCTCGTGCACCACCAACGCCCTGGCCCCCGTCGCCAAGGTGCTGAACGACCTGTTCGGCATCGAGCGCGGCTATATGACCACCATCCACTCCTACACCGGCGACCAGCCGACGCTGGATACGATGCACAAGGACCTGTACCGCGCCCGCGCCGCGGCCCTGTCGATGATCCCGACCTCGACCGGCGCCGCCAAGGCCCTGGGTCTGGTCCTGCCGGAGCTGAAGGGCAAGCTAGACGGCTCGTCGATCCGCGTCCCGACCCCGAACGTCTCGGTCGTCGATCTGAAGGTCGTCGCCGGTCGCGAGGTCACGGTCGAAGAGATCAACTCAGCACTTCAAGCCGCCGCCGACGGCCCGATGAAGGGCGTGCTGTTCACCACGACCGACCCGCTGGTCTCGCACGACCTGAACCACATCGCCGCCTCCTCCACCGCCGCCCTGCCCCAGACCCAGGTCGTCGACGGCAAGCTGGCCCGCGTGCTGAGCTGGTACGACAACGAATGGGGCTTCGCGACGCGCATGAGCGACACGGCGTTGCAGATGGCGAAGTTCCTGTAGGACCCAAAAAGTCTCCTCCCCACACCGTGGGGAGGAGGACCACGCAGTGGTGGAGGGGCTCTTTCCACCGCACCGAACTCGGGGCCACAGCCCCTCCGTCACGGCGCAAGTGCGCCGCGCCACCTCCCCATCGCTTTGCGACAGGGAGGAGACAGGGAAACGACCATGACCTTCCGCACTCTCGACGACGCCAAGGATCTCGCCGGCAAGACGGCCCTGGTCCGCGTGGACTTCAACGTCCCGATGGAGGGCAGCAAGGTCACGGACGACACCCGTCTGCGGGTCGCCCTGCCGACGATCCAGCGCCTGCGCGACGCGGGCGCCAAGGTCGCTCTCCTGGCCCATTTCGACCGCCCCAAAGGTCAGCGCGTTCCATCGATGAGCCTGAAACCCGTCGTCCAGCCGCTGGAAGACCTGCTCGGCGCCCCCGTCCGCTTCGCCGACGACTGCATCGGCCCTGACGCCGTGGAGGCCATTCGCGATCTGGACGCCGGCGGCGTGGTCCTGTTGGAGAACGTGCGCTTCCATGCGGCGGAAGAGGCCAACGATTCGGTCTTCGCCCAGAAGCTGGCGGATCTCGGCGATCTCTACGTCAACGACGCCTTCTCGGCCGCCCACCGCGCCCACGCCTCGACCGAAGGCGTCGCCCACCACATCCCGGCCTATGCCGGCGAATCCATGCGCCGCGAACTGGACGCGCTCGACGCCGCGCTCGGCAATCCGCAGAAGCCGGTCGTCGGCATCGTCGGCGGCTCCAAGGTCTCGACCAAGCTGGACCTGCTGAAGAACCTGGTCGGCAAGCTGGACACGCTGGCCATCGGCGGCGGCATGGCCAATACCTTCCTGTATGCCCAAGGCGTCGATGTCGGAGGCTCGCTGGCCGAAAAGGATATGGCGGACACGGCGCGCGAAATCCTGGCGGAAGCCCAGGCCAAGGGCTGCGACATCCTGCTGCCCGTCGATGTCGTCGTGGCGACCGAGGTCAGGCCCGGCGCCGACGCCCGCACCGTCAAGACAGGCGAAGCCTTCGCGACTGAAGACAAGATCCTGGACGCAGGCCCCGACACCGTCGCGCGCCTGAACGCCGCCATCGACGGCTCCAAGACCCTGATCTGGAACGGCCCGCTGGGCGTGTTCGAGGTCCCGCCCTTCGACGCCGCTACGGTCGCGGCCGCCAAGCACGTCGCCGAGCGCACCAAGGCCGGCGCCCTGATCGCGGTGGCGGGCGGCGGCGACACGGTTGCGGCCGTCGGCCATGCCGGCGTCAGCGCAGACCTGACCTTCGTGTCCACCGCCGGCGGCGCCTTCCTGGAATGGATGGAGGGCAAGTCCCTGCCCGGCGTCGAGGCCCTGCGCGCCTGAAGGCTCAGCGATGCAGGCGGAGCACGCCTGCATCCTGTCTTCGCAATCTGCGCTGAAACGGCTGTAACACGGCGTGACTTCGCGCTGTCCGGCGTCTAATCTCTCGCCCAACCAAAAAGACTATTCGGCTCAGGAGACTACCAATGGCGCGCATCACGCTGCGACAGCTGCTCGACCACGCGGCAGAGAACGATTACGGCCTGCCCGCCTACAACATCAACAATATGGAGCAGGGTCTGGCGATCATGGAGGCGGCCCATGAGGTCAACGCCCCCGTCATCATCCAGGCCTCGCGCGGCGCCCGGAACTACGCCAACGATATCGTTCTGGCCAAGCTGATCGACGCCCTGGCCGAGCTCTATCCGCACATCCCGGTCTGCATGCACCAGGACCACGGCAACGGCCCGGCGACCTGCGCCACCGCCATCCAGTACGGCTTCACCAGCGTGATGATGGACGGCTCGCTGGAGGAGGACGCCAAGACCCCCGCCAGCTACGAATACAACGTCGACGTCACCCGTCGCGTCACCGAAATGGCCCACGCCTGCGGCGTCTCGGTCGAGGGTGAACTGGGCGTGCTGGGTTCGTTAGAGACCGGCATGGGCGAGGCCGAGGACGGCCACGGCTTCGAGGGCAAGCTGGACCACTCGCAACTGCTGACCGACCCGGATCAGGCCGTCGACTTCGTCGCCGCCACCAAGGTCGACGCCCTGGCCATCGCCATGGGCACCAGCCACGGCGCCTACAAGTTCACGCGTCAGCCGGACGGCGAGGTCTTGGCCATGAACGTGATCGAGGAAATCCATCGCCGCCTGCCCAACACCCACCTGGTGATGCACGGCTCGTCGTCGGTGCCGCAGGATCTGCAGGACATCATCAACCAGTACGGCGGCGAAATGCCCCAGACTTGGGGCGTTCCGGTTGAGGAAATCCAGCGCGGCATCAAGCACGGCGTGCGCAAGGTCAACATCGACACCGACAACCGCATGGCCATCACCGGCGCCATCCGTAAGGCCCTGATGGAAAAGCCCGGCGAGTTCGACCCGCGCTACTATCTGAAGCCCGCCAAGGAGGCGATGAAGAAGCTCTGCATGGAGCGCTATCAGCAGTTCGGCTGCGAGGGTCAGGCCTCCAATATCCGCCCGCTTTCCACCGCCCAGATGGCCAAGCGCTATGCCTCGGGCGACCTCGATCCGTCCTTCCGCGGCGCATCCGTCAAGGCCGCCTAGGACCGTCGTCTAGACCGGGTAGCGGCCGCTCAGTTCGCGCCGCACCCGTCGAACGTCCCATTCCGCCTGATCCAGCGCGTCGCGGGCCTCTCGGGCATTGCGACGCGCATCGCGAATTTCGCCTCTGACCTCTTGAATGCGGTCACGAATGCGATCCCGCTCTTCATCCGTCAGGCCCTCGCCGCGCAGTTCACGCTCCTTGGCCTCCAGCTTGTCTTCGCGGTTCTCGATCCGGGCCTCGGCGCTGTTCAGCGCGCTTTCCGCCGTCTCGTAGGCGTCCTCGACCTCATGCAGCAGTCGGCCGTCACGATAGGCCGGCAGAAACGCCTGCTCCTCCTCGGGCCGGCAGACGCCATAATAGGCATTGCCCGCCCTTCCCTCCTCCCAGCCGCGCTGGAAGGTGCAATAGGTCCGCAAGCCATCTTCACGCGCCGAGCCATAGGCGGCCGGGTTGGGTGCGATCTGAAACTTGGCGCAGGCCTTGGCGTGGTCGTCCAGCCGCGTCATCGGATAGCCCGACGCCCCGTCCGCATAGCCCTTCTCGCCCCAGGCGCCGGCGAGGCATTCGTCCTTGCTCATGGTCGTGCAACTGCTCAGCAGCGCCACTGCGGCGAACGCGCTCCCGGCGATCATCAACCGCTTCATCGGATGTCCCCAACGCCCCCAAGCTTGACTATCGCCTCACCCGCGCCCCTCGCGCAAGCGGCCGGTCGTGCTAGGGAGACGACGTGTCCGCCCAAGATCTGATCGACGAAGACGAAGACCCCGCGATCGGCGCCCCCGCCGAGGTGCTGGAGGCCCGCATCGACGCGGCCGGCGTTCGCCTGGACAAGGCCCTGACCGGCGCCTTCCCAACCCTGTCGCGCGCCCGGCTCCAGGCCCTGCTGGCCGAGGGCGCCGTCAGTCGCGATGGTGCAGTTCTCACCGGCGGTTCCGCCAAGGCCCAGCCCGGCCTCTATGCCGTCGCCCTGCCGCCCGTCGCGCCGGCCACGCCTCAGCCCCAGGCCATTCCCCTGACCGTTCTCTACGAGGACGCCGACCTGATCGTCATCGACAAGCCGGCGGGCATGGCCGCCCACCCCGCGCCCGGTACGCCCGACGGCACCCTGGTCAACGCGCTGCTGGCCCACTGCGGCGACAGTCTGTCGGGCATCGGCGGCGTCGCCCGCCCCGGCATCGTCCACCGGCTGGACAAGGACACCTCAGGTGTCATGGTCGCCGCCAAGACCGACCGCGCCCACGCCGGCTTGTCGGCCCTGTTCGCTGCGCACGACATCGAGCGCACCTACATCGCCCTGACACGCGGCGCGCCGTCGCCCGCGACCGGCCGCATCCACACCCGCATCGGCCGCTCCACCGGCGATCGCAAGAAGATGGCGGTCCTCAAGGCCGGCGGACGCGAGGCCATCACCGACTATGTCGTCCAGGCGACCTATGGCGAATCCGCGAAAGCTGGCGGCGCACCCATGGCCGCGCGGGTCGCCTGCACCCTGCATACCGGCCGCACCCATCAGATCCGCGTCCACCTGTCGTCCAAAGGGGCGCCCATCCTCGGCGACGCGACCTACGGCTCGGGCAGCCCCGCCATCCCCGTTCGCGCCGCCATCGCCGAAGCGGCCCTCGAGCGTCAGGCCCTACACGCCGCCGTCCTGGGCTTCGTACATCCTGTCACGGGCGAGGCCCTTCGCTTCGAGACCGCGCCGCCGTCCGACATGCAGCGTCTCGAAACGCTTCTCGCCGATCTCTGAACAGCCGTCCGTTCGAGCACGCCTTGAATAGCAACTGACGGAGTTCTATATGGGACATTGATCGGCGCAAGTGGCGCCAGGGCCACGGTCACGCTTTCGTGTGACGATCCGCCTCTAAAAATGGCGGCAACCCATCGCTACTTCACCGGTTGAGGGGTGAGACGTCGGCGCACACAACGTGGCCGATGACGAAGAGCCCGCTCGTTCAAGACGGTCGGAGGGACCTGTATATGGCTGCCAATAGTACGCTCGCGGTGATGTCGCCTGAACAAGGCCTGTCGCGTTATCTGACGGAAATCCGCAAGTTTCCGATGCTGACCAAGGACGAGGAGTTCATGCTCGCCAAGCGTTGGTCTGAGCACCAGGACCCCGAAGCCGCCCACCGTCTCGTCACCTCGCACCTTCGTCTCGTGGCCAAGATCGCCATGGGATATCGCGGCTACGGCCTGCCGATCGGCGAAGTGATTTCCGAGGGCAACGTCGGCCTGATGCAGGCCGTCAAGAAATTCGACGCCGACAAGGGTTTCCGCCTGGCGACCTACGCCATGTGGTGGATCCGCGCCTCGATCCAGGAATACATCCTGCGCAGCTGGTCGCTCGTGAAGATGGGCACCACCGCGGCGCAGAAGAAGCTGTTCTTCAACCTGCGTAAGGCCAAGAGCCAGATCTCGGCCTTCGAGGAAGGCGATCTGCACCCCGAACACCTCGCCGCCATCGCCACCAAACTGGGCGTGACAGAGGAAGAGGTCACCAACATGAACCGCCGTCTCGGCGGCGACGCCTCCCTGAACGCCCCTCTGCGCGCCGACGGCGAAAGCGAGTGGCAGGACTGGCTGGCCGATGACACGGCCGTGTCTCAGGAAACCCAGCTTGCCGACGACGAGGAAAAGGGCATCCGCATGAGCCTCCTCCAGGAGGCTATGGAAGAGCTGACCGACCGTGAGAAGCACATCCTCACGGAACGCCGCCTCAAGGACGACCCGGTTACGCTGGAAGAGCTCGCCGGCCAGTACGGCGTGTCGCGCGAACGCGTGCGTCAGATCGAGGTCCGCGCCTTCGAGAAGCTGCAAAAGGCCATGCGCGCCGCCGCCGAAGAGCGGAACCTAGTCGACGCCTGAGCAAACTCGGTCCGTTGCGCCTTCAGCGGCGCGGCGGACCGTCCATCACGAGGCTCGCGCCACCGGCGCCGCATCGTCGGCGGCTCTCGCAGCCGTCACCACCGTGCCGATCGGCTGGGCCAGTCCCGCCTTCGTCACCTGACCGCTGGCGACATAGGCCTGCAGGGTCGCCACAGCCATCGCCAGTCGGGCGTCCGCCGTCTTGATGGCCAGACCGTTCAGCGTCTCGGCCTGCTGGCGAATGGCGCGCGTCGCCTGCACCGGATCCTGCTCGAACTGCGACAGGGCCGAGACCAGGATTCGTGATGCCTGATCGCGGATTTCGGCCGGGCCGCCTCCGCCCGCGCCATCGCTGCGGCGCTTGCGAGCGCCCGAATATTCGCCCGAGTTAAACCGGCGACGATCCGGCCCGACATAGCCGACGGCCTCGATCCAAGGCCGAGGCTTCAACGTCACATTCTCGACCCGTTTGAACAGGTCGCCGGTCGTGAACGGCTTTCTCAAGAACTCGTGGATGCCGGCGTCGCGCGCGCCCTTGATCGCGGCGGCGGTCGCCTCGCTCGTCACCATGATGATCGGCGACATGCGGCACGACATGCCGGAACGTCGAATGCGCCGCGCCAGCGTTTCGCCGTTCAGCGTGTCTCCGGAGCGTTCCGTGAAGATCACGCCCGGCTCGACGTCGCGCAGCAGCTCAAGCGCGCGTTCCTCGTCGCTCTCCGAATAGATTTCGCGCGCGCCCATGCCCTTCATGATGTCCGACAGCAGCCGCGCCGACGCCGGATTGGGGTCCACAATGACCACCCGACGGAGCGCAGGCTCCATGCGGCTCATGGTTCTGGCATTTGCGGCGAACACATTGGACTCCGAAGTTGGAGCCGTTATCCTTACCGTCGGCGGGTTAA
Source organism: Brevundimonas vesicularis (assembly GCF_044807075.1). Classification (GTDB taxonomy): domain Bacteria; phylum Pseudomonadota; class Alphaproteobacteria; order Caulobacterales; family Caulobacteraceae; genus Brevundimonas; species Brevundimonas vesicularis_G. The sequence continues at coordinate 2,992,159 of NZ_CP085234.1, forward strand.
GACCTGTTGAATAGGTCTTGTTGCGTGCAAGCGCCTGTGCGCCTGTGACTGCCTAACCCTGGAACGGATCGCGCATCAGAATGGTGTCGTCGCGCTCGGGGCTGGTCGACAGCAGGGCCACCGGGGCGCCGATCAACTCCTCGATCCGCCGCACATATTTGATGGCGTTGGCGTTGATGTCCTTGAAGCTGCGGACGCCGGCTGTGCTTTCGCTCCAGCCCTCCAACTCCTCGAACACCGGCTCGGCCGCGCCCTGGGCCTTCAGGCTCGAGGGCAGATAGTCCAGCACCTCGCCGTCCACTTTGTAGCCGACGCAGATCTTCAGCGTCTTCAACCCGTCCAGCACGTCCAGCTTGGTCAGGGCGATCCCGTCGATGCCGTTGATCGCCACCGACTGGCGCACCAGCACGGCGTCGAACCAGCCGCAGCGACGCGCGCGGCCTGTGTTCACCCCGACCTCGCGACCCACCGTCGCAAGATGCTCGCCGACCTCATCATCCAGTTCGCAGGCGAACGGGCCTTCGCCGACGCGCGTCGTATAGGCCTTCACGATGCCCAGCACATAGCCGACGCCGCGCGGACCGATGCCCGAACCGGCCGCCGCCTGACCGGCTACGGTGTTGGAGCTGGTGACATAGGGATAGGTGCCGTGATCCACATCCAGGAAGGCGCCCTGCGCCCCTTCGAACAGGACGCGTTTGCCGTCCTTCTGCGCCTGATCCAGCACACGCCAGGCCGGTTTCACATAGGGCAGGATCTTCGGCGCGATTTCCAGCAACTGCGCCAGCAGCGCGTCCGGATCGATCGGTTCAAGCCCCAGACCGGCGCGCAGCGGATCGTGGTGCGAGCGCAACCGGTCGATCTTGACCTTCAGATCGTCTGAATTGGCCAGATCGCAGACCCGAATGGCGCGACGCCCCACCTTGTCCTCATAGGCCGGACCAATGCCGCGCCCGGTCGTGCCGATCTTGGCGCCCGGCGCGCTGGCCGCCGCCTCGCGCGCGACATCCAGCGCAGGGTGGATAGGCAGGATCAGGCAGGCGTTGTCCGCAATGGTCAGGATTTCAGGGCTGATCGTCACGCCTTGGGCGGCGATCTTCTCGATCTCTCCGACCAGATGCCAAGCATCGACGACCACGCCGTTGCCGATGATCGACGGCTTGCCCTGCACGACGCCGCTGGGCAGCAGCGCCAGCTTGTAGACCTTGCCGTCCACGACCAGCGTATGGCCCGCATTGTGACCCCCCTGGAACCGCACGACCATGTCGGCGCGGTTGGACAGCCAGTCCACGATCTTGCCCTTGCCCTCGTCGCCCCACTGGGCGCCGACCACCGCTACGTTCGCCAAAACCGTCTCTCCGCACTGGAATGCGGGCGCAGCCTATAGCGAGGGAATCGTCCGATGTCGTCCCGTCAGGCGGATTTATCCGACTTCGCTGACCGCTGTCTTGAACGCCCATTCCAGCCAAGGCGTCGCCGCGATCACATCAGCCGTCTCGACCGTGCAGCCGCACCATAGCCGCAGGCCAGGCGGCGCATTGCGGTGCGGCTCCATATCGAACACGGCCGCCTCGCCTTCCAGCAGCGCCTTGAAACGCGAAACAAAGGCCTTCTGCGCCTTGTCGTCCAGAACCGCGATCCGCGCATCGGTGAACTTCAGGCAGACCGAGGTCGTCGACCGGATCTCCGGCCGATCCGGCAGGAAGTCGATCCAGTCGGTCCGCTCCACCCATTCCGCCAACGCGGCGTAGTTGGCGTCGGTCCGCCGGATCAGTTCGCTCAACCCGCCGATGTCCTTCGCCCAGCCCAGGGCGTCGATCCAGTCTTCGATGGTCAGAATCGAGAAGGTGTTGATCGCCACCCCGTCCGCCAGCGCCCGATCGAACCGTCCCTTGCCGTCCGTCAGCCGCAGCAGCTTGGGAATCGCCCGTTCTGGCCGGTACGTATCCAGTCGCTCGACCGCGCGCGGCGACAGCACCATCACCCCGATGCCCGCCTCGCCGCCCAGCGCCTTCTGGAAGCTGAAGGTCACGACATCCAGCTTGTCCCACGGCAGCGGCATGGCGAAGGCGGCGGAGGTCGCGTCGCAGATCGCCAGCCCCTCGCGGTCGTCGGCGATCCAGTCGGCGTCCGGCGCCCGCACGCCCGAGGTCGTGCCGTTCCACGGGAACACCACGTCCTTGGACCAGTCGGCACGGCTCAGATCCGGCAGCTCGCCCCACGGCGCCGTCAGGGCCTCGGGCTCCAAGCCCAGATGATCCTTCACGTCCGCCAGCCAGGTCAGGCCGAAATTCTCGAACGCCACGACCTGCACGGGCCGCGCGCCCAGCGTGCCCCACAGCGCCGCCTCGACCGCGCCTGTGTCAGACCCCGGCGTATACAGCATCACATGGCTGTCGGGCACTTCCAGCACCTCGCGTGTCAGCCGCAGGCCATGCGCGAACCGCTCGACCACCTCCGGCGCGCGAATGCCGCGTCCCAGCAGATCGGACGGCAATCCACCCAGCGCATAGCCCGGCCGCTTCGCCGTCGGCCCCGCCGAAAACCACGGCCGCGCCGGCTTCACATCAGGCTTCGTGCTCATGCTCTTTTCCTTTGGCGCTACCGCGCTTCGCGCTGCTTGAGCGCGCTCACCGCCCCGGCGTATAGGGCCGCCTGGCCCGCCAATCCTCGGCGAAGGCGGTCAGTTCGGCGTCCGGCGCATCCGGCAGCGTCACCATCACCCGCGCCAGCAGATCGCCGCGCCTGCCTTGCGCAAAAGCGCCGCGCCCCTTCAGCCTCAGCACCTTGCCCGAGTTCGACCCGGCCGGCAGCGTCATCTGCACCACGCCCTCGGGCGTCGGCACCCGCACCTTGGCGCCCAGCACCGCATCGGGAACCGACACCGGCAGATCCATCATCAGGTCCGCCCCGTCGCGTTTGTAGATGGGGTGCGGTTCGATCCTCAGTTCGATCAAGGCGTCGCCGTTCTCGGCCCCGCGCCCCGGCGATCCCTGGCCGCGCAGGCGGATCGTCTGGCCTTCCGACGCGCCCTTTGGAATGGTCACATCCAGGGTGCGCCCGTCCGAAAACTGGATCCGTCGCGTCGCGCCGGCGATGGCGTCCTCCAGACTGATGTCCAGCGTCGCCTTCACGTCCTGACCGCGTGAGGTGAAGTCCCGCGCGCCGCGCTGACGCCCGGCCCCGCCGAACATGCCGAACAGGTCGTCCAGATCAACGCCTTCGAAGTTGGCCCGGCCGCCCGGCCCGCCGCCTTGTCCAAACGGATTGCCGCCCTGGCCAAACGGGCTGCTGCCGGCGCGACCGCCCCCGCCAAAGCCGCGATGCTGTTCGTTGCCGTCGCCGTCGATCTGGCCCGCGTCGTATTTGGCGCGCTTTTCCTTGTCGCCCAGGATGTCGAAGGCCGCCGTCACCCGCTTGAACTTGTCCTCGGTGATCTTGTCGCCGGGGTTCTTGTCGGGATGCAGCTCCTTGGCGAGCTTGCGATACGCCTTCTTGACCTCGTCCGCGCTCGCGCCCTTCGAAACGCCCAGTTCCTTGTAGGGGTCGCCTGCCACGTCCGTTGTCGCTCCAGCTGAAAAAGGTCGAGAGGCCGTCAGTTAAGCCATGCCCCGCCCCGCGCAAAGGGCTGGACCCGCCCTATTTCATCAGAGCCGCCGGATTTCCGCCTTCACCTCTGCTTGTGAGCCCCACCCGAACCCCTCGCCCCACTGAGCAACGGCGATCCGCGCTGTCGATGTCACGCCTTGTGGGAAGTCCGCCGCCAAGTCGGCCGCAGAATAGGATGCCGACAGCCCCTCGACCTCCATCGTCCGAACCACGATGTCATGATCAACGACGCGCACCCGGAACCGCGTGGGGTCAACCGTTGTCGGTTCCCCATCCCAGCCGTCGCCGAACAGCCGCACGCGTGGCGTCCATCGGATCGTCAGACCCTCGGCCGACGTCTCGACCGTCAGATCAGACGGCGACCACGGCCGATCATGTACGCCCCTCGCCACGAACAACGTCTCGCTGAACCCCGCACCGCCCGGCGCCGCGCCAGCCGGTCCCGCGCGACAGAGCAGCGGCAGTCCTCGCTCGCCCCGCCCGATCTCCGCACGCGCCAGCCGGTCGTCCAGAAACACCACGACCGCTCCCGCCCCGGCGCCCGCCCGCATCTCGACCTCGGTCCCCTGCTGCCCCCGCAACAGACCCGTCAGCCGCCACGTGCTCGGCCCGACCAAAACCGCCGACCGATACTGCACGATCTCCCAGCCCACGGCCGTCTCGACCGCCAGCACATTGCCGCCGCCCAGCACCGCCGCCTCGACCGCACTTTCCGGCGCCTCGCCCTCGACCCGCACCACCACGGCGTTGGCCTCGTCCCAGCGGTGCCGCACGCCCGGCCCCAGCGCCTCGAGCAACACCCCGACCGTCGCGGGTGTCTCTACATCGCCCCTCGCCGTCAGGGTCTCAGCCGTCGGCCCCGCGTGCAGCCGCATCGTCCGCCACGGCTCGGCCGCCACGGCGATCAAGGGCCGCGCGTCCGCCTCACGCCCGATCAAGGGCGGCAAATCCAACACTTTCAGGAACGGAGCCCCGACCACCGCGGGAATCTCGCCCCCGCGCCAGGCGCCGTCATCCTCGACCGCCCGCCGGACCGTCACCGGCTCCAGCACCGCCGACGGCGTCTCGTCCGACGCGACCCGCGTCACGCGCCAGGCGCCCGCGATGCCGTCCAGCCGCACCCCGTCCCCCGGCTCCAGCCGCAAGGCCTCCAGCGGCCCCAGCGCCAGCGTTCTCGCCTCCACGCCCTCGCCGTCCAGCGCCCGCTGCGCCGCCGCTGTCGCCAGTCCGCCGCCGCACACCAGCGGCAAATCCAGATCGACCCCGCCCGCCGTCGCCGCCGCATCGTCCGACCGCACGACCACCGCCCCGGTCTGATAGTCCGCCGTCTCGTCGATGAACCGCACCCGCGCCTCGCCCGCCCTGGGCTCCAGCGTCCGCGTCGCCGTTTCCGCCGCCCCGCCATCGGGCAGGGCCAGCGCCTCGCCCGCGATCTCGACCACCGTCTCCACCCGCCCCAGCACGGCGACCTTCCCGTCCCGTTCGGCCGCCACGGCGTCGAACGCCGCCAGCAAGGGCTCCAGCGCATCGCGCGTCCGCATCGGCCGGTCGATGACATAGCCGGCCGCCGCGCCCTCGACGCCCTCGATCGCCATCTCGTCCGGCGACAACCCGCCTCGCGACAGCACCGCCTCGATCAGATCGCGCCCGTCGCCGGTCAGCCGTCCGTTCAGCCAATGCCCGGCCCGCCACGCCCCTGCGTCGGCCCAGACATCGCCCCGCGCCGGAAACGCCGGATAGGGCCGCGCGTCCCAGCACCAGGCGTCCGCCGCCTCCAGCATCCGCCCGCCATAGACTTCCGAAACTGGATTGTTCTCAGCTGTCGCATAATGGTTCAGCACCGCCGCCAGCGCCGCCCGCTGCACCGCATCGTCGCGCGCGCCGGTCGATCCCGGCGGCAAGCGGCTCTCGCTGCTCTTCGCATCCTGAAACAGGTTCGGCGCATTGCCGCCCCGATCCACCGCCGCGCAGCCGAACTCCGACAGCCGCACCGGCTTCATTCCCGGAATCCAGGCCGTCGGCGCCACGCTTCGCACCCCGCCCGGCCGGTCATGGTGCCGGTTCGACCACCAGCCTTTCAGGTCCTTGGGCCGAAACAACCAGTCCTCGCCATGCGCCGCGTCGACGATGGGCGTTCTCACCTGCGCCGTCCGATCCGCCTCGCTGGCGTAATACCAACCGAACCCGTCCCCGCCCGCGACGCCCGCCGCCAGATAGGCCGGGTCCGCCGCCCCGCCGAACGTCGCCGCATCGACCCCGCCGTCCCCCGCGCGCCAGTCCGTCAGCGGCGGATACCAGTCGATCGACACATGATCGATGTTCGCATCGGCCCACAGCGGATCGAGGTGAAACACCACCTCTGCGCCCGACTGCCGCCCGAAATATTCGCTCCAGTCCGCCGCATAGGACAGTTTCACGCCCGGCCCGACCAACGCCCGACACTCCGCCGCCAGCGCCCGGAACTGATCGATCGCCGGAAAGCCTCCGGCCGCATCGCGCGTCCAGGTCACGCCCCTCATCTCCGACCCGATCAACAGGCCGTCCGCCCCCTCATCCGCCGCGATCCGGGCATAGTGCAGCGCCATCCGCCGCAGCCCCCAATCCTCGTCCCCGCCGAACAGCGCGGCGATCTCCGCCGTCGCACCGGCACCGTCCGCGCCCGCCACCCGTCCACGCCACGGATAGGCGAGGCAGTCCATGAAGACGAACGGATACAGGGTCACCTCCAGCCCCCGCGCCTTCAGCTCGCGGATCGCCTGACGCACGCTCTCGTCCGACGGCGTCCCGCCATAGGCCGGCGCCCCATCCACCCGACTGACCTGATAGGCCTCATCGCGCGCAACACCCGCCACGGACCAGACCAGCGGTTCGGTTGGCTTGTCGCGCCGCTCCACCCCCGGCCGCACGACGCAATGCTCGGCCCTCAGGTCGCTGCCGAACCACCCGACCACCAGGCTGACCCGTTTCAGGTTCGGCAGTTGCGCCTGAAGTTGATCCAGCGACACGGCCAGGTCCGCTCGGCCCTCGCCATTGTGCACATTCTCCGCCGTCGTCCGCGTCAGTCCCTCGCGGCGCACCACCGCCTCGGTCGCCAGGGCGAACTCCCCCGCGCCGGGGATCAGACACACCCCCTCCAGCAAATCTTCCAGTCGCGCCGTCTGTCCGCGCGGCCGCCGAAACACCTCGAAGCTCAGCTGAGGGACCCGATCCCCGAACGGCCCCAGCGGCAGGTCCTCGAACACCACATAGGCCGTCCCGCGATAGGCTGGCGCATCCCGTTCCACCGCCTCGATCAGCGGATCCGCCGTCTGGTCCTCGCCCCCGCGATGCACCCGCATCACCACGCCGGTCATGTCCATCAGACGCCCGTCGGCCCAGACCCGCCCGACCCCGTCGATCTCGCCCTCGCAAAGGGCCACGGCGAAGCTCAGCGAATAGACATAGTCGACCGTCTTCGGCCCGCCCTTGCCCGCCCGGCCCTTGTTTTTGCCTTCCAGGAACCGCGCCGCCCAGATCACCTGACCCGTCACCCGCGCCCGTCCGAAGACGCCGGCCATCGGCGCGCCTTCGGCCGTGCCCTGAACCTTCAGCGTCTCCAGTCTGGGGCCCACCTGCCGCGCCGGACCCAGCGAGCCCACCACCCGATTGTCGATCGCCCGCCCAAGGGTCGCGCCGATCACCCGCCCGACCGGCCCGCCGACCGACTGCCCGACCGCGCTCAAAACGACTTGCGCCATACTTTTAAACTCCGTCATCCTCGGTCAACGAGGCGGCGCACGCCGCCGAGGCCGAACCGGGGACAGGAAACCGGAACACGGCCGCCAGCCGCCTTCGCCACCACACGCCCATCCAGCTCTCGACCACCGCCCGTCCCCAATAGGCATGGATCATCCTCGGCTCCGGTCCGTCGACGTCGCTCAGGATGGCGCAGTGCTTCACCGCCGCCCCAGGCGACATCCGAAACAGCAACACGTCGCCCGCCCGCATCTGATCGACCGCAACCGGCCGCATCCACCGCCCCGCCGCCTCCAGCAGCATCTCGCGCCCGCCGACCTCGGCCCAGTCGGCCGAATAGGCTGGCAAGACCTCAGGCTCCTCGCCTGCCACCTCGCGCCACACCCCCCGCACCAGACCCAGACAGTCCGCGCCCATGCCCTTCACACTGGCCTGATGCCGATAGGGCGTGCCGAGCCAGGACTGAGCGGCGGCGACGACCGCAAAACCCTCTCCCTC